>JBGAUP010000147.1:0-14379 GCA_044228585.1 Runella sp. | reverse complement strand
GGCGCTTACTTTGGTGATAGCGGCATGGTCAATGTTTTCGGCGTTAATTACGTCGCCAAACAGCCCTGCACCTGCCAGTGCTTTTGCCATAAAGGTAAGCGAAGGGGCAGGCCATGATTTATCAACGGGGGTGGTTGATTTTACATACGCCACGATGGCCCCTAAATCGGCATCGCTGAGGTATTGAAACTCCTTAGCAGGCATAATAAAGGCGGGTTTGCCATCTTTCTTGACCCCGTGCCGAATGGCTCGTACAAAATCCGCTTCCGTATATACGCTACCTTTGCCTCCTTTGCCTGCTGTTAGATTAGAAGCAGGAATAGAACCCAATGAAGGGTCTTCAAAAAAGGCTGTACCTTCCAAGTTTTTCCCGTGGCAGCCTGTACAATGGATGTTCGCCAAGCGTTTACCCTCTGCCATTGAGACAGAGTCAGTCGGAATTTGCACCGCAGCTGGTGTTACGTCATAGGCTTTGGTAAGGCGGCTATCAAAACTATTGGAGAAATAAAAGGCGGCGATACCTACCAAAATTACCAACGAAAGTAGAACAATGCCTACCCATTTGAGAATCTTTTTCATTGTCGTAAAGGGTTGATTTGTAGAAAGTTACAAAATTGTTTTGGTAGAAATGGGTTCTTCGCCGCAATCAGCAGAAATAAGTCCCATGCCTCTTGCAAAGCAGATTAAGAAATCTAACCAGAAGGATGCTAATTTTTTCATTGCAGTAAAAGATTAGCAGTTAATTAACGACTCATCCCCGAAGCCATCCATGCTTCGTAGCGTCCCATTTCAGAAGAAAAATCTTGCAATAATTCGGTCAGTTGAACTACGCCGTAAAACAATATCGATACCACCAACACAAGACCCAACACAGCACAGACGGATTGAAAAGGAGAAGATTTCATGATTTAGAGGTGTTTAGGTTTAGAAATAATTACTTTGATGATTCAAAGGTAGATCAGCATTTCTCCTAAATCATCCGTAGATTTTCGTAATTGCACTACGCAGATTTGCGTATTTTATCTGGCTTCGATTTGTCATCGTACAACTTATACCCCAATACTCGTGCATAGGGCTTTAAAACAGTTTTGATAAATTTCATTCCTGCAACGGGTGCGCCTTTTACATAGGTATCAGCCATGTCGCCCAGCAGTGCCATTTTGTAGAATAAGTGTACCATCGTCAGCGGTGAGTTATCTATAAAAAGTGGGTACATTTGCGCCAAACAGTACATAAAATGCTCAGGGATAGTACCCTCTGCCACTACAATCTCATCAGTCTCATTGTACAAGGAGTGGTAATGCCCTTTGGGAAGAATTAGACTTTCCCCCGCCCGAAGCTGTTTGGGTTGGCCATCAATCTTTATCGTGAGTGTCCCTTTTTTGACCGTGCCGCTTTCGTCGAAACCGATGTGCAAATGCTCTGGCGGGCCTGCGGCATGGGGAGCGAAAACAACCTCGGTCAGTACTAAGCCGTTTTCTTGTTTAAGTACCTTTTGCGTAACCCCTTCGGCTTCGGAAGTAAACGTCATACCTGGGGTAAAATAGCCTTCCAACACGGGTGGTTTGAGCGGAAACAACCAGTTATAAATCACGGGCAATAACACGATTGCGAGAACAATAAGTAGAGTGGTCATGGTATTTTGGGAATAGAGGTTGAGCAATCTCATGAAATCGTGGCACTGTTATACTAATGGAGGGTGTTGCTACCCTCCATTACATCGGCACTTAGTTGTCTAATTTTTAGCCGTTTGCGACGGGTCAGGCATTTGCATCACAGGAGTTGCGGCATCTGCTTCAAGAAGCCACTTACCATTGACTTTTTGTACTACGCCAAGTCCTTTGGATTTGCCACCTATTTGTTGTCCGTTGATTTTGATGTCTGCTTCATAATCCATCGCCACAATCGCCACGTCGGACTTAATAAAGCGGACTTCGACGTTGTTAAAAGTAAATTTCGGTTTGCCTTCTATCATTTTCATAAAAGCATCATAACCTGCCCGAATCGTTTGTTTACCCATAGCAAGGCTACCATCGGGCGATATTTCCCAAGCATTGTCGGCGTAGTAACTAAACCCTCTTTCGTTGTCTCCTTCGGCAAAGGCTTGGAAGCAATCTTTCAACATCGCCTTAATAGCGGTTTCGTCAGATTTGGTTTGGGCATGGGCTGAAACAATGCCAGCAACAAAAAGAGCGGAGAAAAGAATGATTTTTTTCATTGTCGTAATGATTTTGAAGTTAGAAAAGTTGGTTAACTAATTGATTGTTTTAGTGTTATCGGTTGTTTCCGACCAACAGTTGTCAGGCAATTATTTCTTAGCCGTTTGCGAAAAATCAGGCATGGGTGTCACTGGGATAAGGGTAAGGCTTTCGATGAGCCATTTGTCACCTTTTTTAGAAAGCAATACAGAAGAAGTCATTTCTTCAACGTTGGCCTTAGTACCAAAATACGAAGTTGTTTTTTCAGTATAAGTAGAAAGCAACAGCTCTGGTGTAATGTAACGGTTTTTCATATTTAGCACTTCACGAGTGCTACGGTCGGGTTTAGGCAGTTGGGCAAACATTTTAAACAAACCCACGAAATTAGCTTGTACTGCCTCTTTTCCACGAACAATACTCCCGATTGGCGTAATGTGTTCGGCATTGTCTGTAAACAGAGCCGTCATAGCCTGTGCATCTTGTTTTTCAATAGCCTTCATGGCTTGGTTGTAAACTTCGGCAATGGCTTTGTCATCAGATGCTGTTTGGGCAAAAGTAGCAGAACAAACTGCGAACAAAAGAGCGGCGAGGAATGTGATTTTTTTCATTGTCGTAATGATTTTGAGTTGAGAAAAATTTGGTTAACTGATTGATTGTTTTGATGATACAAAGGTATATCAGCTCCCACCCCCAAATCATCCGCAGAATTTCGTAATTGCACTACGCAGATTTGCGTATTTTAGAAATTTGCTTACCTTTACTACCTTTCCTAACCTCTTCTGCGTATGAAAAAGCACTTTTTACCTTTGTGTTGGGTTGTTGTGTTGGTGATTGCGGAATGGAGTCCTGTATATGCCCAAAAAAGCCTGATTGACAGTTTACGAAGCGTTTTTCTGAAAGAGAAAAATGCAGAAAAAAAGATTGAACTCTACGAACAAATTGCCCGAGAAGCCAAAGAGCAAGATTTATCGTTGGCACAATCCTATGCCGATACGCTGATGCGGATGGCCGAACAAGCCAATAGCAAACTCGGCAAAGCCAAAGCGTTTGATTTACAAGGTGATATTGCCAAAGACAAAGGAGATATGGAGGGTGCAATGCGGCTGTTTCAGACGTGTTTGGCGCTTCGTATCCAGCTCAACGAACCTACGGGCATTGCTCAATCTTACAATGATATTGGGGCAACGTATGCCGAATCGTACAAACCCGATTCGGCAATTTACTACTACTTGAAGTCGGTAGAAATCAACGAAAAATTGCAGAATTATAGCAATGTTGCTTCGGCGTATAGTAATATTGGTAACTTATACAAAGACCAAAAAGCCAACGACAAAGCCATTGCTTACTTAGAAAAGGCCCTAAAACTCAGACTGGAACATGGCGAAGAAAAAAAGACCATGTACACCTATAACAATCTGGCCGTAGCTTATGGAACCCAACTGGGGACAATACCTGCTAACGTTGAAAAAGCCCTCGAATATTCTAACAAGGGTATTGCCGTTGCACTCAAATACGACAACATCTTTGTAGCGGGGGTGATTGAAGGGGGCGTGTGCCACTTGCTCAACGAGAAAAAACGCTTCAAAGAGGCCATCGCTTATTGCCAACGTTCCATGAAGCATTTGGAAGAAGCCAAACGAGAACCCAACTTGGTGTTTCCTTTGGTGAATTTTGCCACGGCTTACAACGCGCTCAACCAACCCGCCGAAGCCCTCAAATATGCCGAGAAAGGGTACAAAATCATGGTTGAGCGTAAACTCATTGAACCTTTAGAGGTCTATTATCAGGAAATGGCCAAGGCTCACGAAAAGTTGGGCAATCACCAGCAAGCGTTAGGATGGTTCAAAAAATTCATGGCTTTGGACGACTCACTTTTCCGAGCCGAAAATGTAAAAAACCTTGCCGACGTAGAAACCAAGTATCAAACCGAAAAAAAAGAAAAGGAACTCATTGAGCAACGGGAACAAAATTTTCGCCAACAAACGTGGCTGATTGCCTTGGCAGCCAGCATGTTGGCTATTCTTGTTTTAGGCTACCTTTTTTATACTCGATACCGTTTGCGTCAAAAAGCAGCCTTAGATGCCGCCGTCATCAAAGAACAACAATTGGGGCTAAATGCCGTGATTGAAGCCCAAGAAGCCGAGCGCAAGCGCATTGCCAAAGATTTGCATGATGGCATTGCGCAAGAACTCGTTGCGTTGAAACTGGGATTCAATGTATTACAAAACAAAATCGAAAAAGTAGCTCCTGCCGAAGCGCAGATACTCAACGAACTTTCTGAGCAATTGAACGAGTCCTGTACCGAAGTGCGCAATATCTCGCATGTGATGATGCCCCCCACGCTCGAACAACACGGTTTGGTGCCAAGTTTGGAAATGCTCTTGCGTAATAGCCTCGAACATGCGGGCTTAAAAGCAGAGTTTGAACATTTCAATCTGCCCGAAGAACTCGAAGAAAAAACGGAGTTGGGGTTGTATCGGATTGCACAAGAATTACTCAACAATATCCTAAAACATGCCCAAGCCAATAAAGTAGTAGTGCAGCTTTACCAAGTGGGTAGTAATCTCATTATGCGTATAGAAGATAACGGAAAAAGTTTTGATTTCGACGAAGCCAAACGCAAAGGCAGTATGGGTTTGCTCAATATTTTGAGTCGTGTGAGTACATTGGGAGGAACCTTTACATCGGAACGTGGAGCGGAGTTTGGGACAGTTTCTACCATACGCGTACCTGTGGGGTAAACCCCACTAACAAACCTCAGACGCATGAAATACCTAAACTTTACCTTCTCATTAAGTATCTTATTTCTGCTTGTTTGTTCCTGTACCCAAAACAGAAAACAACTTCCCACGACGGACAAACCAAGCAATAAAGCCCTTGCCCCTCAGGTAGTGCTATTAGCCCACCTGCCCGACAGCCTTCAACCGAAGAAAATATACCTAAAAGACATGCCTACTCCCAAGGCCAAACGCATGGCTGTTCCCCCTAAAGTGCATTCCTTCATTGACCCCATAACCAAAGCTCCCCTTCTTGCCCCAGAAGCCCAAGGACTGGGACACTTTACCAATTTTACCAGCTATCAAGGACTGGCTATGGATGGCGTTATCTGTGCTGCAATGGATAAAATGGGAAATATTTGGTTTGGGACTTTAGGTGGTGGCGTAAGCCGCTACGATGGCAAAAGTTTTACCAATTATACTATCAAGCAGGGATTGGCTAGTAACCAGGTTTATAGCATACTGGAAGACCAAAGAGGCAATCTATGGTTTGGTACAAGTGGTGGTGTAAGCTGCTATGATGGCAAAAATTTTACCAATTATACTACTAAGCAAGGGTTAGCTCACAATGAAATTCAGGGAGAAATCATAGAAGATAAAGCGGGTAATCTTTGGTTTGGGACGTATGGTGGTGGTATCAGCCGATTTGACGGTAAAAATTTTACAAATTATACCACGAAGGAGGGATTGGCGCATAATCAAGTTTCGTGCATAAAGCAAGACAAAAAGGGATATATTTGGGTTGGAACTTTTGGCGGGGTAAGCCGCTATGACGGGAGACATTTTACTAATTATACTACCAAGCAAGGACTGGCCTACAATGAAGTGGCAAGCTTTATGGAAGACAAAAAGGGTAATCTTTGGTTTGGGACGAATGGCGGCGGCGTAAGCTGCTTTAACGGGAAAGGTTTTATCAATTATACAACCGTAAATGGTCTGGCTAACAACGAGGTACTGGGAATTATTCAAGATAACACGGGAGATATTTGGTTTGCTACGTTTGGTGGCGGTATCAGTCGCTTTGACGGGCAAAATTTCGTGAATTTTACTACGAAACAAGGATTAGCTAATAATTTTGTTTATGGCCTTCTGGAAGACAAAACGGGAAATATTTGGTTTTGCACTTTGGGAGGAGGTATAAGCCGATACAATGGCAAAAGTGTTATTAATTATACTAATGCCCAAGGGTTGGCTGCTACAAATATTTATGACATTATAGAAGACAAAAGCGCAAATCTTTGGTTTGGCACTAGCAGTAGTGGTGTAAGTCGATACGATGGTAAAAGTTTTACCAATTTTACCTCTAAGCAGGGTTTAGCTAATAATATTGTGTATGGTGTCATGGAAGATGAAACTGGTAATATTTGGGTTGGCAATGCTGGTAATGGTGGGATAAACTGCTACCATGGTAAACATTTTACTAATTATACTATCAAGCAAGGGTTAGTCAACAACCATATTATGTACATTATACAAGATAGAAAAAAAGATGTTTGGTTTGGTACTATAGACGGCGTAAGTCGCTTTGATGGCAAAAGTTTTATTAATTATACCACTAAGCAGGGATTGACTCATAATGCGGTTGGGAGCATTATGGAAGATAAAACGGGAAATATTTGGTTTGGGACGCTTGGTGGCGGCGTAAGTCGCTTTGATGGAAAAAGTTTTACTAATTATACGATCAAGCAGGGATTAGCCGATAATATTATTTATGATATCATGGAAGATGAGAAAGGGATTCTTTGGTTTGGTACTGATGGCGGTCTAAGTCGCTTTGATGGCGAAAGCTTCATCAATTATACCACTGAGCAAGGGCTTCCAGATAATTCAGTTGCAGCTATTTTAGTTGATTCAGATTCAAGTATCCTGATTGGGACTAATGGGTTGGGGATATTGACAGGTTTCATCCCAAAGGCAAAAGGAGAAAAAATAAACGAGCCTGTCTTCGCCCAAAACGCATTAAGAAACGAGGTCTTGAAGAACTACACACCTAAGATAGAGATTTACAATATATCTACTGGCTACCCAGTTAAAGAGGTGAACGGCCAGGCTCTATTCAAAGATAGCAAAGGCATCATTTGGATAGGTACGGGATCAGATAAAACGGGCTTGGTGCGCTTTGATTATTCGGCAGTTCGCAGAAACAAGATTCCGCCCGTGGTTCAATTACAAGGCATCAAAATCAACAACGAAGCCATTGGCTGGCAAAGTTTGAAGGTGGATTCAGAAGAGAGAAATGCCAAGTCGGATAGCAGTTCTGTCGCTGCCCATATCACCGAAGAAGCTACTACTTTTGGTAAAACCTTGAGCGAAGCCGAGCGGGATTCGATGCGCAACAAATTTGGTGATATTCAATTCAGTAATGTTAGAAAGTGGTATCCCATTCCCGAAAACTTGGTGCTTCCTTACCGACACAACAACATTACTTTTGATTTCGGCGCCATCGAATTAGATCGGCCCTATCTGGTAAAATACCAGTACATCTTGGAGGGCTACGACGCTGCCTGGTCGCCAATGAGCAACAAGAGTTTTGCCAGTTTTGGCAACATGAGTGAAGGGACTTATAGCTTTAAAGTAAAAGCCCAAAGTCCATTTGGGGTGTGGAGCCAACCCATTAGCTATACTTTCAAAGTTTTGCCTCCTTGGTGGCGCACGTGGTGGGCTTACACATTATATATGCTTATTTTTGCGGGAGCTTTGCGTGCCTATATTGTATATCGTTCTCGTGCCTTGCGTCGTGAAAATAGAATTTTAGAAGAAAAAGTTAGCTTACGAACCACTCAGTTAGAGCAAAAATCGACAGAGTTAGAAAAATCACTCGAACACCTCAAAACCACCCAAGCCCAACTCATCCAAAAAGAAAAACTCGCCAGCCTCGGTGAACTCACCGCAGGTATCGCCCACGAGATTCAGAATCCGTTGAATTTTGTGAATAATTTTTCGGAAGTATCTTCAGAATTGGTGGAAGAAATGCAAGAAGAACTCGATAAAGGCGATTTGGACGAAGCCAAAGCCATTGCCGATGACATCAAGCAAAATCTGGAAAAAATCAACTTACACGGCAAGCGAGCCAGCAACATCGTATCGGGTATGCTCGAACACTCCCGTAGCAGTTCAGGGGAGCAGAAACTGACCGATATAAACAAACTCGCCGACGAATACCTACGCCTCGCTTACCACGGTATGCGAGCCAAGGATAAGTCTTTTAATGCTGATTACGAGTTGATTACTGACGAAAATCTCCCTCAAATCAACGTAGTATCGCAAGATATTGGGAGGGTATTGTTGAATTTGATTAATAATGCGTTTCAAAGCCCCCCACCCCTCAATGGGGGAGCAGATTATCGAAAAAAAGTAACGGTTTCGACGAAATTGATAGTTCCCTCATTGGGGCAGTCTGACGATTCGGTTAGGGGGCTGGCTGTTATTGTGTCTGACAACGGCTCTGGCATCCCTGCTGCCATCCTTCCCAAAATCTTCCAGCCCTTTTTCACGACCAAACCCCCAGGGGAAGGCACGGGCTTGGGGTTGAGTTTATCGTATGACATTGTGACCAAGGGGCATGGAGGAACTTTGGAAGTAGAAACAAAAGAAGGTGAGGGAGCTACTTTTGTGGTAAAATTACCTCTATAAATCTCTTATTTTCAGGGGTATGGCATTGGGGAATGCCTGTTACACCAACTTATGCTGTATTGCAAAGCGTACCAGCCCCACGATGCCATGGACGTTGAGTTTTTGGATGAGATTGTTACGGTGGGTGTCCACAGTGCGGGGCGAAATAAAGAGCTTGTCACCGATTTCGGTGCTGGAGAAGCCTTCAGCTACGAGTTTTAAGATTTCGATTTCTCTCTCAGACAGTTGTTCAAGTACCCCATTGGTTGAAGGTTTGGGGGTACTCAACAATACAGAGGCTACCTCGCTGGCAAAATACGTTTCCCCCTCGGCTACGCGCCGAATTGCTTCGCTGAGTTCGTGTTTGGAGGCATTTTTAAATAAGAATCCCTTTACTCCTTTTTCAACGGCTTTTTGAATAATCTCCTTGGTGTTGAGCATGGTCAACATGATAACGCGTACCCCCAAAAAGTCACGCATGATTTGTTCAGTGGCGGCGAGTCCGTCTAAAATAGGCATTTCGGCATCCATTAGCACAATTTGGGCGTGTTTGCCACTTCTTAATAAATCAATGACTTGTTGTCCATTGGCGGCTTCGCCCACAATTTCGACCGAATCTAAGCTTTCTAATAACGCCCGAAAGCCTTGTCTTACCAAGTGGTGATCGTCGGCGAGGATGAGTTTTATCATGGCCATCTCGTAGCTCGAAGTAGGTTAGGTAGGGTAAATACCTAACAAGACTACTAAATATTGACCAAAATGTCAATAATAAACCTTACTTTTTAAAAACCAAGGCTTTTACGGGCTGGATTCGACTGATGATAAAGGTTGGGATAAACAAAATAAGGGCAATCAATACCAAAACGCCCATATTAAGCAAAACAAACAGTGGCCAGTCAAAAACAATAGGCACGGTATTCATAAAATAGTTGACGGGGTCGAGGGGAATGATTTTAAATTGGTATTGTAGCCAGCAAATGCCCAGACCTACGATGTTGCCAATGACTAATCCTTTAATAACCAATTGCATACCTACAAAAAAGAAAATACGTCGAATCTGGGAATTGGGACTGCCGAGGGTTTTTAGCAGCCCTACCATAGGCGTACGTTCCATCATCATCACAAGCAATACTGAGGCGATATTGAACCCTGTTACAAAAAAAACCAAGACCAAGAGTACCAGCGTATTTTGGTCGAGTAATTGTAGCCATTCAAACAACGGACGGAATCGCTCCGTGACGCGTTCCATACGCATATCGCTGGGGAGTTGGTTGTAAAGTGTTTTAGCGGTGGCGTTGAGTTGTTCAAAATCTTTAACAAAATACTCATACGCACCCACTGAATCTGTGCCCCAGCCGTTGAGGCGCTGTACAAGACCAATGTCGCCCAACACCAGTTGGGTGTCAAATTCTTCGAGATTGGTTTCATAGATGCCTACTACTTTTAGTTTGCGAACGCGGGGAGGATTCTGAACAAAGTACATTAGGACTTCATTTCCTACTTTTAAGTTGAGTTTTTGAGAGATAATACGACTGATAATCAGTTCGTTGGCGTATGTAGTATCCGAAAACTGAAGAACGCGACCTTCTACTAAATTTTCTGCCAACAATTTCCAGTCATAATCGCGGCCTACGCCTTTGATAATAGCCCCTTGGAGTTCATCGGGGGTTTTGAGAATACCTGCTTTGTGTATTACGGCTTGGCGGTGACGAATCCCCGCTATTTTTTGCCAATCGTCATAGGGAGGAGTATGCAGAGGAAGGGGTATTTGTTCATAGGATTGGTTGAGCGATAGCTTAGAGACTTGAAGGTGAGAACCAAACAAAAAAACCTTTTGATAAATGGTGTTTTTGAACCCAAAAAGTACCGCCAAAGCAACAATACCAACGGCTACCCCCAAAGCAATCGTAGCAATTCCAACACGTGATACAGTAGCCGAAAAGGTAGCTTGTTGGGGCTGTCGAATACGGCGGGCAACGAAAATGGGAAAATTCACGACTTAGGTTTGTTTGAAAGATTGTTCCTTTGTATGTTTGAAAAGTTACTGCAATACTAACGCTTTTTCTTTTAGGTACTAATGGTAAAATGGTGATTTAGTGAGCGGCTCCCGCGGCGGTATTGATGGTGGACTATTGACTTTTTCCTTTATACCCTAAACTTTACACTCACTATGAGTCTTACTTTTCTCTGCATCACTTGTTACTTTAAAGGAGGTGATTTCTTGCGGGCTTGCAAAGAAGCTGGCAATACGGTCTATCTGCTCACAGCCAAAAGAACGGAGGGCAAAGCTTGGCCTTACGAATCTATTGATGAAATTTTTTATTTGGAAGATGATTCCAATACGCTCCCCAATTTTGAAAACATGATCAAAGGGATGGCGTATATGATGCGTACTCGTAAGATTGACCGCGTGGTAGCCTTAGACGACTTTGACGTGGAAAAAGCCGCTATTTTGCGTGAACACTTCCGTATTCCAGGCATGGGGCAAACCACCGCTCGCTATTTCCGCGACAAGCTTGCCATGCGGGTACAAGCGCGAGATGCAGGAATCAAAGTACCCCCTTTTACGGGTTTGTTCAACGACGTCGAAATCACCGAATATCTTCGTGCTACTTCCCCCCCGTGGGTGATCAAACCACGCGCTGAAGCCTCGGCGGCGGGGATTAAAAAAGTCCATAGTTTTGACGAAGCTTGGAACACCATTCATAGTTTGGGCGAAGAGCGCCATATGTTTTTGATTGAGCAGTTTAAGCCAGGCGATGTGTATCACGTAGATGCGCTGACGCTCGACCGTAAGGTGATTTTTGAACGAAGCAGTCAGTACCTTAATACGCCTTTTGAAGTGGCGCACGGTGGTGGGATTTTTCGCTCGGTGACGGTAGATTTCAATTCTAAAGATGCCAATGCACTCAAAAAAGTAAACGAGCAGGTGCTGAAAGCATTCCACATGAATTACAGCGCGTCGCATACTGAAGTGATTAAGTGCTACGAAGACGGGGAGTTTTATTTTCTTGAAACGGCTTCCCGCGTGGGTGGGGCGCATTTGGCCGAAATGGTAGATTTTTCGTCGGGTATCAATCTCTGGCGCGAATGGGCCAATATCGAAACGACCACTGCGCTCGGTAAAGAATATAAATTACCAGTAGTGCGCAAAGATTATTCTGGTATCATTATTTCGTTGGCAAGGCAACAGTGGCCTGATACGTCGCCTTTCAACGATTCTGAAATCGTTTGGCGTATGCACGAAGAATACCACGTTGGATTGATTGTTCAATCCAACAGCCGAGAACGCGTCATGGAATTGATGGACAAATATGCCGAGATGATTCGCCACGATTATCACGCGTCGGCTCCCGCCAAAGATAAACCAACACATTAGTGAATTTTTTTCATGTTCTAATTAGCACACGGATTAAACAGATTCGACAGATAACCACAGAAGCTCATTAAAAAATCAGTGGTAATCTGTTCAATCCGTGTCGTCTGTGTGCTAATTTTTATAGAGGTAATGCGATATACAGATAACCAACAACACCCAATAAATGAGCATTTTCGACAAAGAAATTGACCGCCGCCACACCAACAGTTACAAGTGGGATCGTTACCAAGATCCTAATATTATCCCCGTTTGGGTAGCCGACATGGATTTTCAGGCTGCTCCCCCGATTATAACGGCCTTAGAAAAAGTAACCCAACACGGCGTTTTTGGCTATTCACGTTGTCCCGATGAATTGTACGATGTGGTGATGGAACGGCTTCGTAGGCGCCACGGGTGGAAGGTCAAAAAAGATTGGATTGTGTGGCTGCCAGGGTTAGTGCCAGGTATTGGCCTAACGATTCGGGCTGTGACCCAACAAACCGATGCCGTAATGACGGTAACGCCCGTCTATCATCCTTTTATGCTGGAAACCCGTGCTGCAGAACGAGAATTGCAAAAAGTGCCCTTGAAGTTAGAAAATCAACGTTGGACGATAGATTTTACGGCCTTAGAAGCGGCGATTACGCCCAAAACCAAACTGTTTTTGTTTTGTAATCCGCATAATCCAGGCGGAACCGTTTTTACGGAAGAAGAACAGCAACGTTTGTTGACGATTTGCCTAAAAAATAACATCGTGATTTGTTCGGACGAAATCCATTGTGATTTGATTTTGGACGATACCAAAAAACACGTCACGATGGCAACCCTTAGTTCGGAGGCCGAGCAAAACACCATTACGTTGCTGGCTCCGAGCAAAACCTTCAACATTGCAGGGTTGGGTTGCTCATTTGCGGTCATACCCAATGATGAACTTAGGGCTAAATTTCTCAAGACCAAAGCGGGACTCATGCCGATGCTTTCGGCTTATTCTTACGAAGCGGCTTTGGCTGCTTACCGCGACGGCGCCGAGTGGCACGCTGAATTGCTGAAATACTTAAAACAAAACCATGATTTGTTATTCCACGAAGTAAATCAAATGAAGGGCTTGAAAATGATGCCACTGGAAGCTACTTATTTGGCATGGATTGATACGCGAGATTCAGGGATTTTGGATGCAGCCCCAAAATTGGAAGAAGTCGGAGTGGGCGTTTCTGACGGGATTCAGTTTGATGGCAAAGGCTTCATCCGTCTCAATTTTGCCTGCCCACGCGCAAGGTTGGAAGAAGTAATTCGTAGAATGAAATTAGTTTTTGGGTAAAAATACCTTTGTTTTATTTGCCTCTTCCTGTCGTGGTTAGTGGCAAAGTCCAAGCGGGAGGCTCGATGCCTAACAAGTTCCAATCAATATCATTTAGCCCCCCTCCTAAAAACCTGCTATATAGTTGTTTAAGTTGTCACTTCAGTTGATAAGGTATTTTATAAATCTCTAATTAAAGAACTCATAATCAAGGCGATATTTTTTGAAATGGGCTTAATTATGGTACTATACAAATATTTTTTAGTAGAAAAGTAGGTTATTTAGACTTTATTTGAAGTTATTAAAGTCTAAATAACTGATTGAACACCTTAATAAACAGCGACACCGAACTTCTCAATCGCCTCAAGAATCACGATAATGAGGCGTTTGAGATATTGTATCGCAAATACTGGAAACAACTCTTCGATTATCTCTACGTTAAAACCCATGATAGCAATGCTGCTGAAGAAATAGTACAAGATTTGTTTGTAACGCTTTGGGAAAAACGAGAAACTCTTCAGATCATTCTTCTTCAAAACTACCTCTTTACTTCTGCTAAGAATCGGGTGATAGATTACTACAAACAAAAAATCTTTGAACAACTCGATGACGTCCAAGCCCCTGCTGTTGCCCCCAATTATCCATTGTTTTTAGAAGAATTGGAAACAGCCCTCCATGAAGCCGTGACACTGCTTCCCACTAAAACCCAAGTGATTTTTAAATTAAATCGCCTGGAAGGAAAATCTGCCAAGCAAATCTCTGAAGAACTTCAATTGTCCGAGCGTACCGTAGAATACCACATTACTCAAGCCATACGGACACTCAAAATTCAACTCAAGGATTATCTTTTTGCTCTTATGGTCTTCTTTGGAAATAATACTTTTTAAAGGAGTTTTCTATTGTATCTTTTCGATAATTGACTACTCAACAGTAGATGTATTTAGTTTATAATTCTAATCATTTTTTTTGATAAAAACATTGATATTAATTTGTTTAAAATATAAAATTAAGACTTATTAGCTACTTAAAAAGTACTGAAATAGAGCATAAGGTAATTGAAAATCTCATAAAAACTTCAATGCCATATTATTATTTATATAAATTTTCCATGAATTTATTTTAATAGTTGCGGTCAAT
>JBGAUP010000146.1:0-14382 GCA_044228585.1 Runella sp. | reverse complement strand
GAGGTGGTTTTTGCTTGGTTAGATACTTATAAAAGAATCCTTGTACGCTTTGAACAGTTAGCTAAAAACTTTAAAGCATGGCTATTAATGGCTTCGGCAATGATTAATTTTAGACATACTTTCAACTAAACAACTTCAATGTTAAAATTGGAACTATCTTCTATGGGAAGATTAAACCAGCGGAAACAACTTGGCCGCAATCATAATAACAATCAGCCCCGTAAATCCCATGACGACGAGTAGAGGAGAAATGGTTTTTAAGGCTTCTTTTTCGGTCAGATTGCTCAGTTTGCACACAATCCAAAAGCCCGCATCGTTCATCCACGGCACTAATTTTGACCCGCAACCAATGGCCAATCCCAGATAAACGGGATGAAACGGTAAGTTGGCTTGGGTAGCCATGCCCGAAAGAATCCCCGACGCGGTAATTAAGGCCACGGTAGCTGACCCTTGTGCTGTACGTACCACCGCCGCAATAAAAAAAGCCATCGGTATCAATGCCATTTGGTAAGACTGGGTTAAATCAGCGATACGGCTACTGATACCCGTTTGTTGGAGCATTCCGCCAAAAGCTCCGCCCGCAGCAGTAATGAGAATGATACCGCCACCGCTCGACAAGGCCGTCTGAACGAAAGGAGCATAGCCGTCTTTGCCTGCTTTTTTTTGTTGTGCTAAGACCCATAGTGCTACAACCCCTCCCGTAATAATTGCTACGTTTTTATCTCCAAAAAACTTGAGCATCCCTGCTACACCTTGCCAAAATGGAGATTGAATTTCGCTCGGTTTAACTAAGTTGGTAAGAGCAGTGTCAGCACAAATGAAGGCAATGGGTAGTAATATTGGCAGCAATGAAAGGCCCAATGAAGGTAAGAGGTGATCGGCTTTTTCGGAGACCACTTTTAAGTCTTCTAATTTGGCGTCCAATGAATCACGAAGTTCGATGGGCATTTTTCGATTGGCCCAGCGGGCAAATACATACCCTGAAGCAATTGTGAAAAGCCCTACAATTGTTCCCATAAGCATCATTAAACCAATCGGAATGTGCATCTCACCTATCAAAAACAAGGGGCCAGGGGCAGGTGGTACGAGGGAGTTGGCCATGGCTGCTCCTGCCATGATACAAAGTACAAAGAGTAGGTAATTTTTGCCGACGCGCAAAGTCATGGCTTTGGCCAGCGGCATCATTAAGAAAATAACTGTGTCAAAGAAAACGGGAATACCAATAAAAAAACTGCTGATTAAGAAGGCAGCGGGGGCTTTTTCGATGCCTAATAGCTTGAGCATGAATCGGATAATGCGTTCGGCAGCACCGCTTTCGAGCATACTTTTGCCAATGATAGCAGCCATGGCAATCAAAATACCAACTTTGGCGCAGGTATTTCCAAACTCGGTGGCGATGCGCTCCCCGACGCTTTTTTTTGAAAAGGCCAATGCCGCCGTAGAAGTCATGCCTTTGGTCAAGGCATACTGCTCAATCACAACGGCGGGCGTCATCAGTGCTACCACAAAAGCCCCCAGCAAAAGAGCAAGAAAAGGGTGCAGTTTGAGACCAATAATACCCCCCACTACAATAAGAACTCCTACGGATAAGATAAAAATAGGATCAGACATTCAAAAAAGGTTTAGGAAATTTAAAAAAATGTGGATGGTAGTCGGTAAGCTGTTACGGTATTGTTTGTACAAAAAAAGGAAGTAAAGAAGATGTTTTACTTCTTATCCCACCATATTCTGGTATCTAAAAGATTAGGGCCTTGGCGAGTAATCGCCTGTTCTACATTGGTTTTATTGACGTTCAATTCGGCATCGGTGTAAGTCAAACGACGGATAAACGGCTCCGTTTTTAAATCACTTCCTGGATAGGGATTGGGGGTTAGAACTGGGAAGCCGCTCCGACGGAAATTTGCCCAAGCTTCGGGGCCTATCAAGAAAGATGCTACCCAGTATTGCGTATTGATTTGCTCCAATTCTTTCCCTGCCGTCAAGGGGTTAGCTTGTACGTAGGTGTTGATAGCCGCATCAGCAATGGCCGTATTTGCACCATAGCTGGCAAACTGCTGCATGTGGGCTCTTATACCATTGGAATACAGGGTAGCGGCATCGCCCGTTGCCCATTTCCGAACGACTGCTTCGGCCAATAAGAGTTGAGTTTGTGCGTAAGTAACCAGAAAACTTGGTGCTGAGAGGCCAGCCATGCGGGTACGGTCGAGTTGGCTGTAATCCCACAAGCTTGCGAGTTTTTTGGCGGTTACGGCTACGCCAATGGTGGTGTTATCATATCCTAAAGGAGCCCCTACCTGAACTGCTGGCGTGCGGTTTGCCCTTGATTCTACTTGTTGTGCACCACTGGTAGCACCCACGTATCGAACGGCGATTGAGGCCAAACGTGGGTCATTGTTTTTGCTTAAAAAATCTACAAAATCTTCAGCCAGATAAAAGAAGGCAGATTGACCTCCGTTGAGCTGAGAACCCACGGGATTAGCAAAGTTGGCGTTATGGCGAATAATAGCATTATCGGCATTAGATTGCATCAGTCCTCCTGCTACTGCTTTGCCAACGTACTCCGCGGCTTTGGTTGGATTGACCTTGGAAAGACGCATAGCGGCACGAAGCAATAACGAATAGCCCAATCGTTTCCATTTGGGAACATCCCCATCGTAAAGTACATCACTGGTAACTTTTGCCTTAGAAGCATCTAAAGCGGCTGATGCAGCATCTAATTCATTCAAAATAGCCATATATACCGATTCTTGCGTATCGTAGATGGGCGTGGCAATGCCTTCCAAATAGCTCTTGCCTGCTTGGGTGTAGGGAATATCTCCGTAGGTATCGGTCAATAGCATAAAAGAATAAGCTTGCCAAATTCTGGCCATGTTGTAGAGGTTAGAACGGGCAGGTACATCCTTGGTTTTGGCCAAAACATCCGTGATTTCCTTGATATTGGTTTGATAAAGCGTGTTCCAGTTGCCAGCCGCTACCGCTCGATTGTCTTGGTTGAAATTGGCCGCCGACCCTTGACCACTAAAAGGTGTAATCATCTGTTTGACAATTGTGGTCTCGTAGCTCAAGTTGCCATAGCCAGGAGCCGTGTTGACAATAGCCGTATTGAGTTGGTAGCTTGGTTCAACCGCTGTCAAGGCAATGGGATTGACATTCATTTCGTCAAAGCCTTTGTCGCAGGATGTCAAGCAGCCCCCCACTCCCCAAAGGAGTAAAAAGGCCAATGTTTTGAGTATATTTTTCATTTTTGAATTTTTCATTTTTGTCATAATTGATTCCTCGTTTGGGCGGTCTGCCGCTACGGAGCAAGAGACTATTAAAATTTAACATTCAGATTGAATCCGACACTTCGAGTAACGGGTAAACCTGTTGCTTCCAGACCTATTAGGTTGTCGGAAGGAAATCCAAACTGCTCGGAATGGATATTGGGAACCCATTTTTTGATTACGGCTACGTTGTTGGCTACGGCATTCAACCGAATTCCTTTGACAAAACTACGCCCTGACGGTAAAAATTTAGTAAAATCGTAGCCGAGAGTGATTTGGCGCAACTGCCAAAGCCCTGCATTGTAAACAAATTCTTCGGCAATGTTCTGAGAACGAACCGTTTCGTAGAAAGCCTGAACTCCAGACTTTGTTTTGTTGATTTCCCCGTTGGGATTAACTCCATCACCAATGACAAAATTTTCGGCTCGTCCTACCAGCGTGGCTTTGTGCAATCCATGACGCCAAGCGTTGTGGTTAGTACCCGAAATCATCTTATGACCTAACTTGAAATCAATCAAGAAAGAAAGTTCTATACCCTTATAGCCGAAACTATTGGTGATTCCACCTACCCACAGCGGTAGGGCACTGCCAAAAGCAATTTGAGTGGGTGTCCGCAACGGACGACCGTTGCCCGCATCAAACACTTGCCGCCCTTGGGCGTCTCGTAAGTATCCAAATCCAAACAATTGGCCCATAGGCTGGCCTACTACCTGTCGAAGCTCTCCCGTAAAATCTCCCGTTCCTACCGTAATCATGTTATCGCTCACCCCACTGCCCAAATCAAGTACTTTGGTTTTGTTGTAAGCGGCATTGAAAATGAGGTTCCAATTAAAATCTTGGGTTTTTACGGGATTGAGAGTCACTAACATCTCGATTCCTTGATTGCGGCTTTTACCCACGTTGATTAACTGTGTAAGGTAACCACCTGCATTGGAAGTCTGAGCTCGTAGGATTTGGTCAGACGATAATTTGTCGTAATAGGTCAAATCCAGTCCTAAAAAGTTATTAAATAGTTTTAATTCTATCCCAAATTCTTTCTCAGAAACCCGCATAGGGCGCAAATTAGGGTTGGGGACAGTGGAGCCACTAATGCTTGCCAATGGTTGAGCAACACCGCTGGGCGAAGGAAACTGCTGGGCATTGATACCATAAAAAAGATTGTTGGAGTAAGGCGCTACGTCGGTATCGCTTCCCACTTCGGCGTAAGCAGCTCTTACTTTACCGAAATTAATCCAAGTGGGCAAAGAAGTGGCAAATGCCTGCGAAAACACAAAACTGGCAGTAACAGAAGGATATAATATGCTTCGATTGGCGGGCGATAGCGTAGAAAACCAGTCGTTACGAACTGTGCCGTTTAAGAATAAATAATCTTTGAAAGAAACCTCACCAGAGGCGTACAGTGAGTTTACCTGTCTTTCAGAAAAATCGTACGTGGCGTCACGCTGACGGCCATTACCAATGGTATAGAGGTCTCTGGTATAGAAATCTTGCACAAAAACGTTATGTCGGCTGATACGGCGGTACATTTGATTGCCTCCCACGTTTAGGTTAACTCCTATCACGCCAAAAGTACGGTTAGCGCCTAATAGAAAATCGGCGTTGAGTTCGCGTACGTTACGAGCATCCTGTACGTATTGGCCGTTTACAAAACCAGCGGGTGCAGCAGGCTGCCGTTGTGTACCAGTGGGGAGATTATAATCCTGTTCACGTGAATAATAATCTTGTCCGATTCTTGCTTGTAAAAACAACCAATCCGTAAAATTATATCTTGCCGTCAAGTTGCCAAAAACACGGTCATTTCGGATGTTATCAAAACGTTTGAGTGCAAAATAAGGATTGGTACGGTTGGTAAATCTCGACCAAACGGTTTCATTGCCATTGGCATCTTCGGCATATTTTTCCAATAAATCCAACGGCATGGAGTTGGCCATGTTGTAGATGATGACTGGACTGTAATCCTGCTCTGCAATATTGGGTGGGTTTTTCCGGTATTCATTGGAATAGTTGACGTTGCCAGACACTGTCAGTTTTTTTAACGTCTGAGTAAAACCAAGGTTAATCGTGCGGCGATCATAACCTGAATTGCGCAAGATGGTTCGGTTGTCCAGATTAGAAACAGAAAGACTGAATCCCCCGTTTGCTCCCCCCGATGACAAAGTCATGGTATTGATCCAAGTGTAGCCTTTTTGGTAAAACTTAGAAATTTGATTTCGTTGTGGTTCATAGGGAACGGTCACATTGTCGAATAAAATATGGGTCATGCCAGGCTGAAATTTTTCTCCAAAACTCCACTGGCCTGAAGTGGGGAAAGGCGCTGTAGGTCGAAGCCCGTTTTCTCCTTGCCCGTATTCATACTGATAATCAGTATAATCCAAAGGGGTTTCTGAGGTGAAATTGGAATTGTAAGTCAACGAGATTCCAGAACCTGTCCCTCTACTTTTGGTGGTAATCATTATCACCCCGTCTTTAGCCCGTGAGCCATACAAAGCCGAAGCCGCAGCACCTTTCAAGACGGTCATGGATTCTATGTCGTCGGGATTAATACTGCTGAGTCCATCGCCTCCGTCAGAGGTTCGGTTGCTTCCTCTTTCGGCCACGTCACCCCTTGCTCCGTTATTTGTGTTGTCAATGGGTACGCCATTCACGACAATCAGCGGAGAGTTGTTTCCTCCAAAAGACGATTGGCCTCGGATACGAATTTTACTGGTTCCAGCAGGGCCAGAGCCCAAGGAAGTGATGTTTACCCCCGCCATTTTTCCTTGCAAGGCATTCATAAAATTGGCAGTGCGATTCACGGTCATTTCCTCAGTTCCGACTGTGGCAGTGGCGTAGCCTACGCTTTTGGCCTGTTTTTTTATGCCTAAAGCTGTCACTACTACTTCGCCCAACGACTTGCTTTCGGGTTCTAATGAGATATTGATGTTGGTCTGGTTGCCTACGGTAATTTCTCGGCTTTCGTAGCCCACATAACTAAATACTAAGACGGGAGTTGTGTTTGGGACCTCCAACTGAAAAGCCCCTTCTGTATTGGTTGTTGTACCGCGTTGTGTACCTTTAATCAATACACTGACCCCAGGTAAGCCTAACCCTTTTTCGTCGGTCACTTTTCCCTTTACTGTTTGGTCTGCTATTTCTACCTTTTCAATGGCTCTCAACGTAGAAATCTCAGAGGTCAACGATTTCTCGGTAAGTGGCTGGGGGCTGATACTCTCTTGAAATCGGGCATCGGCCTCAGCCGTTTTTTTGATTTTTTTATTTTCTAAGATTACGTAAGAACCATCTTTTACTTTTTTGTAGTTTAAGCCTGAAGCACGCAAAACTTTATCCAGATTGTATTCCAACGTGGCGTTAAAGTCGAGCAAATCGGGCGATACGGTAACCCCTTCAACCAACCCTCCTTCAAACAAAATATCTACTCGGTAGTGGCTTTTTAGGTCTTTTAAAACACCTCGAAGCTTTTGATTGTCTGGAGTGGCTTTAGAGGTTGATTTTTGGGGTAATTTTTGTGCTTTTGCGAAAATCTGAGACCAGCTTGGTCGGCCAAAAAGCGACAAGGTAAGTATTAGCATACCTACCCAGCAGGGTTTTTGTAGGTTTTTCTTCATCGTATAGAATGGTTTTAGAGGCTATTTATTGATTGTCGGTTAGTATTACAGTATCACCCGTTTTGGTGATGTTGATATCGAAAATTTCGGACACTATTTCGAGCAATTCATCGGCATTATCGGCGCGAAAAGAGCCTACAAGGGTACGTTTTGCTAAAGTTTCATCTTTGATAATTACTTCTAACCCGTAGTTTTCATCCATGATCTTGGCAAACTCTTGGAGAGTTGTATCGTCAAACACAAAGCGGTGGTCTTTCCAAGCGGCGTATTTTTCGGGCTGTTTTGTTATTTCTTGCTTGGGGTGGTTACTTTGGTCAAACGTCACTAAGTCGCCAGGTTTCATCATTAGTTCTTTCTGGGTTTGTCCCTCTTGATAGCGTAGCTGAACCATTCCTTTATTCAGAACTACTTGTGAGCCTCGTTGGCGGGTGTACACCGTAAACTCAGTGCCCAATACAACCACCTCTAACCCTTTGCCAGTTTTTACGATAAATTTCTGATTGTTAGTTTTATGGGTTACCGAAAAATTAGCCTCTCCCGTTAGAAGTACTTCACGAATTTTTGCTCCAAAACCAAAGCGAGGTACGCGTAATGACGAATTGGCATTAAGAATAACTTTTGTCTGGTCGCTGAGTATGAGTGATTTAGTTTCTCCAAAGGCCGTGGTGTGTGTTTGATAGATAAAAGTATCTTTAAATGCCCATCCACCCACTACTAATCCCAAGGTGAGCGAGGCTGCTATCATCCAAAACCACATGCGGCTACGCGAAGAAAACTTGGTTTCTTCGGCATTAAATATGAATGAGGGATTTTCGCTCAACTTGTCTGCATAGGTGTGAAAACGTTCGATGGCGACTGGTAAATTGCTGATATACTGTGGGTTTTGGTATTCGTATTCTACTAACCATTTGTAAAATAGCTCTTCGTTGGTAGGATTTTTGACCCACTCATCCACCATTTGTTTTTGTAAAGCCGATGTCTTTCCCGACAAATAGCTAAATATGAATTCTTTGGTGATTTCTGCGTTCATTGATGTTGCCTTTTTAATAGACAATATGGTCTTTAGTATTTTTTAATTTTCGATGAAAGTGCCACAGGTTGATTCATAAAACTTGGCTACTTAGGTACGTAAGAACCCATAATAGCCATTTGTCTTTGAGGATATTTCTGATGTATTGATTGGCACGATTGAGTTGAACATCTACGGTTTTTACCGATAAGTTGAGTTCATCGGCAATTTCTTGGTATTTTTTGCCTTCAAACTTTCGCATGAGGTAAATCCTTCGCCTTTCAATAGGTAATTTATTGACGGCTTCTTCTACGTCATGGTAAAGTTCTTCAAACTGGCTGATTTGATCTGGTTGCTGGTCATCAAGGTCTGGTTTGTGGGCGGCCTCCAACAGGTCGGCTTTGCGGCTTAAATCCCAACGCAGATAGTTATACGCTCTATTCCGTACGGTACGAAATAAGTACAAACGATACGAAGAACTGATTTCGAGAAAAGTTTTATTGGCATAAAATTGAAAGAAAATTTCCGAAACGAGGTCTTCGGCGGTTTCCCGTGAACCTACAAATTTGACCGCGTGCGTACACATCGGCTGATAGTACCTTTTATAGAGCAGTTCTACTCCAAGCCGAAGATTATTTTCCAGTGCTTTGCGGATAAACAATTCATCATCCGCTTCAAAAAGCGTTTGTGATTCTTGCGGAATTGGGTTAAGAGGAATCGAAGGCGTTCCGTAAGGCTTGTGGCGTCCGATTTCAAGGTTTTCGTTGTAAGCCTGCTCCATCATTCGTTGATTGTGACATTTGCTAAACTTTGGGTCACTCTTCAATAAGACAAGTTGGGCAGTGATTACTCCTTACAAGGATATGAAAATATTTTTATTTTTTTGAATATTTTTGATTTGAGGCGAGGGCTACGCTTTTTTCTCTAAAATACGGATGGCCATAAACAGCGGCTTGGGTCTTTGGCGGTCGGAAAGTAAAAAAACCATATGATGTATCTTTTGTAGTAAACAACGATGTCATTTCACTGTTTAGCCTTTTGTTGTAATCTTTAAAAACACTACATTCCCATGAAACGAAAATACATGATTGCCTTGCTTTTGGTAGTATTAAGTTGGAACGAAAGCGTATCCCAATCTAAAAAAAGAGAAAGCTCTAAGATTATCAAAACCTTGATTGTGGACGGGCAAAACAACCACGACCAATGGCCTAAAATCACTTACATGATGAAGCAATACTTAGAAGAAACGGGTAAATTTTCGGTAGATGTAAAACGTACATACTATACGTGGAATGGCGCTGATCTCATTCAAAAATACAAGATTGAGGGGGTAGAAAATACCAAGGCTTTGGCAAATGCTAAAATGGACTCCAGCTTTCACCCAGACTTTTCAAAATATGATTTGGTCGTGTGCAATTTTGGGTGGAATGCTGCCCCTTGGTCTGACGCAACTCAAGCCGATTTTGAGAAATTCATGAACAATGGCGGGGGCTTGGTCGTAGTTCATGCCGCAGATAATTCTTTTCCTATGTGGCCTGCCTACAACAAAATGATAGGCGTAGGAGGATGGGGCGACCGCAGCGAAAAAGATGGCCCGTTTGTTTATTATGACCAAAATGGAAAGCTCATCAGAGATATGCAAGCAGGAAAAGCAGGTTCGCACGGGGCGCAAAAAGAATTTCAGATTACGGTAAGAGACACTAAGCACCCCATTACCAAAGGAATGCCGCTTAAATGGATGCACACCAAAGACGAAATGTACGACCGCTTGCGTGGCCCTGCCGAAAAAATGGAAGTATTGGCAACGGCTTTTTCACCAAAAGACAACCGAGGTACCGATCGCCACGAACCCATGCTAATGACCATAAAATACGGGAAGGGTAGGGTTTTTCACACGCCATTGGGACACGTAGATTATTCGGTCGAGTGTGTGGGATTCATTACTTGCCTCCAAAGAGGTGCCCAATGGGCAGCCACTGGGAAGGTTGATATCCCGATTCCCAACGATTTTCCTACAGAAAATACCATTAGCCAACGTAAATTCATAGAGAAGAAATAAATCAGTGTCCCCTCTTTCATCCCAAATTTAGATAGTGTATATCCATGCCATTATTACGTTATTGCATCCATAAAAGGCAGCCATTCTACTGGCTTTTTTTGCCTATATTTCTGTTGGGCTTGTATGCTTGCACTAATAGTCGAAGGGGGGTGAAAGAAAAGGCCGTAGTTATCCATCAAAATTCGTCTAAAAGTGCCTCTCTTTATTCTTTAGACCCAAAAACTTTGGCAAAAGGTCAGCAATTGTTTCAGAATAATTGCTCGGCTTGCCACAACTTTTTGCAAAAAGGTATAGGACCCAACTTACAAAAAGCTACCACTGACTTACCCGCAGATTGGTTGAAAAAAATAATCCGTAATGCCCCCGAACTGATAAGCGGAGGTGACGCCCGCGCTGCTACGCTGTTTGAGGAATACAAACAAATGATGCCTGCTTTTACGTCGTTGACCGACGCAGAGATTGATGCTCTATTATCTTTTATCCATAGCAATCAGAAAAGTACGCCTACACAAGAGGAAAATATAGGGGTGGAAGTGAACGACCCTGTCCCCTCCAAAATTGCCAAATCGGAATGGATTCTCCATCTACAACATCACTCCACCGCCCCTGCAACCGCCGAGAAAGCACCTTTGGCTCGCATCAACAAAATGGAGGTATTGGCAGGCGAAAAAGAGCGCTGCTTTGTCGTAGATTTGCGGGGTATTTTGTACGAAATCGTCGGCAAAGAATGGCGTCCTATGCTGGATATGAAAAAAGAACGCCCCCATTTTATTCACATTCCTGGGTTGGCAACGGGTTTTGGTAGTTTTGCTTTCCATCCCGATTTCTATCAAAACGGGTTGCTGTACACTACGCATACCGAGAAGGCGCACACGGCCTCGGCTGATTTTGCTTATGCCGATTCGATCAAGGTTACCTTACAGTGGGTTCTTTCCGAATGGAAGATAAATGACCCGTCGGCTACTGCTTTTACAGCAACAGGTAGGGAGTTGCTACGTATCAATATGGTATCGCCTATCCACGGGGTTCAGGAAATTACGTTCAATCCACTGGCCAAGCGGGGAAGTGATGATTTTGGATTGTTGTACGTGGGCGTTGGGGACGGAGGGGCTACCGAAAATGGCTATTACTTTATTTGTAACAATACAAGCAGACCGTGGTCGTCGGTGTTGCGTATTGACCCACTGGGGCGAAATAGTAAAAACGGACGTTACGGCATCCCAAAGACCAATCCATTTGCGCAAGACAATGACGCTTCGACCCTTGGAGAAGTTTATTGTCGTGGATTCCGAAACCCCAATCGTATTACGTGGACTCCAGATGGTAAAATGCTCATCACAGACATTGGGCAGTCGCATTTGGAAGAGGTGAACATCGGAGTTGCGGGAGCTGATTACGGCTGGCCCGAACGAGAGGGTACTTTTAGAATGAATCACCGAGGGAAAATGGACCGCGTCTATGCCCTTGCTGCCGATGAACCTCCTTTGAAATACATTTATCCCGTGGCTCAGTACGACCACGATGAGGGGAAGGCTATTTCGGGCGGATTTGTGTATGAAGGAACAAGCCTTCCACAATTTCGGGGAAAGTATATTTTTGGTGATATTGCCAATGGCCGTATTTTTTACGTAGAAAGTAATCAATTAAAAATAGGTGCCCAAGCTCCCGTGCAGGAATTGGAGTTATCGGTGGACGGCGAATTGACAACATTTCAAAAATTAAACGGCACTAACAAGCCTGATGTACGAGTGGGAAAAGGACTGGGAGGAGAAATATTTATTTTAACGAAAGCAGATGGGAAAGTTTACAAAGCTTCAGTTTTAACTCCCAGAAAATGAAAGAGATAGAAGTGGTGTTGAAAGAAACTAAGTTGATATGATACATGGATATGAGTCATCTAAGTGAGAATAAATTCATTCGCTATCTACTGTATTTTTTGCATTTATTTCTTGGTATTAATGCTTGTGTTGGCGGATTTCTGCTGATGCTTAAATCTGACGGCTCATTACTTCAAATGAATCAGGATTTTTTAAAGAATTCAATGTTCTCCAACTTCTTTATACCTGGGTTATTACTTTTTACTTTCGTTGGATTACTTTCCGTTCTAACTTTTTGTGGTTTAGTATTCAAATTCAATTTCAAAATTCTCGATTCGTTGAACATTTATTCAGAGAGACATTGGGCTTGGGCATTTTCTTTATACACGGGTATAACAACCATTCTTTGGATAACCATTCAGCTCTTGATTACGGAATATTTTTGGCTTCAACCCGTGATTATCTTAACTGGGTTAAGCATTCTGATATGCTCTTTAACTCCAGGTGTTATGAAACATTACGAAATCAATAAACTCTGACATGGTTAGAATCATTTTTTTATTATTAATTGCTATTCATGGCCTCATCCATTTGATGGGCTTTGCAAAAGCATTTCAATATGCTGAAATGAAACAGTTAACCATCGCCATTTCAAAACCTGTTGGCGTGCTGTGGTTAATAGCAACTTTGTTGTTTGTTACTACTGCCATATTATTCCTTTTAAAAAAAGACCATTGGGTCATTTTTTCGATAGCCGCAGTGGTGATTTCCCAACTGCTAATCATATTAAGTTGGCACGATGCGAAGTTCGGAACGATTGCAAATGTGATCATTCTCATTGCGGCCATTATCGGGTATGGTACATGGAGCTATTATAACCAATATCAGAATGATGTAAAAAACAGTTTGCAACAGAAAGCGTATTTTCAAAATACCCAACTTACCGAAATGGATATCCAACACTTGCCAGAGCCAGTGAAAAAATATCTTCGTTATACAGGTTCTATTGGTAAACCCAAAGTAAATAATTTTAAAGTAGAATTTACGGGTAAAATCAGAAAGGACGAACAATCAGCATGGATGCCATTTACTTCAGAGCAGTATAATTTTATGGAAATTCCCACTCGTCTATTTTTCATGAAAGCAGTTATGAAAGGTCTTCCAGTAGGAGGCTATCATCGCTATCGAAACGGAGATGCATTTATGGATATACGCCTGCTATCTCTTTTTAAAGTTCAATACCAGGATGGCGATGAAATGGATAAGGCGGAAACAGTTACGTTTTTTAATGATATGTGTTGTATGGCTCCTGCAACACTAATTGACAAACGAATAGCATGGCAAGAAACCGCTAAAAATAGGGTTAAAGCAACGTTTACAAATAACGGAATTACCATCACTGCTGACCTATTCTTTAATGAAGTTGGTGAACTTGTAAACTTTAAGTCTAACGACAGATACAACGCTGAGGCCGGGAAAAAATTACCCTGGGCGACACCACTAAGGGACTACAAGGAAGTGAATGGATATAAATTGGCTGGATATGCAGAAACTATTTATACTTATCCTGATAGGGACTTGTGCTACGGAACTTTTGAAGTCTCATCAATAAAATATAATTGCAACGACGATAAGTAACTTGACAACATTCAATCTGACGCAATTATTGACAGTTTCAAGACAAGCATTTATCCAAAAGCGGCTCGGTAGGTGGACGGTTTTTGATGTTTGAGCAACCGAAACGAACGATTGAAGTTAGACAAATTGTGAAATCCACAATCCAGCGCGATTTGTTGAATGCTCTTTTTGTTTTCAATCAGCATCCGACAAGCATAACCGATACGCACTTCGGTTAGAAACTGGACGTAGGTTTTTTGGGTACGATTCTTAAAATATCGGCAAAAATTTGCCACCGACATGTGGGCAATGGCGGCGGCTTCTTCAATCAAAATTCGGCGGTTGAATTGCGAAAGGGTAAATTCATAGACCCGATTGATGGTCTGGGCGTCAAAACGGTGATAAGAATCAAGAAACCCTTCACTACTCAGAAAAACAATTTCATCTGATTCGGCAATCACTTCCAAAATGTGCAGAAAGAGGCCAATCCGTTGCACACCGTTCGGGTTTTCAATCAGCGGAGTCATCAACTGTATTATCTTCTCTTTGGTTTTCCCCGTAATCTTCAACCCTCTTTTTGCCTTTTCAAAGAGTTTTTTGATGCTTTCCATTTCCTTCAGATGTAGAAAGTCTTTTCCAAAACAGTCGGGCAAAAATTGGATTACTTGCGATTCTGCTCGCAGGGGAGAGCCTGGTAAAAAATAGCGGGTGTCGTTTTTCCAAACGTGGGGCAAATTGCCGCCCAGCAATATTAAATCGTCCTCTTCAAACTCCTCGATGCTGTCCCCCACAAACCGAGTACCCGTACTTTGAACAATGTGGGTCAGTTCCATTTCGGGGTGAAAATGCCATTTTTCGTATAAATAAGGAAGCCTATCAATGCGAGCGATGAATGAGTAATCGGTAGATGGATTGATTTTACGAAGAACTGCTTGCATGATATAGTAGTATTATTGATTCATTACTTTTTTAAAGTTGATAATATTTCATTAAAACTGTATAATATTTCACA
>JBGAUP010000145.1:0-14403 GCA_044228585.1 Runella sp. | reverse complement strand
TCTCTCCCATTACAAGGCATTCTGCGAGTATTTACAAGCCTTTCCACCTGAACAAAGACCTGAACAGTCCCCAAACTGACCTGAACAGTTTGCCGGAATGTGAAGAATGTGGAAAGGAATGGGCTTTTTTACTTCTACAAAGCAATCTTTCTCCCTCATTCTCAGAGCAGGTCTTTCCAAGTGGTAATTTTTTTCTCACAAAACCCTTGTATAACTATGCTCAATGTTCAATTCAAATTACTCGAAAGCCGCAAGGACAAAAATGGTAAATGTCCTGTTTACCTCGTTAGCTATTACGAGGGTCGTCAGTTGATGTTTTCAACAAAAGAACGATGTGAGTCGAAGTATTGGGACTCAGAACGGATGCGCTTCCGAAAGTCTATGCTTGGTAGCCAAGAAGCCAATGAGTATTTAGAGTCATTGATGGATCGGCTTCGAGGGGCTTATCGAGATTATATGTCAAAGGGCATTATACCGACTCCCGAGATTCTCAAAAATGAACTCATCCCTTCCTCTGAATCCAATAGGGAGGTGAAACGTATCGAATTATTGGAAACGTTCGAGAAGTTTATCCATTATCAAGCACTCAACGATAAGAAATACAATACGGTTCGAGCTTATAAAACTACCCTTTTTAGGCTAAAAGCATACGTTGAACAGCATGGAAAACTCTACGTGAATGAATAACACCAAAGAGGTACATGAGAAGCTGTTGAGGTATTGTAAATCGGAGGTGAATTTACAACCCAATTCTGTTTTTCAAGTCTGTAAACATTTGAAGACGTTCTTTAAAACGTGCCAACATGATTTTGGGATTGGACTGAACCCAAACCATGCTAAAATTTCTCCTCATTATGTAGAAACGGAGCGAATCTTCTTGTCGGAACGTGAATTAGGAAAAATTAAAGCTGTTCCTCTTGGCGAAAGTATGGCACGAGTACGGGATGCGTTTTTGTTTGCTTGCTACACTGGGCTTCGGTATTCAGACTGGTCTCGGCTTTCTGACCAGCACATTGTCGATAAAGGCGCTTATAAGGTTGTCAGTATCGTCCCTCAAAAAACAAATTCCAGTGCTCAGAAATATGTAAAACGGGTAGAGGTGCCTCTGCTCAATGATGCACTGGAAATCATTGAAAAATATCGAGGTCAATTGAAAACCCTTGTGCCTGTACTCACCAATCAAAAGATGAATGAGTACCTTAAACACATTGCCATGATGGCGGGGATTGATGAACTGGTAGAGGTCGTAGAGTACGAACAGGGAAAACCTGTTCACAAAGCCAAACCTAAATATACTTTGATGTCAAGTCATATTGCCCGACATACCTACGCCACGCTGTCTTTGATGAAAGGTGTCCCGATGGAGGTGCTTCGCAAGGCTCTTGGACACTCAGACATTCGGATTACTATGATTTATGCGAAGGTCATTGATGAATACAAAGACAGGGTAATCATGGAAGCCTGGAATAAATAAAAAATGGGGTGGCTTCATGCTGCCCCATACTGTTTCTATGCTTTTACTATACTTTCTCTATGCTTCTACCGCCCTATCAGAATACGATGCCTACTCCTTTATTGATTGCCCTCAACACCTCCTTTTCTTTGAGTTTGGTATGTGTACAAAACTCCCCTACCGATATGAATGCACGGGGCGGTTTTTCTTCTAATTTCCTAATCTTCCTCAGCAGGCGATGCGCCGATGGCTCGGAGCATCCGAGCAGGGCCATCACATCTGGCGTATAAATCACAATTCGTAGAGTAGTCATTTCCTATTCTTGGTTAGTCAAGCGGTACTGAACATTAGGTGGGCAAGTTAAGGTAATCTAATATTGTCTCCATGTTTGTACAAGGGTAAAATGCTAAAAATCATTTGTTTATTGCTTCTCCCGTTGGCGGGAATTTCCCAAACGCAAGGACGTGTCACGCTCGTCAAAGACGGCGACACGTTTGAAATCTTGGTTGATAATGCAAAGCACAACTGCCGCCTGGCAGGGGTGGATGCGCCTGAGCTCAATCAATCCTACGGGAAAGTCAGCTGTAATTCTGTTCGGAAATTGTTGGAAGGTAAAGTCATCGTTTTCTGCTTCCTGAAAGAAGACCTGTACCGTCGTTGGGTGGTATCCGTCTCGCAAGTAGAGGGCAAAACGATTTCGGTTGAAAACCTCCTCATTCAAAAAGGCTGGGCGTGGAACTATGAGCAATACAACAAACTGAAAAGTGGTAAAAAGTTGCAACAAGAAGCCCAAACCAATCATCGGGGATTGTGGGAATGTCCAAACCCGATACCACCTTGGATTTATCGGGGCATGAACGCTCAGTACAAACGGTGGTATGCAACGTGTAAGTAGTTTAATTTTTTCATCAATAAACTAAAAACCAAACCATTATGGCAAGACAGGTTGGAGTCATTCAATTCGAGGGGACGCTGGGCGATTTATCAGGCATTCAAACAAAGGATGGGACGGTTGGCCGCCGCCATACTGCTTAAACGCAAGGGGGGGCGTGTCCAAAGAAAAGTTTAACAGTTCGCCGAGCATGGAACGAACCCGTGAAAATGCTTCTGAATTTGGTCGGGCGGCCCAATCAGGCAAACTGTTTCGTGATTCAATGCGGGTGGGTATTGCTCAGGCTTCGGATGGCCGAATGGTCAGCCGCATGACCCAGAAAATGCGGGAGGTCATCGCCCAAGATGCCGTCAATGTACGTGGCCAGCGGGGTATTTTGGATGATGAGTGTTCGCTCTTGGAAGGCTTCGATTTTAATGGGGATTCTGGTTTTGGTAGTGTCGTTTATGTAACGCCAACGACCGTGATTGACCGAGTAACGGGCAATGTGCAAGCCAAAGTACCAGCTCACAGTGCCAGGATTTCGATTGCTGCGCCACAAGGGGCAACTCACTTTAAGTTTTTTGGGTGTGCCTCTGCGGTGAATTTTGAGGCGAATACATTTAAGGGCAAGGATGCGGAGAGCGACTTTATCAACTTGACGAATAATGTAGTTGCTGAAACCACGCTGGAACTGGATTTATCGGAAAACGTAGCTGGGCCAATTTTCGTGGGCTTGGGTATTGCGTTTTACCAAGAAGTAAATGCTATCAAATACCCACTGAAAAATGGTTCTTACAACGCCTTCAAGGTGATTAAGGTGGATGCCTGAGCTGTTTGAATTGGGATGGTCAATGGGACGGGGAAAAATCCTCGCCCTATTTTTATTTCTATGAAGCCTAACAAAAAAGCCACCTGTCAGGGTGGCTTTTTTGTTTATTTTTCAGATTCGATTCGTTTTAAAAATGCTTCCATTTTTTTCTTGGAGAGCTTAAATACGGCACGAAGACGTTCAACATCCGTTACCAATCCTTCTTTTAAAAGATTTTTAATGGCTTCATAAGTTGCTTCTTCTTTACCTTGATTTATAGCCCTTTGATAGGTAGTCATCGCTAATTACCTCCATTCTTTGTGATTTGAAATGATTGAAGGAGTTGTTCGAGTTTCTTTTTAGATAGTTTAAAAACCTTCGCTACTAAATCTAACGAAACGCCCTCTTCAATTAAGGTTTTGATAGCGTCCCAACTCTTTTCTTGATGGTATCTTTCAAGGGTATTCATGCTTCTGAGCAGAAAACATTAAGCGTTGCCATCTTTTTTGAAATCCGAATCCTTCTGAACAGATGTTAGAATTTCTTCCATTTTTTTCTGAGAAAGTTTGAATGCCTTTCTCAACCCCTCATAGTCCGAAACCAATCCTTGGCTTACTATTGTTTTGAGGGTCTCTAATTGATTTTGTTTCAATTCTCGTTCTAAGGTACTCATGGCTTTGTCTCTTGTTTGATTTGAAATCTTACCAAAGATATTGAAAAGTTCACTTGATGGCAAATTGTTCGTTGCTTGAATATAAACAAAAATACTTTCTGTAAGTTCCTCATCATGCTGAATATCAATCCGTTTCATTAGTTCTACAAACTGATTTTCCAATAATTTGATATAATTCTGTTGATGTCTGTGTTTCAACAGAAACGTTGAAACTGCGAGAAATCCGTTCTTAAACTCCTCGATTTGATGGTCTTTCATGGCCGAGAGGTCAATCAAATCGTAGTCGAACATAGGCAAATAGTGCAACAATGGCGTTGGAATGTCCGAGAAATAATCCTGCATTCGTTGGTAATGCCAAGTCGTTTTGCCGTGATAAAACACAATCGGAATGATAAAAACAGGCTTTACTTGCTGTTTTATATTCTGATTCCATAAACCCAAAAAGTATTGAAGCAACTGGAAATGAGGAAAAGCTTCTTGATAGCTTTTGTGTTCCAGCAACAGTACAATTTGTACTTCTCCTTTGTCTGTCAGGGGACAGCGATACACCAAATCAGCAAAATGTTCTTTGAGTTTCCCATCCACAAACGAACCTGATAGCAACTCTAATTTTTCAAGATCAAGGGTTGGCAAAATATCATCCGACAGCGTTTTCTCAAAAAGTTCAGTAACGATTTCTTTTCTGGAAAAAACGGCTTTGAAAAACTTATCTTGGGCTTTGGTAAGGAGGGACACAGCTGTTTATTTTTTTGTAAAAGTACAAATAAACTTCATGTCCTTGACCAAAAAAGGGGCAAAAGCCCCCAAACCTACACCCGAAGCCAAGCAAACAACGGAGGCAGCGAAACTGGCACACCCGAAACCTGACAGACCCACACCCTACGACAAACCGTAGCGACGGTCGCCCGAATAAAGCCTAACGCCCTAAGTGCCTGATAAAAACAAGGAGCAGGACGAACCCCAGCCGGAAGCACCAGCCCCCCCCACGACCACGAGCTGCCCGACTGAGTGCTAAACGGAACGAAAAAGAACCCGATGACAGGGAACAAGGGCAACAAATAGCCAGCCGAGCACCCACCGTAGCGACGGCCGCACCCACACCCCAGACCCGAACACCCCAAGCCAAAGACACAGCAGCAGCCATCGTAGCGACGGCCGCCGTAGTAGAACAACCAAACGCCCCAGCAACCCCAGCAGGAGCAACAACCGAGCAGAAATAAGCAACTGAGGACAACGAAGACCCCACAAACGAAACAGGAGTAGAATCTAACATAGCAAAGAACCCACGGGGGAAAGTGAACGCCGCAGGAACGGTATCCAAGAACCGCCCAAAAGTGCAAGCCATCTGCAATCGGGCAGGCGGCGGTTTACGGTGTGCAGGCAAAGGGATGGCTAAATAGCAGCCTGACGAAGTGAACCCTTGCGGATGCCGAGCCAACGGCGATATTGCAACGGGGCCGCCCGTGCGGAGACTGCGGAAAAACCAGTGTGATAGCCAACAAGCCGTCAGGCTACTATTTTCGGTGCTTTTTCTGGTGGCCAGCCAATGCTTTGGGAGAATGAGCAAGGTAATCACATTCGGTGCAATGCAAGGAATTTGCTTTTTGTTGCTTTTCAAAAGCAGGTTCTTGCTTTTGGGGTGCTTTTGTGTTTGATAGAAAAGCAACGAGATCAATACCACAAGCATTGGCGGAGCTAATCATTTGCATGAGCTTCATGTTTCGTTTAGAAACTTCATCGGGCTGTTGTTCCAAAAGCTGGTAGTATTCCGCTTGCTTTTGGCGAAGTTGTCGGAAGTGGAGTTCAAAGTACATGGTTGAAGGAATGATGAATTTCGGCGTGACCTATTGAAAAACAGCCTTTTAATGTAATAATTAATGGACTTGCTTGTGGAAGCAAGCCCACTTGTTTTTAGGCTACTTGTGCTTGTTGCCAGGTACTTGGCATGAATCCGACTTCTTTCCATTTACGAAGCAAGGCACGGTATTTTTGTCGTCCTGCTTGTATGAAATCTCTGTCGGGTTCAAAGATAAATAAGCCATGCGGGGCTTTCTTGGCAATGCCTACAAAAACGAATCGTTTGGCGTTTACGCTATCCAAGTAAAAGGCGGCTTGTCTATCGTAGTCATAATCTAAACAAGATTTCACAAAGCGTTCGTAGTTGGGTTGGCTGGTAGTTTTTAAATCTACAATCAGGCGATTGCGGTGGTTAAGGTCTAACTTGGTTTTGCAGTCTAATCCTGTGTGGAGGTCAGAAAACAGGTTGATTTGCTCTTTGCTTGCAAAACGCAAAGCCCATTGGCAGAATTTATTGGCTCTGACTTGTTTGCTCAGGTGCTGCACTAAGTCCATGTCCACCGTGTCTGGGGCAGAAATGAGTTTTCTGGGTTCGAGTACCATTTCGTGCAAAGCTGTTCCAAAGTCAAAGGCTTTTTGCGGTTTAAAATTGGGCTTGCCGAATAGAAAATTCTTGAACTCTGTTAGGTCGCTGTTGGCGATGGCGGGGATTTGGCGTAAGTTGTCTGAACCATGATTCATGTGATTTTTGTGATTTGTTTGATTTTGATATGGTGAGGCTTTTTTTGCCTAAACTTGTACTTTGGTGTTTGCTTTGGCGTATCGCTCATGGCCGCTGGGCCTCGCTTCCCCAACGCTCGCTGTGTAATCTTGACTGCACTTCGTGCTGTTCGTCAATCTTACAAGGCGAGCTTATGGGAAAGCTGGAATCGGCTTTTTCTTTGTGCTGATTCCTTTTCTTTGGCTCTTTTGCTTGCTTCTTATGCGTAGGCTTCGCAGAATTGGAAGGCTTCTTGGTTGATGCGGGCTAAACTGCCTAAGGCATTGCCAAAGACCTGTTCTTTGGTCTTGCGGGTGTGGGTAGTGTAATGGGTAATGCCGTTCAACAAACCAAACAAATTATCGCCCAATGCCTTGCACTCTATGTCAATGCTTCGCTCGATGTCAAAGAGTAGGTTTTGCTTTCTTGTTGAAATCTCGGCTTTGCCTGCCTTCTCTTCCTCGGTCATTCTCACTAATCGTTCAGCTAAGGCATCTTTGAGGGTTTGGTCAATCTTGATATCGGCAAAGCGTTCCATTTGTTGAAATAAGCCTCTACGCTGATTCATATACGTCTCAACATAGCGTAAAAGCTGTTCAATCTCGACATCATGGTTTTTGGTGTGCCGTACTTGTAACTGTCGGAATATCTTGGAAAATCGATTGGCGCAACGAATCATTTTACTGGAATTGCCGATAAAAAAACCTGTGCTGCTGTCGTGGCTGTTTCCAATTAGCATAAAGTCTTGGAAATCATAACCTTGCACTTTTATGGACTCTACGGAGTGCCGCCCAGTACACTCCAAAAATGCCAGTACCTTCTTGCCTCCCTCGAATTCGTCATAACAACGAATCGGGAAACCTGTGATTTGGTTTAGTCGCTCTACGACCTCCACAAATCGGGTGTTTGGAGTGGGGGTGTAGGATTGTTTGGCAACATTCAAAAGTTGCTGGTTGTCATTGCGAAATATCGCTTTGTAGCCTTTCAATGGAGCATTGTTTGCGTAAATGGGTTTTTCGGCTATTTCCCAGCCAAAAGTGTTGTGAGTTGTCATTTTTTGAATAATTTTGAGTGTTAGACTTTGGATAACAAGTGGGGGTGTTGCCCTGCAAAAGCTGCCCCCACTTTACTTTATTAGGCCGCTTCTTTGATTTCTGAGGCCATCAAAAGGGCTTCTTCGGCTTGCTCAACTTCTGGCAAACGGAACGTAGGCGAAACTAATTTGTAAACGGCAGTTGGGGTTAATGTGTCTGTTCTAAAAATTGGAACGTCTTCGGCAAACGCCTGTAATGCTTGTACTTGTGCTTTGTTGGCTTCTTTGTACTCAAAACCCGCCACAAAATACTTGCCTTTGTCGTTTTCTTTCTTTTCGGGCTTGATGGTCAAAACCACATCTGTTAAAGTTAAGTCAATGTAAAACAGTTGCTCTATCAATTTGAGTAATCGTCCCACGGACGAGTTGCTGAACATAATGGCTGAAACGGCATCGGTGCTATCAATAAAGAAAACCTCTGCCCACTCTTCTTTGCGACCTCGGCAAACAAATTCTCTTCAAAAATGCGCCATGTGAGGGGTTGAATACTCAGGCTTGTGCCAATGTACTCTGTCCCGTTTAGGTTAAATTGGCCAGTTTGACCGTTGAAGCGGTACTGTTTGGGGCGACCTGCCAAGTATTTGTACTTGCTTTTCACCTCACCCGTTTCGGAGTCTAAATGCTGATAAGCCTTTACCAGTGAGTCGTTTACTACTGTGCTTTGTGCTTGCTTTGTCATGTTTGTATCAATTAGGATTGGAAAAATTTACCCCTGACTATTTCCCGCAGGGGTTTCGGGTGAATTAGAAAGGAAATTCACTTTTTTCGGCTTTACCATTGGTGGCTAAAACGGGTTGAGGTACTGGAAGTCTTTCTTTAACCTCTGCCTTTTGCTCATTCAAACCCAAGAGTACGACTACTTTATTTTTGACTTCTTCGTATTCTTCCTGGTTAATGACAATTGAGCCTTTCAGCATAAAATCATAGAGAAAAGCAGCTCTCTCGATGGATGGGCAAGTTTTTGAAATTTTGATGATTTCAAAGTGAGAACCTGTCAAATGAAAGAAGGCATCGCCCAGCGGGTTGCGGAAAAAGATGGAGGTTGTCATGGTGCTTTTTGTTGTTTGTTAATATAAAAATAAGAATACCTATCCATTATTACAAGTGTTTTTGAATAAAAGACCATAATAATACATAAAAATTGCGACGATATTGTGAATAATTATATCTATATTTGTGTATAGAATATTATGAACAGATAATGAAAACAGCGATAATAGGAAGCCGAACCGCCCATGACTACCAGCAACTCCTCGAAGCCATAGTAGGATTGACGATTACCGAAGTCATCAGCGGAGGGGCAAAAGGAGCTGACCAATTAGCCGAACGCTATGCTCAGGAACACGGACTCAGACTAACGGTGATAAAACCAGATTGGTTAAAAGGCAAAGAAGCCGGGCCACTCCGAAACCAGCAAATTGTAGAAGCGGCTGAGCAGATACTTGCCCTCTGGGACGGACAAAGCAAAGGGACGGCAGATACCATACGCAGAGCTAAACAGCTACAAAAACCGCTTAGGGTGGTGATCGTCGCACAACAAAACCAATTGCCGCTTTTTTGAAAAACGAGACCTCGTTTTCTGGTAAAACCGACACACCCTAAATGCCAAAGTAGGAAGCCCGAAGAGGCCAGCCCTCCTGAGCGAAGCTGGGCTGTGAGGAGGTTGAGGAAGGAGAAAAGCCCACGAAGCGATTGCTAGCACGAAGGGCGTGTGCGGGGCATTTAAGTCGAAAGATACTATTGAGTGTAGTAGCGGGCAGGCGGACCTTCGAGTCGTCGAACCGCTTGAATACCGCCTGCCGCAAGCCGCAGATGTGCGGGGGCAAGTCAATATAACAGTTTATCAGTCGCAAATTTACAGTTTACAGGAGGAACACAGTTTACGGTCGCAGGTTCACAGTTCACAGGTTGTCCTGTCCTGAAATAGCTCAGTTGAGCGTGGGGTGGGGGGCAAAAAGGGGCTGGTAGAAGTTGAGATTGAGGGGTGTCAGCTGCCCCTGTGTGAGTGGAGGTGGTGCTGACTGAATGATAGAGGGGGAAGGTACGACGCACGATGGAATGAAGGTGGCACGAACGGAACGGTGTTGGTGCGTGGGTCAATTGGGTGGGTGCAGTAGGGAAACGGGTGCTGTGCCTGATGGCAAAACAGCGTAGGTGTGCTAAGATAAAGCCCCTGTGCCTGTGAGCGATGTGCTGCCGAATCCCAATGACGGAATGAGCGAATGTAGGAATGGGTGAGGCAGGGCAAATGGCTGGTGGATTGCCCAAACAGGCTTGGGGGCTGTGAAGGGAGGTGCTTGGATTTTGGCAGCAGGTACATAGTACCCGTGTGCGGCTGGGGGCGGGACGCAAACAACTTTGGCGTGTCCCGCTTTTTGGCGGGATGCCCCTGCCGCTTGAAAGGAGCAGGGTATGGGGCTGACAGCAAACAAGCAAAGCGAAGGATGTCTGCCAGCTTGATGCCCTGCGGAAAGGTTTGTGCGGAGGGAAATGGTAGCCAAATGCTTCTTTTGGAAATGCTGTCTTGCATGAAACAGGCTTTCTGTCCAGTGCAAGTGTCTAAGGCTGTAACGGTTCTTTCCTTCCCGGAAACGAAGATGGTACGGAAGAAAGATGATGTTTATTTATCAGAAAAATGCTAAATTTCAAGCTCAAATCATATCAGACCATGAATCTAAGCGACAAAGCCATTGATTATTTGGAGGCTCAAATCCCCTACTTGGCAGAACAAGCTACTCGCCAAGCCTATTGGGATGCCTTAGCGTCCGGAGATAGCGTTTTTATTGCCGAAGATGGCAATATCATCGAAGTAATGCCTGATGGCACACGCAAATTCGTCAAGCAGATACCTAAACCCACCAAAATAATCCAGAAAGCTTTTACAATTCCGCCTAAATGAACTTGAATAAGAGAAGGTTACGGATGTTTGCAGGGCCCAATGGGTCGGGTAAGAGTACCATCAAATCGGTGATTAGCCCCAATTTGTTGGGACATTACCTCAACCCCGATGACATTGAAAAAGATGTGAAACGCACTGGTTATTTTGATGCCAGAGGGTTGGATATTCGTACTTCCAGAGATGAAATTATCGCTTTCTTTCAGGCGCATCCACTCATTGAACGGGCAGATGAATATGACGTTATCTACGAAATTCAGTACGTAGCAGATGAATTTATTAGTTTTTCTAATGTGGGTTTCAATTCGTACCTAAGTGCTATTCTCACCGATTTTTTGAGGTATAAGCTAATTGAGGAGGGGAAAACTTTCTCTTTCGAGACGGTGATGTCCTCGCCTGATAAGCTCCAAACCTTGCAATTAGCCAAGGAGATGGGCTTTCGTAATTATTTGTATTACGTCGCTACCGAAGACCCTCTTATTAACATCAACCGAATTCGACACCGGATTCGTAGCGGAGGACATGCCGTGCCGGAAGACAAGATTATTGAACGTTATTTCCGTTCTCTTGATCTTTTGTTAGATGCCATCCGATTGACCAATAGGGCTTACCTCTTCGATAATTCAGGCGAAAGCAAGGTGTGGATTGCCGAAATCACCGATGGCACTCACTTAGAAATGCAAACGGATAACATCCCCCGATGGTTTGAGCAATATGTGCTGGATAAGTTGACCGTCTGAAAGTACCCCATTCAGACCTATCTTTCATTTACCAATCCAATCAGGTAGTCTTCTCTTCCAATCCATCACTTCCTTTTCTCTTCTAATCAATACCGACGGTTCATTTAAAGGCTATTGCTCCATGTGATAGGTTTGTTCAAAAACCAAACACTATCGCCAATGAAAAATCAATTTGAACAAGTTTCGACCCTGCAAAATGAGCTTTCTATTTCAGACCGTATCGCCGCACCTACGCCTAAGTTTTTTCGTATTCTACGCAATGTTGGGGTGGTTTTAGGAGCTGTTGGCAGTACCATTCTTCTTGCTCCTTTGGTATTACCTGTGGCTATTACGACGATTGCTGGCTATTTAGCAACAGCTGGTGCAGTGACAGCAGCCATTTCGCAAACCACGGTAGATTACAAGGCGTTGGCAAAAGAAGAACAGTTAAGTAACTTGAAAATTTGAGAATGAAATCGCTGTGCGATTGTTCTTATTGGACTTGTTGTGCATTGATAATCAATGGCTTAAATAAAAATTATCACTACTTATTTGCTTTGTTCTTTTTGCCTTGATGCAAAAAGAACCGTAGCGACGGTCGCCAAAAAAATCAAGAAAATCCAATGCTTCTCTGCTCAAACCTCACGCACCCCCCGCTGGATTTTCAACCCAACGCTCAGTTTGCTATAAGTGCCTGATTTTCAAATTACATCAACTCTATTGTACAATTTACATCCTTACTTAAAATGTATCTACTATCTTTTAAATTACATGACGATGGCTACCCAAGGGAAAGTACTCAAAACATCAGAGTTGCCTGCTAATGGGCAGGTAAAAGTGTTGAATGTCAAGAAAGTAAGTGAAGAAGAGATTGACCTTAACGCCTTACAAAAGCAGTTGGCGGAAATGAATCAGGTGCTTAACTCTTTGCAGGCTCAACAAATAGACAAAGCTGAACGGGAGGCAGTTCATTACGACAGCAATACCAATGGCCGTCGGAAGGCTGTTTGGTTTATCGTGCTACTTTCTTTGGCATTTGGAGTGTTGTAAAATGCTATTTTAGTCAATGAATGGAGCTTGCGACCCATAGATTTTGCGGCTATTCAGAAACTGGTCTTTTCTACCTTAGCCTTTTTCCTGTTACTGCTGGTGGTCGAACGTGGTTTGAAGTTCTTTGCTCCTGCGGTACATTGGTTCTTTGTTAACGACAATGATTCGGGAGATGAAAACGAATCACAAGATTTTTCTCACGCTTTTCTTACATTACAATCATGGCACAAAGTCGCAATTACATTTGGGTTTATAGCCTTGTTCTGCTGGGTATTTGTTTCGTTGCTTGGGGTGAAGTGGTAGCCCCACCCAAACCCTCAGCATCGGCTGCCGCCCCAGCAGGGAGGGCTTTGATTGCAGAGGGAGAAAAATGGAATGGTTTAGTGAGGTTTGCCTCACCCCCTCAGTCCCCCTCCGCTTCGGCGGCCGCTCCAATTGGAGAGGGGGAAAAACGGAATTGTTTATTGAAGACTGCAAAGTCACAGCTTCATGTGCGGGAGGTGGGGAGTAATCGGGGGAAGGAGGTGGAAAAATACTTGGTCAGTTGTGGATTAAAAGCCCCTCAGCCTTATTGTGGGGCATTTTTGAAATGGTGTTTTGACCAATGCCAAATTAAGCTGGATGTGGTGTTTCCTGCACGGTCATTAAACTGGTTTACTGACCGCAAACGGTTGATTTGGAAATTGGGTCGCCCGCTTAGCCCAAAAGCTCCACAAGCGGGTGATGTGGTAGGTTTTGATTTTTGGAGGACAGACAAAGCCTTCCGCATTACCCATGTTGAACTGGTGTGGGAGTGGGATGATGACGACGACGTGGATGAATTCTATACGATAGGAGCCAATACCTCAGCGCCTCGTGGGGTATTGAACCCGAAAGAAGGCGTTCACCTCAAAGAACGAGACAAGGATAGGGCGGTGGTGGCTAAGTGGCTGTAAATCATGCTAATTTCAATTCAAAGGGATGCCGAGAGGTGTCCTTTTTTTTGTTTTCCAAATGGTTAGTATTATTCATTCTGAGAACGAAGTAAGTAGGTCAATTTAATTAGTTTAGATTATTTTGTAAATTTGTCCTATGGGACGAGTAAACACACCAATATTGAGTATAGAATCCCAAAAAGCCTTAGAAGAAGGGTTTAAAACGGGGAAAACACACGCATTTCGAGCCAGATGCCAATTAGTTCTTCTTAAATCTGAGAATAGGAAGTCTAAGGAAGTAGCTGCCATTTTAAAAATGTGCGAAATGAGTGTTAATAATTGGTTAGTCCGATATGCTGATGAGGGTATAGAGGGTTTAAAGACAAAAAAAGGTAGAGGTCGTAAACCGATAATCAATAAAACCACTGACGAAGTGTCCGTTTTAGAGTCAATTAAAGCTAATCGACAACGATTACAAACAGCCAAAGTTGAATGGGAGAGCCAAAGCGGTAAATCTGTTAGCTCAGACACGCTTCGGCGTTTTTTAAAAGCCTTGGTGGAAGATACAAACCAATAAGGAAAAGGTGTAAAGGAAAACCTTGCCCAGAGCTGTATGACTATAAGGTAGAAAAACTGGCAGAACTTGAAAAACTGTCTAAAAAAGGCTTGATAGACTTGTTTTATGGAGATGAAAGCCATGTTTGTAGTGAAGGATATGTCCCCTACGGATGGCAATTCCCTGGCGAGGAGGTATATATCTTGTCTGAAAAAGGGCATAAAATAAACTGCTTTGGCTTAATTAGTCGTTGTAATCAATTTCATTGGGCAACTACTGAGCAAAATATTGATTCCTTATTTATTAGGGAATTTTTTGATGATTTGTCGTTTAAAATTAAGAAAGACTCATTTCTGGTTTTAGACAATGCCAGTATTCATCGGGCTAAAATCATTCAAGAGCTTATCCCTATTTGGGAAAAAAGAGGGCTTTTTATCCTTTATTTACCACCTTATTCGACTGAATTAAATCTTGCTGAAACTGTTTGGCGTAAAATGAAAGCAGAATGGTTAGACCCAAAGGATTTTCTTGAAAAAGATTCGCTTTTCTATGCTGTTAATCGTTTTTTAGCCAATTTGGGTAAAAATGTTGCAATCAAGTTTTCAGAATTTAATCTAAGCTAATTTTGAACAGGCACTTATCACTGTTTTTTGTATCGGAATCTCAATTTACAATAGTTTGCTAAGATTTAAGCGGCAATAGTGCCGAAATGATATAGTTCTTTGACTTTTGGATTATTTTTATGCGTGTTAGGGTCAATAGCGAACACGTCAAAAAATCTATCGAGCAATAATTTGTTGTGATAGATGG
>JBGAUP010000144.1:0-14736 GCA_044228585.1 Runella sp. | reverse complement strand
AGAAAAAGTCAGAAAAAGAGTTATAACTTTTGGTAATAGAAAATAAGATTTTATGATTGGTGAAATAATACCTCAAGAACTACCTTTGGCTCGAAAATCAAAAATAAAAAAGAATTATAAAGGCTATTGAGCTTACTCGTTAATTCTTTTTTTAACAAATAAATTACTAAAGGTTATGATTGAGACTGATATTTGTATTGTTGGGGCTGGCCCTGTGGGCTTGTTCAGTGTTTTTGAAGCAGGCTTATTAAAAATGCGTTGTCATTTGATTGATGCCCTTCCACAAGTAGGCGGTCAGCTTTCCGAAATATATCCACAAAAACCCATTTATGATATTCCAGGCTATCCTACCATCAAAGCCCAAGAATTAGTAGATAACCTGATGGCCCAAATTGCCCCTTTCAAGCCCACTTTTACTTTGGGCGAAAGAGTTGAAAGTATAGACCGTCAAGAAGATGGCTCATTGATAGTGAAAACCTCCGACCAAACGGTAGTACAGTGTAAAGTAGTGGTCATTGCGGGTGGTTTGGGCTGTTTTGAACCTCGAAAACCCGAAATTACGGGTTTGGAGCGTTTTGAAGGTAAAGGAGTGGCCTACATGGTCAAAAATCCTGAAAAATTTAGGGATAAAGACATTGTGATAGCAGGAGGCGGCGACTCGGCTTTGGATTGGACGGCCTATTTGGCCGAGATTGCCAAAAGTACTACGCTGATTCATCGAAGCGATACATTTAGAGGTGCCCCCGACTCGGCAGAAAAGGTATTTGAACTGGCCCAAAATGGTAAAATCAATCTGCTTTTGCAGTCAAATGTGGTGAGTCTGAACGGAAACGGTCATTTGAAAGAAGTGATAGTAGCAGGTAAAGACAAAAATACCAAAACAATTGCCTCTGATTTTTTCATCCCTCTGTTTGGTCTTAGTCCCAAATTGGGCCCCATTGCCGATTGGGGACTCAATATCAGTAAATCAGCCATTGAAGTAAATACGGTTGATTATTCTACCAACGTGGAGCGTATTTACGCGATTGGCGACATCAATACCTATCCTGGTAAACTCAAACTGATTTTAACAGGCTTTCACGAAGCCGCCATGATGTGCCAAAGTGCCTTTAAATATGTTTATCCCAATCAACACCTCAGTTTTAAATATACCACCGTCAACGGTGTAAATGCTTTCTAACCATGATACAATTTACGATAGAAGACAGAACGGGTGAGCGACAAGCTCTCGAAATCCCCGAAGGAATTGGCCTCAATTTGATGGAAGTCTTGAAGGCTTCCGAGTATAATATTTTAGCAACCTGTGGTGGAATGGCACTCTGTGCGACTTGTCACGTAGAGGTTTTGGAAGGAGAAGAATCTCTTTCACCCGTGAGTGACGCCGAATTAGACATTTTGGATACCTTGCCATCGGCTACTTCGTGCAGTCGTTTGGCTTGTCAGTTACGGGTTGATGAATCTTTAGAAGGAACGGTTTTTAAAATACGGGGGGAAGAGTCTTAAAAACCGTTCACCGATATTACGTAAAATATTGTTGAAAGAAATGAATCCTGTAATAAAGGAGACCCAGTTAGTAGCCTCGTAACGGTGTACCCGCTGACCTTTGAGACAGCCTCTACTCGTGGGCAATCTCTACATAAACTTCGAGGTCTTAATCTTTTTGGATTTGGAAGTTTGTGTAAAAATAAGCCGTCCCAAATACACGGCTGCTATACCGCTTAAGCATAAAGAAAAATACATTCCAAACTCAAACGGAATGAGATTATAGCGCGATAAACTGTTGCTTCCATGATTGATGTAAGTGGAAATACTAAGAAAATTTAATTCCTTTATACCAAAGTTAAAATTTGAAAAATAGCCTATTACCACCCCTGTAATACAAAAAAGCACCCAAGCAGGTAAAGTTAAATGGTATCTCAAAAAGGAGGAATAGGCGTATTCCCCTTGAAATGGTACTTCGGCCTTCTGAAATAGGCTGCAAATGAGTAGGATAGCCAATCCCATCAATGTAAGCAATAAGTATGTTAGTACGTTTTCCTTTTTTCTTACTTCCAGCATAAGTGGTTGATTTACTGTTAGAAATAACCCCAATGTACAAAACAAATAGACCTTACGATTTGTTTTAGCCCACTAAGGCAGTCTAAATACACAAAATACTGTTTCTCCCAAAAAAAGAAAGTTTGAAAGACAAAGATAACCAAAGATTCAATTATTTTTGTTTTGCGAAACATTACTGTCGTCTGCCCCTTGGATAACTTTTTCTAATTCGTTGGTCGTTATTTGACGAACGCTACCCCTCATCTCGACAAGTTCGTTAATTTTGCGGCTGTTCACACACCGTGGACTATTATCTATTGACTGTGGACTAAAAAATGTATCATAATCCTGTATTACTGGAAGCGTGTTTGGAAGGCTTGGCTATCAATCCTGAAGGTGTTTATGTAGATGTGACTTTTGGGGGTGGTGGACACTCGAAAGCGATTTTGGCACGCCTCGGTGAAAAGGGGCGTTTGTTGGCTTTTGACCAAGACCCTGATGCCCGAGCAAATGCGCAGGCCATCAACGACAAGCGACTTACTTTTGTGGACGCTAATTTTCGTTATCTCCAAAAATACCTTCGTCTCTACGGCGTTAAGCAAGTGGACGGTATTTTGGGCGATTTGGGCGTGTCGTCACACCAGTTTGATACCCCTGAGCGTGGTTTTTCAACGCGCTTTGAGGCAAATTTAGACATGCGGATGAATCCTCGTTCGGGACTGACTGCTCGGGAAATTGTCGAAACCTATTCGGTGGAGGATTTACACCGTATTTTGGGCATGTACGGTGAGTTACAAAATGCCAAAACGGCTGCGCAGGCCATTGTAGCTGCGCGGACCAATCGGGCGATTGAGACAGTAAATGATCTAAAGGCTGCTTTGCAACGCTACGCGCCTCGCGGTAAAGAAAATAAGTATTTTGCGCAGGTTTTTCAGGCATTGCGTATTGAAGTAAACGATGAAATGGGGGCTTTGCAAGAGTTTCTGGTGCAGTCGGCAGAGGTACTGAAACCTCAAGGACGCTTGGTGGTGATGTCCTATCATTCGTTGGAAGATCGTTTAGTAAAGAATTTTATCGGGAAGGGTAAGTTTTATGGTGAGGTCGAAAAAGACCTGTTTGGCAATGATTTAAAACCGTTACAATCGGTGACGCGCAAGCCTATCGAAGCTTCTGCGGAAGAAATCGCTCAGAACTCTCGGGCCCGTAGTGCTAAGTTGCGGGTGGCAGCAAAGTTGTGAGTAGATGGTTTCAGAACGACATTTTCAAATTAGCATATTTCTCTACTTTATGGCAGTTAATGTATTAAAAGCGCAAAAGCGTCCTGCTAAAACCGTCAGAACCAACAGTAAGGTGCTGACGTGGTTAGGACAGTGGTTTAATATTGAAAAATGGATTGGTGGCAAACAATTTCCCATTAAATACCTTGATGGGACCTTGTTTTTACTCATTCTTGGACTCATTGTGGTATTTTTTCGCATCAACGCTGAGCGGCAAATGCGGCAATTGCGTAAAGCCAACGAAGAAGTTAATAATCTTCGGGCTGCTTACACTATCTTAAAAGCTAACTATATGAAGATGGGTAAGCAATCGGAATTGGCTCCTAAAGTCGAAAAAATGGGTCTGAAAGAGAGCCGCCAAACTCCGCAACGAATTGTAGTAGAAAATTAGTCCCGCAAATTTTCATCATTCCTACTTATGCTATCTCGCCCTAAAAATATACGTGATGACATCTCGCGCCGCTCTTGGACGGTAGCCATTGGGTTGATTGTGTTAGGTGCATTTGTGATTTATCGCATCTTTTACATTCAGCACTACGACCACTATAAAGGTAAGCCTTGGATTGAGTATATGTCTAAAACTGTACGGGTAGATACCATTCAGGCTATGCGTGGTAATATTTACTCCAACGATGGTAGTTTGATGGCTACATCATTGCCTTACTTTGAGGTTTCGATAGACCCTACGGTTTCGGATAGTGCTTATTTTTATAGCCGTGTAGATTCGGTGGCTACTTTGTTTGCCCATACTTTTGGGCAACGTACCCGCGAAGAATACCGCCGGGATTTGGTTTTTGCTCGTCATGAGTTTGAAAAAAACGACCGTAGAGGAAATCGTAACATCAGACTTCTTAAACGAAAAGTCACCTATCGGGAGTACAATATCATTCTAAATCAACCTTTTAAAGGGTTTGTTGTTGACAAAAAAGACGGGAAAAAGAAGCCTGTTGAGTGGAAAGGTTGGCCATTTTTTCGGCGCTTTTCTTCTACTGGGCGGAGCAGAGGAGGTAAACTTACCGTTTCCTACGAACGCTACAATCCGTTTGGGTCGTTGGCCGAGCGCACCATTGGTGATTTGGACAAAGGAACCAAACGGGGGCTGTTTGGGCTGGAAGCGAGTTTTGATAAAAAGCTCGCGGGTACACCTGGGGTTGGGCTTTTCAGGGTGCTCGATGACCAAACATTTATGCCCAATGAAGATGATGAAGGATTGCAGCCTATAAACGGTTATGATCTTCATACGACCATTGACGTTAATTTTCAGGACATCGCCGAAACGGCGCTCCGCAATACCCTCAAACGCTACCGTGCTTCGTACGGCTGTGTGATTGTGATGGAAGTACAGACGGGCGAAATTAGGGCCATCGCTAACCTTTCTCGTGATACCGACTCAAGTTATCACGAAAGATACAACTATGCTTTAGCTGGTTTAAGCAATCCAGGTTCTACGTTTAAACTCCCCACGATGCTGGCGGCCTTTGAAGAGGGACTACCGATGGAAAAGATGTACCACACGGGAAATGGAGTTGCCAAATACAGTACGGCGGTAATCAGAGATACCAAGAAGATAGGGCACGGGAGTATTACAGCACAGCAGGTATTTGAAAAATCATCTAATGTGGGGGTACATCTTGTGATGAAGGATTATTTCTACGGCAAAGCTGATAAGTACGTGGGTTATCTCAAAAGGTTTCATTTACGTGAGCCCACAGGCATACAAATGAAAGGCGAACCTGCCCCCCGTGTACGTACCCCTTCCGATAAACGCTGGAGCAAAACCTCGCTCACCTACATGAGCTACGGATATGAGTCAGAACTAACGCCTTTGCAGATGCTGACGTTTTATAATGCGATTGCCAATGATGGTTATTGGGTGCGTCCAATGATTGTAAAGCAAATAAAACAAGCCGATGAAGTAATTCAAGAAATACCTCCATTTAAATACGAAGAACGTATTGCCTCCGAAAACTCGTTGCGCAAGGCGCGTATTATGTTGGAAGGGGTGGTAGATCATGGTACTGCCACAAACATCAAAAATGTGCATTATAAAATTGCTGGAAAGACAGGAACAGCGCAAAAATTGGTGAATGGGCGTTACGTACCAGGGTTATACAATACCTCTTTTATTGGTTATTTCCCCGCCGACCAGCCCCGATACAGTTGTTTGATTGTGATAGATAGCCCACGTGGGTTTAGTATGGAGCAGTTGTATGCGGGTAGTGTAGCTGCCCCTGTTTTTAAAGAAGTGGCCGACCGCATCATAGGGTACGACATCAAGATGCATCCGCCCATTCCGAAGCAAAAGAACAAAACTTCTGAAATGGAAAAACAGCTACGAGCAGGCCATGCCGATGACCTTCGGATTGTAGCCGAAGAAATGGACATCGAAGCTCCTGTCAACGTAAGTGGCTGGGTAGAAGCTAAAAAAGGAAAAAATGGAGTAGCATGGGAGAGCCGCGACAGCGACCCCAACAAAATTCCCAACTTGAAAGGAATGTCGCTGCGCGATGCGCTTTATTTACTCGAAAATCACGGATTTAAAGTAAGTTACTCGGGTCAAGGAAAAGTGATAAATTATGAATACAAAGGAGGGGTTTGTAACCTAACTTTGAAGTTATAGAAAGGCTGATTTCCCAGCCTTTCTATAATGAAAACTATCCCCACTTTGCCTTCTGAATGTTATCAATGCTGATTTTGATGCTTTCCAGTGGTGGGCGTTTGCACACGTCTTGTTCTACGAAATAGTGTTTGAGCCCCGCTTTTTTGGCGCTTTTGAATAATGCTCCAAAGTCGATCGTTCCTGTTCCTACTTCGGCAAATTCCTGTTTGGGCGTATTTGCCATGTCTTTGACATGCCAAAGTGGAAAACGCCCAGGATACTTAGCAAAATAATCAACAGCGTTTTCGCCCGCTTTGGCAAACCAGTACAGGTCGGTTTCCATCACAATACTGGTGTTTTTTAACAACAAATCATACGGTTTTTCACCGTCAATTTTTTGGGTAAATTCAAAATCGTGGTTGTGATAGCCGAGGGTTAAACCAGCTTTTTTGGCAGTTTCAGCCCCTTTGTTGAGCAAATCGAAGAGCTGTTTATAATCTTCTGGCTTACGTTCGGTATCCATCAAATAAGCAATAACGGCGTATTTAGAACCGATTGTCGCTGCGTCTTCTACTACTTTGTCCCAGTTTTTAGAGAGCCCATCCATAGGCATGGTACGTCCTGTCATATAATGTCCGCTGATAGCTTCTAAACCGTTGTCTTTGAGTAGTTGACTATATTCAGCAGGGGTTTTGCCAAAAAACTTTCCTTGGCTGTAGCCAAAGTTTTCGACTTTTTTATAACCCAGTTTAGCAACTTCAGCCAGAATTTTTTCGATACCCTGTTTTTGAATATCATCGCGGAGGGTGTAAAGTTGTAAGCCCACCGACTTTACTTTGGGTTTTGCTTCTGACTCTAAGCCTAATAACGTAAGAGCGCTCAGCCCGGCGGTTTTGTGAAGGAAACTTCTGCGGTTCATTGGTTTGGTAATTCTGGGGGTTGAATTGATAGGTTTGAATTTTTAACAAATGTAACGAGAAAGTAGAAGGCATAGTATAAATAAATGATCATCTTATACTCAAAAATCATACAAACCATTTTAGAAACAATGAAAATCAAATTTTTTAACCACCTGACACTCGCTTTTTTTGCCAGTGTTTTTATGTTAGTAGCGTGTTCATTCTCGTCCGAAAATCGAAATGTTCAAGATGAAAATCGAATCAGCCGTACCTACGACCTCAAAGGTTTTGACCGATTGGATTTAGGTAGTGCTTTTGAGATTTTTGTTACCAAAGGTAGCCACGCTGTAAAAGTAGAAGGAAGACAACAAGACATTAAGGATTTAGAAGCCGATGTAGTAGGAGGTAAACTTCGGATTAGATACAAGGACTCTATTGGCTGGAACAAAAACCGTAAGCGTGTTACGCTGACCATCTCAATGCCCACACTTAAAGGCTTAGATTTTTCGGGAGCTACAACGTCCAAAGTATCGGGATTTGATGATTTAGGAAATTTGGACTTGGATATATCTGGGGCTTCTAAGTCGGAGATTCAGGTGAAAGCCCAACGAGTCATCATGGATGTTTCGGGAGCTTCTACTATCACCTTGATTGGTTCGGCCAACCGCCTTGAGGGGGAAGTTTCGGGGGCGACTTCTTTGAGAGCCTATGATTTTCCGGTAAAAGAAGCTTATTTAGACGCGTCGGGTGCAAGTAGTATCAGGGTGAGTGTAAATGGGAAGTTGGAAGTAGAAGCCAGTGGCGCCAGCAATGTGCGCTATCGCGGCGCGGCTTCGGTACGCTCCAACACATCGGGGGCGAGTTCTGTAAAAAGTGAGTCTTAGGAAATGTGGTAATTTGAAATGGGTCGCCCGTGCGATTATCCGTACGTCACCGATAATCATAATCTATTTTTGAGATAGTCGCAGCTGCGATTATCCCATTTTCAAATTAACAATGGAAAATAGCTGTTTGATTAAACAGCTATTTTCAGTTTTTTCAAAACGTCTTCGGCGGCTATGCGGCCTGTTTCGGCGGCGCCATTCATGTATCCTTGAAATTCGTCGCTGGTATGTTCGCCTGCAAAAAATACGTTGCCTACGGGAGCTGCTACCACCTTAGCAAAAGGAACGTATTGCCCTACTTTGTAACAAGCGTAACTGGCTTTTACGTTGGGATTGTCGGGCCAATTAGCGATTGTTTTATTGTTGTTATACTTACCAGTGCGGTTACCATAAGCACTTTCAAGGGTAGGAAGATACTTAGCTACCTCAACATCAGGGTTGTTGGCATTTTGGCTCATGGTAACGCCAGCGGCTCCTCCTACAAATACCGTATAGCTTGCAAGGGGATTCGATTGAAGTTGACTACTATCCCATCCGTTTTGAATTTTTTCGTTGTACATTCCTCCTTGGTAGCCTTCCTGCCGCCATATTTTTTCATTAAAGCCCAAAATCAATTTGGCGTTTGTTCCGTATCCAAGTTCTTGAATACATTTTTTCTTGTCGGGGGTGAGGCCATTGAGCGAAAGCTGTACGTTTCTAAGAATACTAAATGGTAGGGTCATAATCACAATATCAGCCTTTACAGTATCACCGTTGTCGAAGGTTAGTTCATATTCTTTATTTTTCTCTTTGAGAGCAATGAGGCGGCAGTTGTAGTTTATTTGCCCCGAAAGACGATTCGTAAGTTCTACGATAAGACGGCTATTTCCTCCCTCTATTTTATAGCGTTCGTCGCTTACGCCAAAGATTTCAAAGGTGTTTGGCTCGGTGCCAATCAAAAATACAAAATTGAGGGCAGATTGTTCCTCGGCTTCCAAACCATATTCGGCTACGTAGGCTTGGTTTAGCATTGTTTTCATCCAATTTGGCAGAGGTAAATTATCAACATAATCCTTCAAAGAAGTTTTGTCAATTCGTCGAGCTGCTCCATTATTAGCATTGTCATTGAGGGAGTTATAGTCGTTTTCTATGATAGGGGCAGCTGCTTGAAACGCACTTGTTACTTGAGCCAAAGAATACGTGACATTGTTAATGAAGAAAATATCTTTGGTGAGGGGGTCTGTATCGGTGTCAAGCAATGGTAATCCAAATTCTGCGGCTAAACCGAGCATATCTTCGTGAATAGAGTCAATAAATTCTCCCCCAATTTCGGTATAAAGACCAGTTCCAAAAACATTATAAGCCGTTTTGATTCTCCCACCTGCACTGCTTGCTGCTTCATAAACAGAGGCAATGACTCCTTGTTTTTTGAGTTGATAAGCGGCATTGAGCCCAGCCATTCCTGCTCCTATCACAGCGACACTTTGCTCTTTCCCCTTTTTTGCTGCCGAGTGTGAGAACGTTTGTGTAGGCTCGGGCAGGGGGGCATTGCAAGAAACGAGGCTACTCCCGATCAATGAGCTGGTTGATAGAGCTACCCCCGCTTTGGTGATATTTCCTAAAAAGTTTCGTCGAGTTTGGCGGTTGGCTTCATAGGTCGCTACAAGCTGTTCAACGGGCGGTTGGTTGGGTTGTAGGGATAAGCGAGCCAAATCGAATGCTCGCTTGAGCGAAAACAATAAGGGAGACTTTGCTTTTTTCATGTTGGTTAAGAGTAGTTTTGGAAGTAAATATAGCAAACGTCACCCTTCATCTGACCAAATGATACCCTTTATGAAGAAGTATTTATTCAACGGTCTATCCAACGCTTAAAAACAGGGGCTTTCTCACGACTTATTTCTACTTCAGGTACTTGCGAACTCTTTAGCTTAAGGAACAGTTTTCCCGAAGTATCACCTTTGTAGCTTTCTATGGCTTGTTGATTGATAATTTGTCTTCTTCCTGCTCTAAAAAACTCGTTAGGATTTAGGAGATCTTCAATTTCATCCAGTGTGTTTTGCTCTGCAATGTACTTTTGCCCGTCGTTGGTTACAACGTAGATGACTTGGTCGAGGTAAAAAAGCGTTATATCCGATAAGTTGATAGGAATAGAGGCGTTTCGGTGTTGTACTATAAGCTTTTCTTTGTATAACTTTCCCTTTTGAGCAGGGTGATTGACGAGTGTTTGTAGAAGCTCGGCGGGGATTTGGGCATTTTTTTTGAGGGCTTTAAACTTCTCCAATGCTCTAATAAGATCATCTTCATCAATGGGTTTCAATAAATAATCTATACCGTTGACTTTGAAGGCTTTAATGGCGTATTCGTCGTAAGCAGTGGCAAAGATGATGGGGCATTTGATGTCGAAATAATTGAACAAATCAAAGCTAATGCCGTCGGAAAGCTGAATATCCATAAACAACAAATCGGGTTCAGCATTTTGCATAAACCATCTTCGGGCTGTTTTTACGCTGTGTAATACGTCTAAGACTTCTGCTTGAGGAGCAATGTCTTTCAACATTCGCTGGAGTTGTTCAGCAATAAGAACTTCGTCTTCGACAATCAAAACTTTCATGGTATTGGGTGGTTAGCAGGTTCGATGTTATAGGTTTGGTTATATGAGTGGAATCACCACACGAAATACTTCAGACGTTTGGTGAATTTCAATGGGAACGTCAGAAAAATAGGTGTATAAGCTACTCAAACTCTTGAGGGCTTCTTCGCGCCGAAGTTCCAAAATCTGTTTTTTCTGGAGGTTATTTTCTACGATGAGTTGATTATCAGCGGCACGAATCGTAAGGGTGAGTGGAGAGTCAGGGTCAGTGACATTATGACGAGTCGCATTTTCGACCAGGATTTGCAGTACCGCAGGCACGATTTGTTTTTCGTAGTATTGGTTGGGTACATTGATGATAACCTGCAACCCTTTACCAAAGCGTGTTTGTAATAAATCAGCGTAATCCTTAATAAAATTGAGTTCTTCCAACAATTTTACCAAGGGAACGTTACGCGTAGTAAGAATATAACGATACACCCGCGTAAGTTGGCTTAAAAATTTGACGGCCAAACGCTGGTCACTATAAATGAGGCTTTCTAAAGTCGCAAGACTGTTGAAAAGAAAATGGGGGTTGAGCTGACTAACTAAATTTTGATATTTGACATCCGAAATTTTATTTTCATAGTCGGGTGTATCACTCGCCGGGGCTGCGGGTAATTCGTGGGTTTTGGGTGATATTTTCGCGAGTGATTTCATTCATTACGTGGTTTCTTGTTGGGCGGCTTCTATCATAGCAGCCGACATCAAACTGTATGTATCTAACCAAGCCTGTTTTATTTCGGGTGTAAATTCATCTTTGAGTACTTTCTCCAAAGTCCAAATAAACGAGTCGCTTATGTAGGCATAATGATGTTCTTGCGTTCCGTATTTGACGTGACGGCGTCCTAAATCGTGTAAAAGAGGAAGGAGTTCATCTAAATTATCTAACGAACAAACCGCAAAACTAATCACCTGAAAAAGCTTAATACCTTGGGTTTTGAGGTCACTTTTAAATAATGGTTTTACTTCTGGTAATGTTTCAAAAAGCCGACCGTAAAACACTTTTGCTGCATATTCTGCTTTAGGAACAATACGGGCAAAACTGGTTTGGACAAGTTTTTTTTTTTCTTCGTTCATAATATCTACGTTTGAGTAAGGGTTGTTAAAAGTGATTGGGTAAAATTAGTGCCTTACAACGATTTATTCTAAAAAAATAGGTCAAGCCGTTGTTTTAAAGCCTTAACCCTTACCGACAGTTCAATGAGCCGTTAGTCCACCAAAGGTACATATACGGTGAATTGGGTTTCTGTTTCTTCAATTTTCAGTGGGTGGTTGGTTAGGTAGCTATACAATGCTTGGAAATCCTTTAGACCTCTTTTGTTGGAAGTGGTCACTGTGCCTCGCTTTTGCAAATTGTTTGTAAATACCAAATAGTTGTTTTCTTCTTTTATTTGAATACACAAAGGTGACTCCATCGAAGTAATGTTGTGCTTGATGGCGTTTTCGATGAGGTTTTGAAAAGTGACTGGGACTATTTTTTTCTGGTTCAGATTTTCGGACAGATTGATGTCTATGTGCAAGCCGTCATTGTAACGCATTTGTAATAAACTTACAAAATCTTTGGCAAATCGTAATTCTTGCTCTAAAGAGACGGTTTCGTGGTCGTCGTTTTCAATCAAATACCGATACACTTTGGTTAATTGCCGGAGGTATTTGGAGGCCATTTTGTGATCTTTATAAATGAGGCTATCTAAAACCGCCAAACTATTGAACAGAAAATGGGGGTTAAGCTGATTAACAAGGTTTTGGTAACGAGACAATACCTTTTCGCGCTCCAATAGAATGGTTTTCTTTTCGGTTTCGGCCTGTTGTTGCTGAATGATTTCAAATTTTTGTTGGTAGTCCAACTTTTCCGTAAGCTCTTGATTAAGTTGCTTTTGTAAGGTGCGTTGTTCTTCCAGCAATTTTACTTCGGTTTCATGCTCGTGCTGAATCATTTTGACTCGCCAGAGGTAAAAATAAACGCTTGCCCCAATGACTGCGAGCAACGCCAATACCCTAAACCACCAAGTCTGCCAGAAAGGGGGACGAATAATAATGGGTAAACGATACGGTACAGGGTTCCAAACACCGTCATTGTTGGCAGCTTTTATGTGCAATACATATTCGCCAGGAGGTACATTGAGGTAGTTTAAAGTAGATTGATGGCTGGGTGAACTCCACTGCTTTTCGAGGTTTTCGAGCCAAAAGGTAAAAAGATTGTTTTCTGAATGGTCATAACTAAGCGCCGCTACGTCAATGGTGAGGTCGTTTTGGTCATGAGCTAAACTAATGGGGGTATTGGATGGGTGGACGAGCGTAGGTAGTATTTCCTCTCCATATACCCGTATCGAAGTCACGGCTATAGATGGAATAAATGTATTTGTTTTGACCTGATTGGGATGGAATCTTACCAATCCGTACAAACCTCCAAAATACAGGTATCCAGCTTTATCTTTTGCTACTGATTTGGTTTCGATAGATAAGACTTGGAGGTTGTCGGCTCTACCAAACGACACAAAACGTTTTTGCTGATCGTTGTAGCGGCTTAAGCCATTGGCCGTTCCCATCCAAATTGTATTATCTACTCTGATAAGTGCCGATACGTAGTTGTTAGCGATTCCGTGGCGGGTGAAATAATTGGTGAACAGTTGAGTTTTTACATCTAAGTACGCCAATCCATTGTCTGTTCCCATCCAAATATTCCCTTTGGTGTCTTCGGCAAATGACATAACTCCGTTGTCGGAGAGGCTGCGGGGATTTTGCTCTTCGTAACGGTATCTTTTTACGTTCCGCAAGTCGGCACTGATACACAGGGCTTCATCCACCCCGCAACCTACCCACAAGTTACGCTTACTATCTACAAAGAGGCTGTTGAAGCGATTGAGCGGTAAACGCCTGATTCGTTCGTCATTAAAACGATTAGCGAAGGTATTGGTTCGGGGGTCATAAATATTCAATCCTTCATCGGTCCCAATAAATATTCGCCCATCGCCCGTGGGATGTATATCGAAAGCATTTTTACCCGCTACGAAATCATTTCTTGCGATGGACGGGGGAGGGGAGGGCATGTCGTCATTGGGCAGATAATTGAATAGTGTGAATTTCCCCGTTTTAGGGTTTAGATGATGGAAACGAGTGTGAGTTCCTATCCATACGTGGTCGTTTTCGTCCACCCATATAGAATTGACCGCGTTATCAGAAAGGCTATTTGGGTTTTTGGGGTCATGCTGATAGAGTTTATAGTCATGGGTTTGCTGATTGACCCAAATTACACCGTCGTCGGTTGCTAACCAAAGATTATTTTGACTGTCAACTGCAATGCGATTGACAGCGGCTCCGTTGGCCGATTTGGGCTGATACTGTGTATTTTTGAGGGGATAAGTAAAGGATTGATTTTTAGGGTTAAATCGGCTAATGCCTTTGTAGGAAGTGGTAAACCAAATCACCCCCGAACGGTCTTGAAAAATAGTCTTGACATAATTTGAACTCAGACTGTTGGGGTCGGTAATGTCGCTCAGGTAATTAATGTATTTCTGCTGGACTTCGTCGTAGCAATAGACTCCACTGCCACGGGTACTTATCCACAGGTTATTCCTTTGGTCAAAAAAGAAGCAGGTTACTTCGCTGGACTCTCTAATGTCAACATCAATTTTGGAAAAATGTTCTGAATGAAGATTTAGTGAAGACAATAGACCGTTGCGGTGTCCGACAATAATCGCCCCAGTTTTAGGATGCTTAATCAAGGCCGAAATCGAATTGTCGGGTATAGTACCTAATTCATCACTTTTGCAAAAGACCTGGAAAGACTTGCTTTCTAAATCGTAGCGATACAAACCCATGTCGGTGCCAATCCACATGGCACTTCCGTCTGCTAAGAAAGCACGAATGGAATAGACCAATGCTTTAGATGATGCATCCGTTGGAAGTTTTTTGAGTTCAGATTGCTTTGTTTTGGGGTCAAAAATAATAACACCGTTGGCTGTCCCCAGCCAGAGTTTACCCTGATTGTCTTCTGAAATACAGCGGATATAGTCGGAACGTTCACCATATTGGTTAAAATGAAACCGTTCAAACCTTTGGGTTTTAAAATCGAAGAGGTTGAGTCCGTGTTGGGTCCCCGCCCACAATGAGCCTTTTTTTGATAGAAAAACGGCTCTAACAAGAATGTCAGACAAAGAATGTGGGTCTTTTCGGTCATGATCATATACTTTGCACCTTAGCCCGTCGTACCGTGCTAATCCTGCCATTGTACCTATCCAAATAAATCCAGAGGTGTCTTGAACAATCCCCGTAGTGTAATGGATGGGAAGACCTTGTTCGGGGCTTAAATGTTGAAACGATATATCGGAAGATTGACCAAGAACACGGCACTGACCCCAACAGGTTAGGAATAACAAGAGTAGTGTCAGTGAGCGGATGTGCATTGGTTATGTAAAGTTTGAATACC
>JBGAUP010000143.1:0-14613 GCA_044228585.1 Runella sp. | reverse complement strand
AGATGCAGATTCTCACTTACAACGTCAATGGTATTCGCGCTGCCATGCGCAACGGACTCATCGAATGGCTTTCCGACAAATCGTTTGATATTCTTTGTTTTCAGGAAGTAAAAGCTATTCCCGAACAAGTCAATCTGCTCGAATTTGAGGCATTAGGTTATCATTTGGTAGGCTGGAAAGCTGCCCAAAAAAAAGGTTACAGCGGGGTGGCTATTTTTGCGAAAGTTCCAGCAAATCGTTGTGTCATTGGCTGCGGCATTGACTTGTACGACAATGAAGGTCGAGTCATTCGTGCCGATTTTGGGGCACTTACCATCGTAAATGCCTACTTTCCTTCGGGTACCAGCGGAGACGAACGACAAAACGTAAAAATGAAATTCTTGAATGATTTTTATGAATGGGTTCATTCTCTACGGCAAGCTGAGCGAAGCCTTGTTGTAGTAGGGGATTACAACATTGCCCACCAAGAACTCGACATACACGACCCAATCCGCAACAAAAACACTACTGGTTTTCTTCCCGAAGAGCGAGCGTGGATGAGCAAATGGTTTGGGAGTGGATTTACCGATGCCTTCCGTCATGCCAATCCCGACCTCATTGAGTACAGTTGGTGGAGCTATCGGGCAGGAGCAAGAGGAAACAATAAAGGCTGGCGCATTGATTATTTGTCGGTAAGCGATGATTTAAAAGAGAAAGTCATTGGATGCCGACAGCTCCCCGACGCAGTTCATTCAGACCATTGCCCCGTATGGTTAAATATTGATTTAAAGTAGTTTGTAGGGCTGATATTTAGCTAAAAAAGGAAAGCATTTAGCATTATTTTGGTAAAACGACTAAATTCTTCCAATTTTGCTTCGTTAATCTCGTTTTTTATAATAGATTGAGGCTCAATCAACACCAGCCAACGAGATTTTCTTTAAATACAATGAAAAACATCCCCTTCTTCTGGGTCATTTTGTTGTTGAGTCAAATAGTAATGGCTCAAAAAAACAAACCCGTAGGCGAAACCGACGCCCAAAAATCGCAACGATTTGAACTCGAATCCTTGCTGGCCGAAGGTATGAAATACACGGCAATGGAAGAGTACCAGCGCGCCGACAGCGTACTCCGAACTGCCCTCAAGATGAACCCTAACGTGGCTGCTATCAATTACGAATTGGCGCGTACCTTACTAAAACGCGAAAAACTCGACGAAGCGGCTATTCTTTCCCAAAAAGCAGCTCAATTAGACCCTCAGAATAAATTTTATAGTATCCAATTAGCTGAAATTTATACCCAACAGCGAAAGTACGAGAAAGCAGCCGACTTATACCGTGAAATTATCCGAAAAGACCCCGAAAATGCCGAATATGGCCTTGAATTAGCCGCAGTATATATCTTGGATGAAAAATACGAAGAAGCACTCAAAGCCTACGACGAGGTCGAACGTTCATTGGGTGTGGATGAGGATCTTGTTCATCAAAAACAGCGCATTTACCTAAAATTAGACAAACCCAGTAAGGCCATTGACGAAGCCCAAAAACTGATTAATGCCGAACCTACCGAAGCTCAATATATAGTTGAGTTGGCACAGCTGTTAATAATGGCCAAACGTCCTAAGGAAGCCAAAGAACAGCTTGAAAAAGCCCTTAAAATCAATCCAGACCAAGGCGATGCACGCATGATGTTGGCCGAAATCTATCGCCAAAATGGCGATACACAAGCCGCTGACCAACAAATGGGGCAAATGTTCAACAATCCTAATGCCGACATTGATACCAAGATGCAAGCCCTTGTAGGGCTACTGCGTGAAGCTAAAGATGAAGCTACGCGCCAAGATGTACTCAACCGAGCTGCCGAAATCGTAAAAGCTCATCCCAAAGATATGCGTGCTTATGTGGTGTATGCAGATTTGTTATCTAAAGCAAATCGAAAAGCGGAAGCGCGTGATACCTACCTCAAAGCTGCGCGTATTAACCCCGCTATGTACGAAGTGTGGGGAGCTATTTTACAGTTGGACGGTGACCTCAATCAAATTGATAGCCTCATCGCACACTCTGACCAAGCGTTAGAAAATTTCCCTAACCAAGGGCTTTTTTGGTATTCCAATGGCTCTGGACATTTGGTCAAACGCCACTATCAACAAGCTGTTGACGCTCTTGAAGAAGCCCAAAAACTTACTACCGAAAACAAAGAGTTACAAGGAGCCATTTTAGCCCAACTTGGTGATGCTTATCATGGGCTTGGTGAACATGCCAAGTCGGATGAATCTTACGAAGCAGCCCTCAAGCTCGAACCCAATAACGACCACGTACTCAACAATTATAGTTACTTTTTATCGCTCCGAAAAGATAAACTCGAACGCGCCAAAGAAATGGCTGCCAGCGTCGTAGCACGTAATCCCAATAACGCCACCTATTTAGATACGTATGCTTGGGTATTATACTGTATGTGCTGAAAGATTACAAAATGCCAAGAACAAATCTTGAAAAGGCGATTGATTCTGGGAAAAGCGTCGGTGGCACAATTGTAGAACACTACGGTGATGTTCTCTACCAGTTGGGTGAAGAGAAAAAGCCGTAGAACAGTGGAAAAAAGCCAAAAATATGGGGGAAAATAGCCAACAAATTGACAAAAAAATCGCTACGGGTCAGCTCATTGAGTAAACACCCTAAATCAAGTTTTATTATCGTATTCAAAGCATGAAAGTTAATTTGTCGTCTTGCATCACGCTTGCCCTGCTTGTCTCGCTTTCGGCTTGCCATCGTCAACGCCAAAAAAGTCAGCAACCTACTACGGACAGCGTGGCTGTAGTGTTACAGACCGATACTTTAGTAATTCCTAAAATTGATTCATTGGCCATTGCAACGCCCAATAACGAACCTGAAGAAATTAAAATAAATGTAGAAAGTATTGATTTTCAATATCTTACTGCAAAATCAAAAATATCTTTTAAAAGCAAAGACCAAGATATAGACAATGCCAACGTTACGATGCGAATGCGTAAAGATAGTGTTCTATGGCTTCAAATTGTCGCTGGCCCAATCGAGGTAGTTCGGGGGCTTATCACCCGTGACTCTATTCAGATCATAGATCGCTACAACAAGACTTATTACCAGTATGATTTTGTGAGCCTTAGCCAAAAATTCAATTTTCAATTGAATTTTGATTTGATTCAGTCTATCTTGATTGGCAACATGCCTATTCCTAAAAAATCTGGTGAACGCTTTAGGAAAGAGAAGGATTTTTTCATGCTTCGCCAAGACGAAGGTAAAATTTCGTTAGAAAATTACATTGGTGAACAAAATCGCCGACTAAAAAAACTTCTGGTAACTGAGCAACCCACCAAAAACTCCCTTACGCTCGACTACGAAGATTTTACGCAACTCAATAACTATCTTTTTCCTTACACCAGCTTAATACAGTTGGATTATGAATCAAAACAGGACCAACAGCGATACCAAACCGTATTTCGGATTAAACACCAAAAGGTAGAATTGAGTGAGAAATTGCTCACATTTCCGTTTAGTATCCCTCCCAAATACCAAAAAAAATAGAGCTAAGTTATTCTACTTACTTTGTTTCGTATGTTTTCGCTGCCATTATTTTGACTATTGTACAATATGAATGTCATTAATCGAATTTGTTATATTTTTCTCATCACTTTAGGGTTACTGTCGTTCAATAACGCACTACTCTTTGCCCAAAAGAGCCGCCAGCAGCTTGAGAAAGAAAAGCGTGAAAATCTCGAACGTTTACAAGAACTTCAAGGAATTCTGAAGCAAACTACCGAACAAAAACGCGCCAGTTTGGGTCAATTAAAAGCGATTAAGCAACAAATCAACGCCCAAAATAGGAAGATAGAACTCATCAACGACGATTTACAATTGATGGATTCGGAGCTTAATGAACTCCAAAAAGCCAAAGTAGAATTGGATAATGACCTTGAAAAGCTGCGCGACGAATACGCCAAGATGATTTATAATTCCTCTAAGCGTAATAATAGTCTCAATGAACTGAGTTTTCTTTTTTCAGCCCCTAATTTCAACCAGTTTTTGATTCGTTACAAGTATCTCAAACAATACACCGACGAGCGCAAAAAGCAAGTAGATCAAATGAAAAAAGTGCAATCATTGATGATTGCCAAAACAAATAGCATCACTAATAAGAAAAAAGACCAAGAAAATGCCCTCAAAACGCGCATTGCCGAAAGTAAAAACTTGGAGCAATTGAAAGGAGAGAAAGATAAAGTGGTCAAAGAATTGACGGGACGTGAGAAAGAAATCATCGCCGAGGTAGCCGAAGTACGTAAAGCCAACAAGCAATTGGAAAACGCCTTGACCCGTATCATTCAGCGCGAAATTGAAGAACGACGCGAGCGTGCCCGCGCTGCCGCTCGCGAAAAAGCCTCAAAAGAAAAAGCTGAAAGGGAAGCCACTGCTAAAGCTAAGGCTCTTGAAAAAGCAAAAGGCAACGAAGAAATCACCAAAGTAGAACCTGAAACAAAGCCTGAACCTAAAAAAGAACCCGAAATCAATGCCGAAGGCATGAATGAAGAAGAAGTTACGTTGGCTTCCTCTTTTGCTGCCAACCGGGGACGGCTCCCTTGGCCTGTGCCAGGGTTCATTTCCGATGGGTTCGGTACCAAAGAAGTTCTCAAAAATGTCTATCAAGAGAATCAAGGAGTAGATATTCAAACAAACGCAGGCTCCCCAGTGAAGACGGTTTATGACGGTGTCGTAATGGACGTAACCAACATGGGAGTCATGCGAAACGTTGTTTTTGTCCAACACGGTGATTTTTACACCGTATATGCAAAGTTAAAGAATGTCAATGTCCGCCCAGGACAAAAACTCAAAGCCCGTGAAACCATTGGAGTAGTAGCTACCGACGGTGACGGGGTGTCGGAAGTCAACTTTCAAATTTGGAAAAATACCAGTAAACTCAATCCAGAATCTTGGCTCAGACCCAGATAAAATCGTCCTTAACTTGCAAAGTATTTTTAGCTTAGTTCATCTATCAAAGCCCCAAAAACGCGGCCATGCGCTCTTCTATCTTTAGTTTTCTGTTTTACATTTTGCAGGTTTGTAGTTTATCGGTTCTTTTGACGGCTTGCTCAGACCAAAAAGAAACCGAAGCCGCACAGTTTTTTTTAAAGGGCAATCTTAAACTGAAAGAAAAAGAATACGCTCAGGCCATTCGCTATTACGATGAAGCTCTGCTAAAACAGGCTGATTTGGCCGATGTACACTGTAATCGGGGCATTGCTTACTTGAATGCTGGAGACTTTGAAAAAGCCATCCAAGATTTCAATAAAGCCATCGAAATTGATTCAAAATTTGAGCAAGCCTATTTCAACCGAGCGGGAGTATGGATTGATAAAAAAGAATACGCTCTGGCCACGACCGATTTAGAATACATTAGAAAAACTTACCAAGATTCAACCAATTACTACCTTAAATGGGGCGATTTGAAATTCAATCAAGGATACTATGAACAAGCATTGGCCGAGTACGACCGGGCGTTGTCGCTTCATGCCAACAACGTACAGGCGCTTGTAAACCGTGGCGTAACCTTTTTTGAACAAAAAAATTTCAAAGCAGCTCAGGTTGATTTTGAAAAAGCATTACAATTAGACCCTCAACAAGAGTTAGCATACAACAATTTGTCGCTTATTTTTGCTCGACAAAATCAGTTGGAGCAAGCATCGAAATTTATCAATCGAGCATTGGACTTTGACCCTGTTAATCCTATTTATTTGAACAATAAAGGTTATATTTTGCTGTTAAAAGACCAGTTCAATGAAGCGAAGGTTTTAATTGAAAAATCGTTGAAAAGTAGCCCAGAAAATAGCTATGCTCATCGAAATTTAGGATTCGTTGGTTGGGGGAAGCTCATTTTATAAATAACCAAAAAGAATTAGCTTGCAACATGTGGAAAAAAGGGGCGGCTTTAGGGGATAAAGAAGCCGCAATCGAATTTACTGAAAACTGTAAATAATTGGTAGTCAGAGAACTATTTAAACGTACACCTTGCAATGAAAAAGCTATTTGTATTCCTCGGTTTTGTTGGTGTTTTTGCTTTTAAAATAGCCGATGTTTTTAGTGATTTGGGTATCACAAAGCAGCAAGCAGAAGAGTTTTTAAGCAATAGTATTAGCAATGGTTCATTGTATTATCCACGTAGTGCCAACAAGATTCCGATGGCAAACAGAGCGAGTATCGTACAAGCGATTGGTATTTTTGCCAAAAGCTATGTAAAAACCGATGCTTTTAAAAATCACTATGCCGAATGGTGGAAAGACAAAGAACCTGTAAAACCTGAAACCCCAGAAGCAAGAGCTGCCAGAGAGAAAGCAGAACAGGCAAAAAGTGCTTTAGATGCCGAGCAAGGTCAAAAGGAAATGGTACAAAACTTAAAGAAGCAAATTGCTGAAACAAAAGATCCTGCTTTAAAGAAACAATTGGAGGAAGTATTGAAAACTTCGATTGAAATGCAAGCGCAAATGAAAAAGCAGTTTGAAAGCGCTGAATTTAAGGCGCAAATGAAGCAAGTTGAGGAAATGTCTAACCTTGCTTATGCGGAAGAATATAAAGAGTTATTACAGAAATATAACGCAGACTATGCCGAGTGGAAAGCCATTCAGAACCCTAATGTGCTTATCAAACAACGCCTCAATCGCTTTTTGGAAATTTCGTCGAGGGTAGATTTTAATGCCGAACTCAAGACGGAAAATGGACTAAGAAAATTTGTTAAGGAGGAATATGAGCAAAAAGATGATACTTGGCGACGCTGCTATCGAGCAGGTAAACCCGCCGTTGACGCGGCAAGAACCATCGCCCAAGAATGGCTAAAAGAAATCTAACTACCCTTAAAAATATATCCTTTAGGCTCTTTCAGAGCGACAAAGAAGACTTGTCTTGAAAAATATTCTAATCGGAATTTTATTTGCTGCTTTGTGGGCTTCGGCGTCGGTAGTCACCAAGATTGGAATTCGTTCTGCCGACCCACTCGTCTTAGCTAACGTTCGCTTTTTATTGGCAGGGGGATTAATGTTGGGTTTTGCATACATTTTTTTACCTGCTAAAAGTCCACTTCCCAGTGGTCGAGCGTGGTTTCAACTTATTATTTTTGCTTTCTTCAATACCACCCTCTACTTGAGTGCGTTTGTGATTTCAATGCGCGAAGTATCGGCAGGAATAGGAAGCCTTTCTACTGCCACAGGGCCTTTGTTTGTGATTATGCTATCGGCAGTGTGGCTTCAACGACGCCTCAAGTGGTATGAGGTGGTAGGGGTAGTTTTGGGATTGGCAGGAGCGGCATTGGCTACGTGGCCTTTGCTTCAAAATAGCTACGCTACTGCGCAAGGACTACTTATTTTGATGGTGGGAATTTTGTCAGTTTCAGCCGCAAGTGTTTATTACACCAGTATTGAGTGGCGCTTGCCCAATTTAGTTTTTAATGGTTGGCAAGTGCTTTTGGGCGGGCTAATATTACTACCTTTTACGTTGTATTTTGCCGACTGGAAATCTACCCGATGGGATGGACAGTTTTGGTTTTCGGTGGGGTGGTTGATTGTGCCCGTCTCTGTCGTTTCATTGCAGTTGTGGTTTTATCTGCTCCGCCAAGATGCGGTTAAGGCCTCACTCTGGCTATTTCTTTGCCCTGTTTTTGGATTTACTTATTCCAATATTTTGCTCAATGAACCCCTTTCTTGGCATACGTTTGTCGGAACAGCCCTGGTAGTGGCGGGCTTATACACGGCGCAGCGGGAGAAGTTTCGGAGAATGTAGTTTTGGGTTTATCGTCGTCGTGATGTGTACAGGTCAGACGGTAGTCAGACCCCAAGCGAGGCAAATGGTCTGACTACCGTCTGACCCGCATCCATAACTTAACAAAGCAATACAACTAATTTCTAAAACCGACCTTGAGTCCAATTCCCAGCGACAAAGAGTTATTAAACATTTCTTGAACAGATAGCCCCAACTTTGGACGAGTCAAGCGGCCATTATAGGTACGGACTGCTTTGCGTATTTGGGCATTGGCAATCAGATTAGAGGCCAAGGATACACCAAGAGCTCCCACGTAGGTAATCCAAAACGTTTGGCGGCTTACGCCCGTATTTCGCCCCGCCACCAAATAGTAAATGCCTGGTAGAGCTGCAACTACCGAACCTACGGTGCGAATGGTACGCGAACTTTTGAAATAATGATTTACTTCAGGGTCATCCAGTTCGCCAAAGGGAATTTCGAGCGAGTAATTGCTCCGAAGCCTGATACCTCCATAGTAGTAACGTCCATTAGCACCTATGACGATAGGCTTTAGGTGAGAAGTATTGTCGAGTTTGAATAAGAGGGAGTCGGAACGTTGACTTTGAGCATTGGCAGAATAAACAATGACAAATAGTAGTAAATAAGCAATCAAGGTATTTTTTTTCACGGCAGAGCTATTATTTTTGTTGAATTACTAACTTTTTTAAGTTCAAAAAGTACGGGTCGGTGAAAGTGTTCAAATATAGTTTTTATTTGTTGATTTGCTGGATAAGTAGTACGGCTGGGTTTGGTCAAAAACCTAAATCGAAACCTATTTCTAAGCCTATAACGTTGAAAGTAATGACTTTCAATATTCATCACGGCGAAAACAATCTCGGTAAGACCAACTTGACACGCGTCGTTGAACTACTCAAACAACATAAACCCGATTTGGTGGCTTTACAAGAAATAGACAGTGGGGTGGTGCGTTCGGGTAAATTAAACCAAATGAGGATTCTATCGCTATTGACCGATTACCACGTGGCTTTTGAGAAAGCGATTGATTTGCAGGGAGGAAAATACGGATTAGGCATACTATCAAAACGTCCCATTGAACACGTTCAAAAACTCAAATTACCCAATGTGGATTCGACCGAACAACGGATTTTGATGTGTGCGTTGGTTCCATTTTCCGACAGTAAATATGTGCGTTTTTGCAATACCCATTTAGATTACCGCTCACCGCTTAATCGGGGTTTGCAGGCAGCGGTCATCAATGAATACTTGCAAAATAGTCTTTATCCCGTTATTTTGGGCGGAGACTTCAATGCTACTGCCGACGACCATACCCTCGAAGCACTCACCAAATATTGGAATGACGCAGGGGTAAAGTCTGAAATAGCTACCTATCCAGAAAATGGCAAAAGAATTGATTATTTTTGGACGCATCAAACTTCCACTTTCAAAGTACTTGACTATCAAGTATTAAATGAACCCGACACCTCAGACCATCAGCCTGTGATTGTCACCTACGCACTTGGTAAATGAAGGCATTGTTATTTCGTGTACCTACCGTTGACGACCGCTCGTTTAGAGTGCAGATTGATGATGGTAAACACTTTTACCAAAGGCTTCATTTTCATCCCGAACTTCAACTAACATTCATTAAAGAAGGAACGGGTACACTCGTTGTGGGCGATCGGATTGACCGTTTTCAGCCTTACGATTTGTTGTTGCTGGGGGTTAATGTTCCACACGTACTGCTCAACGACAGCAGCTATTTTGAACCCGATTCTGACCAGAGAGTAATGGCATATACATTCTTTTTTCGGGAAGAAACGCTCCATCATTTTTTTGCTAAAACTCCTGAATTGCTGCACATTGGCGAACTCTTGCGGGAGGCTTCTCATGGAGTGAGGCTGCGTTGCTTGAAGCCTACTGTAATGACGGAGAGGTTTGAAACCATCTATGAACAGCGGCCTTTTGAACAATTAATAACACTCCTAACGACGCTCGATGGTTTGACTTTGTCGGCGGAGTGCGAACGACTTTCAGGGACAGCGTACAAACAGCCCAATAAACCCGTTGACCATCAGCGTTTGGAAAATGTATTCAATTTTATTTTAACTAACTACGCCCATCCTATTACCCTCGAAGATATTGCCAATGTAGCCAATTTAACCCCCCACGCTTTTTGCCGTTTTTTACGAACACACACACGCAAGACTTTTTCCCAACTTCTCAACGAAGTTCGGGTCGAACATGCCTGTCGGCTGCTCAGAGATTCGACCCAGAGCATTAGTCAAATTGCCTTTGCCTGCGGGTATGCCAATCTCTCTAATTTCAATCGTCAGTTCAAACAGGTGATGCACCTTACCCCCCGCGATTATCTCAAATCGGTACTGGAATTAGGGAAATAAGCCCTACAATTGCCTGATTGTTACTAAAATAGTATCATAAGTCATTAATTTAGACAAAGCCACCAAGCAATCCTTCCTTTACCTTTGTAGGGTAAATTCATTCACTAAAAAATATTCTCTGATGAAACCCAATTGGATAGGCGTATATCCCGCCGTAACGACTAAATTCTTTGAAGACGAAACTTTAGACCTTAAAACTTTTACATATAACATCAACGAACAAATCAAAGCGGGTGTTCATGGTATCATCATCTGTGGTTCTTTGGGCGAAAATAGTACTCTGACCTACGAAGAAAAACTGACACTCCTGACCGCTGCCCGTGAGGTAATCGCCGACCGTGTACCGTTGGTCATTGGCGTTGCTGAAAATAGCACGCGTGTAGCGGTCAATTTTGTAAAAGAAGCCGAAAGTGCTGGTGTTGATGGTATTATGCTACTGCCTCCGATGCGTTATCCATCCGATGACCGCGAGACCCTGCATTATCTTCACACCGTGGCCGATGCCACCGATTTGCCTTTTATGATTTACAATAATCCGATTGCCTACAAGACTTTTGTGAGTATTCCGATGTTCAAAGACTTGGCGCAAAATGCCCACTTTGAGTCTATGAAGGAATCAACAGGAGATATTCGGTATATGACAGACATTATTAACGAGATGGGCGACCGCTTCAAAATCATGTCAGGAGTGGATGATATGGCGCTGGAAAGCTTGTTGATGGGAGCCGATGGCTGGATTGCTGGCCTGGTAGATGCTTTCCCCCGCGAAACGGTCGTAATTTATGAATTGGCTAAGCAAGGCCGCATTGAGGAAGCCCGCGAAATTTACCGTTGGTTTTTCCCCTTGTTGCACCTTGATGTCTCAACAAAATTTGTACAAAACATCAAATTAGCCGAAGTAGCTACGGGGTTAGGAACCGAATACGTGCGGCAGCCGCGTTTGCCTTTGGTTGGCGAAGAGCGTGAACATGTCTTAAAAGTGATTAACGACTCTTTGGCAAAACGACCTGTGTTGCCTGCCGTATAACTGATTGGTATTTCGATAGTAATTCAAAACGTCAGCCTGCTTTTATGGCTGACGTTTTTTGTTTATTTTATATCTCTCTTATGAAGCCAATCTACTCTTTTATTGTTCTTTTATTAGGTTTTAGCCTCAAAGTTAATGCTCAATCTTCCAAACCCAACATTCTTTTTCTTTTTGCTGACGACCTCCGTGCTGATGCGCTGGGATGTTACGGAAACCCTTACGTCCAAACGCCAAACCTTGACCAATTGGCACGAAATGGTACGATGTTTAGTGAAGCCCATATTTTGGGGGGGCATCACGGGGCGATTTGTGCGCCAAGTCGAGCGATGTTGATGAGTGGAAAAGGCTTTTTTAGGGTAACCGATAAATTGAATGGTGTTACTACGTGGCCGATGCTGTTACGCCAAAACGGTTATACTACCTTTATGACGGGTAAATGGCACAACGAACCTGCTGCTGTGGGAGCAAGTTTCATGGAGGCCAAGAATGTGATGTTGGGAGGTATGGCCGACCATTACCAAACGCCCATGTGTGATCTGAAGCCCGATGGGACGTTTACTGCACCCATCAAAAAAGGATTTTCGACTGACCATTTTGCCGAAACAGCCATTCAGTTTTTGGATAAACAAACCGTGAGCAAGCCCTTTGTGACTTATGTGGCATTTACTGCTCCCCACGACCCGCGCTCGCCCAAGCCCGAATACCTAAAACGCTATGGTACTGCGCCACTTCCGCCCGATTTTATGTCTGCCCATCCTTTCCATTTTGGAAGTGATATGACCGTACGCGACGAAATGCTGGCCGCTTACCCGCGCACGCCTGAAGTTATCAAAGCGCAATTGACAGAATATTATGCCATGATTACCCACCTCGATGAGGCAATTGGGAAGATTTTGAACAAACTCAAAGAGAAAGGATTAGATAAAAATACGATTATTGTTTTTGCCGCCGACAACGGGTTGGCCATGGGAAGCCACGGCTTGTTAGGAAAACAAAATCTCTACGAGCACAGCATGAGAGTACCGCTGATTATGAGCGGAAAAGGAATTCCTAAAAATCAAAAAACTGGCGCTTTTGTCTATTTGTTTGACTTGTTTCCAACTTTCTGCAAAATGCTTAATATCACCCCTCCTGACGATTTGGAAGGCAAAGACATATCGGGTATTATTCAAGGAAAAACACCAGCCGTTCGAGAGCAAGTATTTACGGCTTATACCTTCACACAGCGCACCGTCCGTGACCGACGTTGGAAATTGATTCGTTATCCTAAAGTAGATTATACCCAATTGTTTGATTTGCAAACCGACCCGTACGAACTTAATAACCTTGCCCAAAAACCTGAATATGCCGAAAAAGTAAAGTCGCTGATGGATGATTTGAAGAAACATCAGCAATTTTATGGAGATACGCTTCCGCTTACTGCGGCTGAGGTGTCTTCGCAGGTTTTTGACTACAAAACTATTGTACGAAAACCAGACCAATGGCAGCCGAAAGAGGTCTTGGAAAAATATTTTAAAGATTAAGCCCCTTGCGCCCATTGCGGTTAATTTTTAAGACGAAAAATCTTTAACTGCAATAGGCAATATAAAATCGCAGTGTAAATCAATTATTTGTATTTGCTTATGAGACACTTATTTGCTTTTGTAGTACTTTTTTTCGCTTTAAAAACGACAGCCCAAAATCCTGATTTCAAAGGCAAAAAGCTTCATTTGTACCTGCTCGTCGGCCAGTCAAATATGGCAGGGCGAGGCAAAGTAGAGGAAGCCGACCGCACGCTGCATCCGCGTATATGGATGCTCAACAAAGAAAATCAATGGATTCCTGCCGTTTCTCCAATGCACTTCGACAAACCCGATGTAGTGGGGGTGGGGCCTGGGTTAGAATTTGCAAGGGTGATGGCAGACGCTGACACATCGGTCATCATTGGCTTGATACCTGCTGCTGTGGGAGGCTCTCCTATTGACGCGTGGAAACCCGGAGGTTACCACGACCAAACCAAAAGCTATCCTTACGATGATGCCATTCGGCGAGCAAAAATCGCAAAGCAATCTGGAAAGCTGAAAGGAATTCTATGGCATCAAGGAGAAAGTGATAGTAAACCCGAATTGGTGGGAAGTTATACCCAAAAACTGGAAACTTTGATTGCTCGTTTTCGCAAAGAACTATCGGCTCGCAATGTACCTGTGGTGGTGGGCACTTTGGGGGATTTTTTTGTAGCCAAGAATCCAGCGGCCAAGAATATTAACGAACAACTCCGCAATCTTCCCAAAAAAGTCAAACGTACTGCTTACGCAGATGCTACGGGCTTAACGGATAAAGGCGACAAAACCCACTTTGACACTCCTTCGGCGCGAGAATTGGGGCGTCGTTATGCCGAGGCAATGAAAAGCTTTTAGTGATTATTAGTAGTAAAATGCCGAATTCCTGACTTTTATTGCTATCTACTTTTACTTCAAAAATCAAAACCCAACAATGAAAAAAACGATGGTTTTAATGAGCTTTGCGCTCTTATTTACTGTGATTATGACCGATACTTTTGCCCAAAAAGGCAAATTGTACAGCTTCCCAATTGGAATGCAAGCTTACACCTACCGTGCCAGTTTTCCCAAAGATGTAGCTGCCACACTCGATACGCTCAAAATGCTGGGTGTTACAGAACTGGAAGGAGGAGCGCAAAAAGGCACTACTCCCGAAGAATTTAGAAAAATGTGCGAAGAGCGCGGTATCAAGATTCCCGCCACGGGCGGAGGCTACGAACAACTCCTCAAAGACCCCATCTCTGCGGCTAAAACAGCCCAACTTTTAGGGTCTAAATACCTCATGTGTGCGTGGATTCCGCACAAAGTAAAAGGTGGTTTTACGTTTGAAGAAGCAAAAAAAGCGGTTGAGGATTTCAATACTATTGGCAAAGCTCTAAAAGAAAATGGTATCACATTTTGTTATCACATCCACGGCTACGAGTTTCAGCCTTACCAAGACGGGACACTCTTCGATTATATCGTAAAAAACACGAATCCTGAATACGTTTCGTTTGAATTAGATATTCTGTGGGCCTATTACGGTGGTGCCGACCCCGTGGGACTGTTGAAAAAGTACGGAAAACGTTTCCAACTCATCCACCTCAAAGACCTCAGAAAAGGCGTGAAGGGAGATTTGACGGGTGGCACACCGCTTGAAAATGACGTAACCTTGGGTACAGGCCAAATTGACATTGCGGGCGTAATCCGTGAAGCTAAGAAAATTGGTATCAAGCATTATTTTATTGAAGACGAAAGCCCCATTTGGAGCCAGCAAGTACCCAAAAGCATTGCGTACTTGAAGAGTTTGTAAACCTTAATGGAATCTAAAACAGAGCACCTTACATCAATCAAGGTGCTCTGTTTTTTTTGGTATTTACTATTTCTATCAGTTAGAGATAGGTATTAAGACACAATAA
>JBGAUP010000142.1:0-14582 GCA_044228585.1 Runella sp. | reverse complement strand
CGGGTTGTTATAAACTCCAAAAGAAAGTGAGTTTATAGCAGCCCGAAGGGTCGTTTAATAGAGTAGAGAATAAGGGTCGTAGCATTATATGGGTAGTTGCTCTCGTTTTTACGCCTTTTGGGTTGAATAAGCTACCGCCTTATTGATGAATTTTTATATTTGTGTCTTATACATCAACACTTATCTATTGCACCTTACATACTTTGTTTAACTCAAGATTGTCTGACTATTTAAACGATATTTGAATGACTTATCCTAAACCCACTCACTTTTTCAATATTAGTTTATCTGCTTTATTTTTTTGCCTCGCCTTCTCTTCTTGCAAAAAAAAGGAAGAAAAAGCCAAAGGAGGGGGAGAAGAAAAAAAAGACCGACCAACCGTGGTAGATGTAATGGTCGCTACTTACCAACCCGTTACCAATGTAATAGAAGCCAACGGGACAATTATTCCGAATGAATCCACGGAGCTACGCCCCGAGGTAAGCGGACGACTCACGTACCTCAATGTACCCGAAGGAAAGTCAGTAACCCAAGGGACTATCTTAGCCCGAATTAACAGTGCTGATTTGGAAGCACAAATCAATCGTACGAAGGTACAGTTGGAGATTGCGACTAAAACCGAGGAACGTCTGCGAAAACTATTAGAAATCAACGGCATTAATCAGAGTGACTACGATGCCGCTTTGAATACCGTAAACACGCTCAAAGCCGACATTGCTTATACTCAAACTTTGATTGACAAAACCGTTATTAGAGCCCCTTTCAACGGCACCATCGGATTGCGGCAAGTAAGTCCTGGTTCGTATGTTACTCCCACTTCGATCCTTGCTACCGTCCAGCAGTTGGGCAGAATGAAAATAGATTTTACCCTTCCCGAAGAGAACAGCGACCTGATAAGAATAGGTAGCGTTGTCAGAGTAAAATTGGAAGGCAGAGACACTACCCTAAGAAAGGCAACCGTTATTGCCCTTGAGCCTCAAGCCAATCGCCAAACGCGTAACCTCATCGTAAGAGCATTATTAGACGATGCCCGCGTCAATCCTGGGGCTTTTGCCAAAGTAATCATCAGTAGTGGAAATAATAAAAAAGCCATTATGATTCCCACTAATGCCATTATCCCCGATGACCGAACTAACCAAGTGATTTTGGTAAAAGACGGAAAAGCAGCTTTTGTGACCGTACAAACGGGATTAAGAAATGCCAACAATGTTGAAATCACCCAAGGAATCAGCGAAGGCGACTCGGTCGTAGTCACAGGTGTCTTATTTGCTAAACCCGACGCAGTACTCAAAGTAAGAAAAGCAGCAAAGCGATGAACATTTCAGAATTATCCATAAAACGCCCCGTACTTGCCACAGTGATGAACTTGGCAATTGTCATCTTTGGAGTCGTGGGTCTTACTTTTTTGGCCGTTCGTGACTATCCAGCCATTGACCCCCCGCTGATTTCGGTGAGTACCTCTTATACTGGTGCCAACTCCGACATCATCGAAAGCCAAATCACCGAACCGTTGGAAAAACAAATCAACGGAATTCAGGGGATTCGTACTATTACTTCGTCCAGCTCGCAAGGCAACAGCCAGATTAGTGTGGAGTTCAACTTAGGCGTAGACTTAGAAGACGCAGCCAGCGATGTACGGGATAAAGTAAGCCAAGCCGTACGTAGCCTTCCTCAGGATATCAATGCCCCGCCAGTAGTATCGAAAGCCGATGCTAACGGGGATTTTATTATGATTGTGGCCATTCAGAGCGAAACCAAAAGCCTCTTAGAGCTAAGCGACTACGCCGAAAACGTACTACAACAACAAATCCAAACGGTTGATGAAGTAAGTGCTATTAACATCTTTGGCCAGAAAAGCTACGCCATGCGTATTTGGCTTAATCCCGATAAAATGAGTGCTTACAATGTAGCTTTTTCGGATATTCGTACGGCACTCAACAGCGAAAATATTGAGCTACCTCCAGGCAAAATCTATGGAAACAATACCGACTTGACGATTCGGGTCTTGGGACGCTTGACTACCGAGAAGCAATTCCAAGACCTAATCATCCGGGAAGATGCTTCGGGAATCGTCCGTTTGAGCGATGTAGCCAAAGTAGAATTAGGCCCCGAACAACTCGAATCAAGTTGGAAATACAACGGTCTGCACGCGGTGGGGTTGGCGATTATTCCACAACCAGGTGCTAATAACATCAAAATTGCCGATGAAATCTACAAACGTCTTGAGCAAATTCAGAAAAGTAGTAGAAGCGATATCCAGATAAAAGTTATCAGCGACAACACCAAAAACATTCGTAATTCATTAGCCGAAGTAGAAGAGACGCTCATTATTTCCTTTATTTTGGTGGTTTTGGTGATTTTCTTCTTTTTCCGCGATTGGCTCATTGCCATCCGTCCCTTGATTGATATTCCTATTTCCTTAGTCGCTACGTTTTTTATTATGTATTTGGCGGGCTTTTCGGTCAACATCCTCACCATGTTGGCAATTGTACTCGCAACGGGACTGGTAGTAGATGACGGGATTGTAGTTACCGAAAACATTTTCAAGAAACTCGAGCAAGGCTTTCCTATCCGCAAAGCAGCCATTGAAGGTAGTAAAGAGATTTTCTTTGCGGTTATCTCTACTTCCATTACGTTGGCTATCGTGTTTTTACCCGTGATATTCTTAGAGGGTTTTATTGGAAGTTTGTTTAGGGAGTTTGGGGTGACGCTCGCTTCGGCGGTGTTGGTGTCGGCGTTTGTATCGCTCACCATCACCCCCGTACTAAACGTGTATTTGACCCGAAAAAAAGCAGGGCATGGGTGGTTTTATCAAAAAACAGAACCCTTCTTCCGTGGTATGGAGAACCTATACGAATTCTTACTCAAGGCTTTCTTAAAAGTAAGATGGGTAGCATGGGTAATCGTAGCTGCTTGCGGTGGGATTATCTGGTTTTGCATGGGTAATTTAAAAAGTGAACTTGCCCCTTTGGAAGATCGCAGTAGCATCCGTTTTAACGTGACAGCCCCAGAAGGCACAAGTTATAGCTCCATGGCAAAAATTGCCGACGATTTGGGTAAGTTTTTGTATGATTCCATTCCCGAACGAGACTTTATTTTTGTACGTACGCCAGGGGGCGGGCCAGGTGGGGGTGGTAGCACTAACAGCGCCTCTCCACGTTTGGCATTGGTACCTCCTACAGAACGTAAGCGCAGCCAAAGCGAGATTACCAATGACTTACAGAAAAAACTAAGCCGTTTCAATCAGGCACGGGTATTTGCCGTGCAAGAACAAACGATTTCGGTGGGCTTTGGGTCGCGGGGTGGACTACCTATTCAGTTTATTCTCCAAAACCAAGATTTAGACAAACTTCGGGCCATTATTCCCCAATTTTTGGATGCAGCACGCTCTGATAAAACGTTTGCTAACGTGGACGTCAACTTGAAATTCAACCGACCTGAGTTAAAATTAACCTTAGATCGGATGAAGATTAAAGATTTAGGGCTAAGCACACAAGATGTGATTGCAACGATTCAAGCCGCTTTTAGTGGTGGACGATTGGCGTATTTTATTCAGAATGGATTCCAATATTCGGTCATTGCGCAGGTAGAAAGAAGTGACCGAAGCCAACCCGAAGACATTGGCCGGTTGTACGTAAGAAACATAAGAGGGGAAAATATTCCTTTAAGCTCCGTTATCAAATGGGAAGAAAGTACCAATCCTACTACAATTTATCACTACAACCGATACAAAGCAGCTACCATTTCTGCTTCATTATCAGAAGGTTATACCATTGGAGATGGTATTGATGCCATGAATAAAATTGCCGATAAATTGTTGGATGAAAGCTATCAGACAGCTCTCTCTGGCCCTTCCAGAGACTTTTCTGAGAGTTCATCTAATATCCTTTTTGCTTTTGCGCTGGCTTTGGTGTTGATTTATTTGGTCTTGGCTGCTCAGTTTGAAAGCTTCATTGACCCTTTCACTATTATGATAACGGTGCCTTTGGCATTGGCAGGAGCGCTATTGAGTTTGTGGGTATATGACCAAACCTTAAATATCTTCTCTCAAATCGGGATGATTATGCTCATTGGTTTGGTAACTAAAAACGGGATTCTGATAGTGGAATTTGCCAACCAACGTCGAGAGCAAGGCTTGAAGAAAATGGAAGCAGTAGTAGATGCCGCCACTCAGCGCCTTCGCCCTATCCTAATGACCAGCTTGGCTACTTCGCTGGGGGCCTTGCCAATTGCCCTAAGTTTAGGAGCCGCCAGCAGCAGTCGCGTCCCGCTGGGAATTGTGGTAGTCTGCGGAATTTTGTTCTCTTTGGTATTGACCCTTTTCGTTGTACCAGCGGTTTATACATTTGTATCAGGAAAACATAAAAACACAGAAACTCCCGAAGAGAAAGAGGTGGAAGTAGGCAGTGTTTAGTCTTCTTTTGCGCTCTCGTCTGAATCAAAATTTTAAGCCAATAACCTCTTCAAAATGAAGAAATACATAATAATAGCTTTTTCTCTGTTTTTAGGTCATACCCTCTTTGCGCAGACGCTTTCTTTGCCCGATGCCATTAGTATTGCTCTAAAAAATAGTCTGGATATCGAAGTACTTAAAAACAACGCTCAGATTGCCAATATCAACAACCACATTAGTATCGCTGGAGGGTTGCCTACCGTAACGGCTACCATTAATGACAACGAACAAATAACTAATGTCAACCAGAGACTGAATACGGGGGTAGAAATTAAACGAAAGGGAGCTGCGGCCAACCAGTTAAACTCCAACGTAACAGGAAGTATATTGCTTTACAACGGCTACCGCGTGAAAACCGTCAAAAAACGATTGGAACAGGTTGAACTGCAGAGCCTGCAGTTTATCAATGCACAGGTACAGAATACGATTGCAGCAGTGATGACAAAATACTACGATGTCATTCGCCAGCAAGCCTATACCCGTACCATTGACCAATCCATTGATGTAGCTCAGAAACGTTTGGAGATTGTAAAAATACAGCAAAGTGTTGGTTTGGCTAATAATGCCGATTTGTTTCAATCCCAAATTGATTTGAATACATTGGAACAAACAAAAAAATCTCAACAACTTATTATTGCACAAGCCAAAACCGATTTATTACTCCTGATGAATGCCAGTCCTGACTCCTCAATTACAATTCAGGACACGATTATTGTGGATCGAGGAATTTCGTTAGATAATATTTTGAAAAATCTAAATAGAAATGCGGAATTAATGGCTACTGAATACCAAATACGAATTGCCGAACAATTAATCAAAGAAACTTCGGCGCTGCGCTACCCTACGCTTCGGGCTAATGCGGGATATAGCTACAACCGAAACCAACAAGCTGCGGGACTTACTTTGCTCAACCAAAGCAGCGGCCCGCTGATTGGGTTATCATTAAGCATTCCGATTTACAATGGGGGGATATTCAAAAGACAAGAACAAATAGCTGACATAAATGCGAGAAATGCGGGTCTGCAAAAAAATATTTTATTGAGGAATTTCAGCAACGCCGCAGTAAGAACCTACCAAGCATACACCCTAAATCTGCAACAGTTGGAAGAACAAAAGAAAAATGTAGCCTTGGCCAAACAACTCTTAGATTTGACCCTTCAGCGTTTTCAACTTCGACAGGCCACCATCGTAGAAGTGCGCCAAGCGCAGCAAAGCTTTGAAAATGTAGGCTACGTATTTACCAATTTGAGCTTTGCTGCCAAGGCCGCCGAGATAGAATTACTGAGATTGGTGAATGAGTTGAAGTAACTATTTCAATTTGAAGGGCAAAAACCAGTTTTCTTTGACCATCAACCGATTTTTGACTGCTTCTGCGTTGGGATTACCCGATTTCTTGAGTTTGTCATAAACTTTGTTGGCCAAAAATGCTGGATCATTACGACGAGAAGCAATCCGTACTAAATCAGGCCAACGAATACCTTCATAGGCCAATTCCAACGCTCCTTCCTGTACTAAGGCATCTTCAATAGCCAGAGTACTATCACCTTTGATTTCGACAGGCCTAACGTAAGCGCGTCCACGTATGCCATTATTTCTATACCAAGGATCGCGATAAAAAGGATAAATCGTGCTGCTACGCGCATCAAAATTATAAGGTGCTACATCGAAAGTAGCCTGCTTGTTGGTTTGATCAGCAAGGCTGGGATTGCTATCAAATGTCACTGAAATACCCCGATTCAACAAGGCATAAGCCAATTTACGGCGTCCATCACGGTTGGCGGCCTCGGCATAACGTAAATGAAGCGTAGCCGCTCGGTACAAAAACCATTTACCAGACTTTTCTTGCAAATTGGTCAAAGGCAACCCAGAATTGGGTTCCAGATAATTGTATAAATACTTCATAATTACAGGTTGTCCTGCTACATTTTTCCACGTAAGGCGACCCCGCGCATCAAAGGGCATGTTGTTAAACTGTACTTGGCTGTTCCAATAATCCATTGCTGCTTGTGACGGTTTCACCAAATACTTTCCACCAATAGGTGAACACAGCTCAATGAAAGGATTAGTCGGGTTGAAGTTTTTGTCAAAAGGTAAATACCAAATCCATTCGTAGTTGAACCAAGTATCTTGCGGCGCACGGGCAAACATCGAACGCCATCCCTGTGTATTGTTATCGGCCAAAGAATTGACATCATTGGTACGACCTCCCAAATAACCCACCACCAAGTCATTGTTGTTGGTCCCCGCATAATGAATTTTATACAAGGCAAAGAAAATCTCTCCTGTATCAATTGAATATCCCAAGCGAGAGGCCGTTTCCAACACCAATTTGTAGGTTTCAGATGCTTTCAAATATTGGTTGTTCCAAAGGTACAAATCGCCCAACAGCAAGTTTTTATGAACAAAAAACTTGGGTGTATAATAGCCGTCCACGGTCGTAATCAAAGAAGTAGAAGTCGTGTAAGGCTCCCGATACATAGCAGGAATGGCCTCCATGGTTTTGATAAGTTCGGGGATGAGCTGCTCCAACGGAACACGTGGTAAAGAGGCCAAATTGGCTACCTCTGAGGCAGTCTCTACGGTTTCTGTTACGTAAGGAACTTTGCCAAAATGAATACCCAGTTGAAGATAAACCCAAGTGCGTAATGAAACGATGTCGGCATAACGTTGTTGATATTCATCGGCCTTGATTTTGTTTTCTTGCGCCATGATTTTGAAGTTCTTCAACACGTCGTTGCAGTTCAAAATTACCTCATAAAAAGGGCGTGGGTCGGCGTAAGGATTGTCCTCCGTTACCGTGTGATTATTGACTTGCTTCAGGTATTCATCCGAATTGGCGGTTACGTCCATTAAGTCGGCACGTAGCTCATTGAGTACAACGTACTGTTTGGCCAAGTTCATAAATTTCCCATAAACGCCCAGTACCGCAGCATCGGCATCGAAAATATTACGATAGGTTTGCGTTTTATCCAAGACTTCTTGAGGCTTGGTATCTAACAGGCGCTCGCAGGAGAGGTTAACCATCAAAAAGCCCACCATGGAGATTACAACTGCCGTTTTTTTAAGTAAAAAAGACTTCATCTCTAAAATTTTTTATGTGTTAATTGTCGGTCGTACTACAAAACGCCAACTTCTACAATCCGATTCTTATTCCTAACTGACACGATTTTTGAATGGGTTCAAGCAACAAATCTGTACCTTGCCCCAAAATGCTATTGGTCGCGCTAAACTCAGGGTCGTATCCTAAATAGTTGGTCAAAGTCAATAAGTTATTACCTGTCAAATAGGCAGTTACGTATTTTAACACTTTTTTATTAACAGGCCAACTATACGAAAGTGATACTGTACGAAGGCGCAGATATGCTCCGTTTTCAATCCAACGATCAGAAAAACGCCCATTTTGCATCGGGTCACCCCAAGTAGCTTTCGGAACGTCGGTCACATGACCGTCTGTCCGCCAACGATTGCTCATCGCTTGGCTTTGGTTATTCACTCCCGACAAAGATTCTATTTGACTCCGTGTGTAGTTGTAAATGCTGTTGCCCGCCACAAAAGTACAAAGTGCGTCCAGGGTCCAGTTGTTCCAAGTCACGTGATTGGTAATACCCCCATAAAACTTCGGCGTAGGATTACCAATAAGTTGGCGGTCTTTTTCGTCAATGATTTTGTTATTGTCCACATCTACAAAGCGTACATCTCCGCCTTTAAAATCGGCCAAAGTACCGTCAAACAGTTTCGTTTTCAGGCCTGCTTGGGCGGCTTCTGCATCCGAAGTATAAACACCTTTGGTCGCATAACCGTAGAAAGCATTCGGGGCTTCTCCCACTTTCGTTACAATTGTGCCATTTCCAAAAGGGGTTAACATTTGCTCAGTAGGCAAGCTTTTGGCGATTGTTTTAGCCGTTGTCAGGTTGACTCCCAAATCCCATTTTAGGGCAGGTGTGTTTATGATTCTAACATTGACTGAGGCTTCGATACCCTGCGTTTGCATGGTGCCGCTATTGGTAAGTAGGTATGGCAATCCACTTGCTACTGGGGCAGGTTCTCTCACGAGCATATCTCGAATATCGTGCTGAAAAGCATCCAAGGCAAATGCCAATCGCTCATTGAGAATAGATAAATCAAAACCTACATTGGTCTTCAAAACTGACTCCCATTTGAGGTTAGGATTGGCAAAATTTCCTCTTACCAACCCCTGCATTCCCAATAAGTTTTGGGACACGTAGTACTGCCCGGAATTATAATCGCCGATGCCGTCATTGCCCGTCAAGCCTATCGAAGCTCGTATCTTCAAGAAGTTAATGCCAGAGTTGGCCATGAAATTCTCGGAAGAAATCAACCATGCTGCTGACAGAGAAGGCAATACTGCAAAGCTGCGATTTCCTATTTTAACAGCTTCTTTCAAAACATCGGTTCCAAACCTTGACGAACCATCTAAGGCGACGTTGAGTGCAAGAAAATATTTGTCAGACAGTCCATAATCGGCACTCAGGTAGGTATTGAGCCAGCGCGATTCGCCAATGCTACCTCCTACGCGTCGCAATGCGCCCACGCCATTGCCCACGCTGACGAGTTCGTCAGTGGCGGAGTTATAGCCAAGACCAAAATCCTGCTCAATTTTGCTATTGATATAGCGCATTCCCAAGCGGGCGTTGAGGGCGTGTACGTGCGCAAACGTGCGGCGAAACGCTACATAGTTTTCGTTGAATAGGTAATAAATGCGTTTTGTTTGAGACGCTAACTTATTGTAAGCAATCGCGTTAGAAAGCGTATCGCTCACCACTCCCTTGCGCGGCACAAAGCTATTTTCTTTGATTTTGTCGAAATTAATACCAATCGTAGCGCCTAAGTCAAAGCTATTGGAGAGTTTATAAAGAAAAGAAACTCCTCCCAAAAAACGGTAGTTTTGGTTTCTGGCCTGCATCAAACCAATGACTGCCGCAGGATTGCTGACGTTGAAAATATCACGATCGGCCAAATCGGGTGACTCTACGCCCTCGCTCGAAACATCATAACTGTGCAGGAAAGGAGCTTTAACCAAACCCAAATAAATCGGGTTGGTGGTAGGCTGAATGCCTTGATTCTTTAATTCTTGCTCGTTAAGACTAAAACTCAAGTTGATAGACGAAGTCAGGCGTTTGTTCAAATTGAGATCTGCGTTGAATCGGGTATTATAACGACCCAATTTAGTGGCGTTCAAAGCTCCTTGGTTTTTGAGATAATTCAACGAAAGCGCGTATTTGGCTACGTTGTCCCCTCCTGTTACTTTGAGGTACACATTTTGGAGATAATGATTGTCCATTACCTTTTTTTGCCAATCAGTATCGTAGTGATAGCGGTAGTATTCGGCAAATTTGGGGTCGTCGTTCATAAATGGATAGGCCGCGATTTCGTCTGCCGATTTACCCGACGATTTCAACACATCCGACAAGTAAGTTCGGTAGTCGTAAGCATTCATCATGGGGAGGTTCTTGGGGGCAAAATTGATACCGCCGTACGTGCCAAAATCAATTTTAGTCGCCAATTCCTTTGCCCGAGTCGTCGTAATCAAAATCACCCCATTGGCTCCTTTTGTGCCGTACATCGTCGAAGCTCCATCTTTCAAAACCGTGATATTGTCCACATCCCGAATGTCAATATTGGCCAACGGGTTGTCGTAATAGTTAGAAATCAGCGAATTACCATAGTGGCTATTGTCATAAATAAGGCCATCCACCACAATAAGGGGTTGATTATTGGCATTCAACGACGACAGCCCCCGCAAGAAAAAGCTACTCCCTGAGTTAGGCGTACCTGAGCGTCTTGTCACGTTGAGTCCCGCTATGCGTCCCTGCAAATACGTATCCGGTGTTTCGAGAACTTTGTCCCAACCTTGTACTTGTACCGAGCCAACGCTGTAAGGGGTGGCATTTTGAGCTACGGTATGATGGGGCAAATTGGCAGTATTGTAGGCCGACTGATGGTTTTCATCGTACAACACCGCAGCGACATTCGTTTGCCCTTTCAGTGCCACTTCTTTGGTTTGAAAACCTTCCCCTTCTACTTGAATAGACACGGTGTAGCTGGGCACTGTCAAAACAAATTTACCTTTTTCGTCGGTAATGGCCGCCGTCAGGTTTTTGTAAGTCACCCGAATCCCTTCCAAGGGTTTTCCCGTAGAGGCATCCGTGACCAATCCTGTTACTTTATTTTTAAAAGAAGTTGAAATACCTACTTCTCTAATATCATTTGGAGTGGTAATCACCTGAGCTATTGCCCCAAACGACGCTATCGAACAGTAAGCAATGCTCAAAACTTGTAGGGTATGACGAGTAAAATTTCGCATGGTCGGTAGGTTAAAATACAGGTACAAGTTTGATATAGTCAAGAACGAGGCTATTGGTCGCATTAGCGATGAGGTACATGTCAAGCGTTCCAAATGAAGTAGTGGTGTATTCCCCCAAAAGCACTTCCTGAAAATTGTTGAGTGGAACAGCTATAAAAGGGAAAGTAGCGGATGCCAAAGTTCCCATTGCTAAACGCTGGTTGACGGTCGCCGTGGGTACATTATCGTTGGCTGCTACCCAATACACTTTGTACTTCATCGCAGGCACACCTTGTAATCGGTAATTCAGCCAGTAATTGGTCACACCATGTCCTACTACCCCTATGTCTCGGTATTTTGCGTTAGAGACGGGGTTAAAGCGTTCTCTGATAAATGTGGCCGTCGAACTCGTAGTGGATAAGCGAGAAAAGACTTCTTCGCCTTCCACGATGAGTGGTTTAAATTTTTCTTCTTTTTTGAAATCTATTTTGCCCATCACGTAAGCCACGCCGTTACTCAACTTGATAGTTTTGACAATAGCACTCTTCTCTACTGGAATGCGTACGTTGAACTTTGAAAACAATTCTGAAACCCCTTCCAATTGATAGACTCCTTCCACGGCCAAATCCTGAACCACTTTCCAAGCCGATTGAGTATAAGTGCTATCAGTAGTACTGGTTTTAAAATAAGGGCTAAGCTTTGCCACCTCTGCGGCCAGGGCAGCGTCGCTCAAGATGAGGTAAGTGTATTCCTTCGATTCATCAGCAAGGTCATAGACACTATTGGTGAAGGTATTTCGCAGCTCTATGCCCGTGCCAGGACGATAAATAGGACGTCCTGTCGAGCTACTAATACTGTCAATGACGGCCGTGGATGGGTTGAAAGCAAAATAATTGAGTTTTGAAACAAAATCATTTTGTTTATACTCGCTTTTGCTGGCATTGACATACTCCCAAATACTCTGAAGGGGGGCAACATACCCGCCAAGTACGTGAATAACCCCATTCTTAACCACCAAATCTGCCTCGGTAATTTTAACGACATCGAGTTGTTTATTGAAAAAGTTATTGTACTTGCCACCGAGCATTTTTACGCGTTGTGCAGTTTTGGCGTAGTAAGCTTGGTTGGCGATGTGATTTCCCACAAATGCTTTCAATTTGGTGGCATCATTGACAATCGTCGCGTCAAGGCTTTGAAGCGCGTCGTTGGTGGGAGCCCATACCGTAAAATTTTGGGAAGCTGAGATAACTTTGTCGTAGCCCGTTTTGACCAAAAGCTCCGTAAACTTACTCAGGTTGCTGCGCGTACTGATTTCTTCAAACGCGTTGCGCTCCAAAGAGGGAGTGGTAACCGCAACACGGTCGTCCCAAGGTTCACAACTTCCAAGAAAAAGGGTAGTGAACAGAATAAACAGATAATTATATTTTTTTAGAAACATGTCGTTTGCTTATTTTATCAATGAACCATCTCTTCCAAAACGCGGACTGATTTGATTCATCTCAATCGGAATGAAGTGAATCATGTCGAGGTTGTTGTTATTTTGTCCTCCCGAAATAGACTGAAGACGAATGGTGTGGCGGTCGGTAGTGGCAATGTTCACAATTCCCACCATTCTCCCTGCCATATTGCGGTCTGTTCCGCTTTCTGAGAAAAGTTTCCACCCTAAAGCTTCCAATTCGCCCGCCGTCCCCGCAGGGGCTTGGTCAGTGAAAATGACGGGGCGCGTAAGGGGTTCTCCATCCAAACTTACTTGACATACGTTGGTCGAGCCCGATGATTGACGCTGATAGCGGTAACACACCCATACTTTATAGCGTCCTCTGACCAACATGGGCGTTTTGAACTCTACCCATAGGTTACGCGCCGCCTGTGTACCAAGCGGAATCATCAGATAATCACCCCAATAGGTAGGGAAGCTTGACGACGTACCCCAGACATAGGTAATACTATTTTTCTCCCAAGTAACATCTTTCACGCTGGCAAAAGCAAAATCGTAGTTTTTCTTGCGGAAATAAGCAGGCAACTTACGGATTTCGGAAAAATCGGCCACATCCCAATAAATCGGTACGGGCTTACGTACTTTGATAGCGAAATGACCCTGTGATAAGTGCAGGACTCCATTCGTCGCGGAGTTATCACTTGTGGCACGTTCAAGAACAACCCCAGGCTCGCGTACGCCATTAAACTCGTCATCATTCAACAAAACCGTTTGTTCTTCCAGCTTAGAGGTAACGACTTCCAAGGGTGCTAAAGTCGTATGCGACGTAGATGTAATAACATCAGCCAAGTATTTAGCTCCAGGCAAGATGTGGTACCTAACGTATAAATTCAAACTGTCTTCTTTCTTGAGGGGGTTGCCTGTATTGGAATAGCGTTTTTTCAAGTCAGCAAAACTATTGAAACCCGCCTTGGCCAATGCTTTGTTGGTTTCAGCCACCACTGTCAGCCAACGTCGGCTGGGATCGGTGAGATTAATGGTATTGAGTGAATCGTAAAGACCCGTTTGCTTGAGGGCTTCCGTAAATATGGATAACTCAGCATTTTGTTCTATTAACTTGGCTACCGTCAATTTAGCAGGTTGTAGCACGTTATCAATCACGTGTACAATACCGTTTCCTGTGACAATATTCGTTTCGGTCACCGAAGCTTGGCGATTGAGCGTGTAGCTCGACGTCCCGTTGGTATTGGCTACCCCTGCCAGCAAATATTGCCCGTACATGGTGACCAGTGGCAATTTCCCATCTTTGAATGACTTGGTCGTGAGCGTATCCTGAATGATGTGCAGTTTGACCAAATCTTTCAGTTCGTCAACCGAAAGTTGTGTAGTACTATTTTTTCCAACTGCCTGTAAGTATTTTTTAACGCCTTCGTTGGTTGGGGCAAAAGTAGTATAAGCGCCATAAGCGTCTAAAAAACTGGCATAGCCTGTACGGTCGAGAATAGCGGTAAACTCCGAAAATTTTTCGGGAGTTTTCTTGAGATAGCTGTACGTATTGACGTCGGAGGTTGTGGTTTCGACCAAATCAATTTTGGCACAACTAACAACGTACACGAGCGCAATAGCCCACAAGCTTGCCCACAAAAGAGTACGGATAGATTGTTTCATTTGGCTTATGAGTTGTTATTTGTAAAATGGGTTTTGAATCAATTTTCTATTTGTCTGAATCTCATATTCAAAAATCGGGAGATAATGACTATTGAAATCCTTCGACTTGGCAATGGCTGACTGCTGGCGGTCGGCGGGTACAGTATTTGATACCATATTGAGCAGTAAATCAAGGCGTTTGTAGTTGTTGCGCTTCGCGTGGCGGAGTAAGTCATACCAGCGTTTCCCTTCAAATGCAAACTCTCTGGCGCGCTCTTTCAAAATAAATTCCATCACCCCATCCGTGTCTGTTGGGTCAGGGCTAAGGTTTGTACCATCCAGTGCTTGGGCTCTATTTCGGATGATTTTTACAATATTGAGGGCTTCTTCACTTCGATTGAGCATGGTCAATGCTTCTGCTTTCATCAGGAGTACATCTGCATAGCGATAGACAATCCAGTGGGCGTAGGATTCCTCTACGGGACGAGCCACTGTAGCCGATAAACCTAAGTATTTCCAAATAGTGCCATCGGTAGCTTGCAGCGATGCCCCATCGCCTCTGACATCTTTTTTAGTATCATCGTTAAAGTCTTGGGTATAAACCTCTTCCATCACCATCGGATGCGCAATAAATCGCCGTCGCACTGTCGAAAACATGGTATAAAATGGATTTAACTTTTGGCGGTCAAACTGAAACTCAAAGATGCTTTCGTTGGAATTTCCTACAACAAACAATTGAT
>JBGAUP010000141.1:0-15241 GCA_044228585.1 Runella sp. | reverse complement strand
GGTCCGCCGCGCGGAGGCATCTAAACTTTTTGCTTTCCCAAAAATGAAAGGAGAATCCATAAAAGGGCTGTGGGACACAGCCCACGGATAGGGAAATCGAGATTTCTATAACCTTCGTCTTCGTACCTGTTGCTTAGTAATAGTGTAAAAACAATGCTCCTGAAATTTAAAATGCTGCTGCAATGTACTCAGCAGTAAATTAGCAATCGTTTCGTAGTCAGGCTGATCGTAACGAAGTAGAGCAACAGAAACGTTTTTAATATTTTGAGCAAAAACGATATCTCCGAAATCTTTGTCTTCCGTTACAATTAACGCATTTTTATCAATAGCTATTTTTGTGACCTCCATGTCAGTAATACCTGCGAAATGCTCTCTTACTGAAAAAGTCTCGTATCCGCTCTCTTTAATCAAGTTAATCCATCGCTGCGAGAGATTTTCGTCACATACAATCATGCCGCCAATATGAAGTCTTCGTTAGCAATCACATCAGCTGCGTAAGCAAGTGCCGCTAAGATTTGCTCGTAACGCAAGTGAGGATAATCTTCCAACAATTGTTCAATGGTATGTCCTCCTGAAAGTTTTCTAATGATAAGCTCCACGGAGATACGAGTTCCTTTCAAAACAGGCTTACCCAGCAACACAGCAGGATTTCGTTCAATTAAGGGATGATGGCTCATGGTTTTGTTGATTTAATGACCAAATTAAGTCGAAATTTAGGATTTTTTAGCCGCTTAAAAAATAGTCATTGCGAAAACAAAGTGCTGTGGGACACAGCCCACGGAAGAGGCGTCCCAAATTGGGCATCCCCGTTTCAAACCTTGGAAAGGCGAGTATCCATAAAAGGGCTGTGGGACACAGCCCATGAGGAAGATTATTATGAATGCTGGAATATTGAATCTAAATGAAATTCAATGAAATCTTTTTTAGGATAATATTTTGGAGGAAGGTATATTGATTTATTCTCAAGATGAGAAAAATATTGCCGATAGTATGGTTTTGCTGTATTTCGCTTTAGTTTTTCGGAAATAATTATTGAATAATCAAGATTTAAACCTATTAATCCTTTATCAAATGCCTTATCGTACAAAGAAGATAAGCAAATTCCATTTTCAGGATTTAATCTTTCTTTTTCATTTTTAGACCAAGGAACTATATGACTAGCAACCAGTAATTCGGGCATATCAATTCCTGAAATTGCACATTTACTAGAATAATTAGCTAGAACGATTTGACGAAAAACGTTTTGGTTCACTCGAACTTTAACCTCCCTTATTTTAGATTCACCAATGAGATTTTCAGTTCCAATCAAAATATCAGCATACTTGTTATCAATTGGATTTGCCTCTTTCTCTGCAAGAATGTTTTCACTTTCAAAAAGTAAATCATCTTTACTGTCGATAAACTCTTGCCAAATTGGTTCAACTTGTTTTTTCCCTCCTGGCAAACCTCCAATTCCTCTATTTTGATGATAAGGATCAACACTTGCAAAATTGACTAATCTCATAGCAATTGAACTAGGTGTTCTATCAATGATATTTGCTAAATGTATTACTTCAGGTGTCCGAGAGTGCATTTTCCCAAATGGCAACTTAAGATATAAGTTCAAGGCGAGTATCAATTCTTCCCGAGTCCAGTTTCTTCTTGTCATAAACTTTCAAATTTTCCGTTTTCAAAATTTTGTAAGTCCGTACAGCCATATTCGCTCCCTAAAAAATCTTGGGTCAAAAGAATCATTTCGAGTAAATACACCTTCAAAGTAAATGGTCCTATCACCATCAAGTAATCTAAACTTGAACCTAAACTTGTTTATAGTTTCCTTTTTGTGGTCTAATAATGAAAGGCGCCCTTGTTCTAAGCGTATTACAAGCTGAATTTTCCATTTCAACGTGAGCAATAGGTTCAAAACCAGCTTGGTTAAATCCTTCCGAAAGCCCACCAGCTCCTGCAAATAGGTCTATAAAATTATAATTCATTCGATTTTTCTATTATTGTTTAAGAGTACTTTTTTACAAAAAAAGTAACGGCTCCACTACACCAACTATTTGATAAATTAAAACATAAATAGTGATCAATTCTGTTTCTGTATCTTGCCCAAAATGTGTTTCTTTTAATAGTAGCAATTCTGATGTCGCTGAAGAGTAGAACTTCTATTCTATGCCCTAATTAACGCATTTATTACAAGAAGGGCAATAAAGGGCGGTTAAAAACTTATCAAACGGTCACCCCAAACAAAAAAAGCGCGAGGCAATGCCCCGCGTTTCATGTATAAACAAGACACTTTCCAAGACTGGGTGTAGGACACAACCCAAAATTACACCTTCGCTCTCTTTCCAAACAAAGCCAACTTTACGGCAAATAAAGGGTTGAATAAATTTTGTCAATTCAATATTTTATCTTAAATTTGAATTAGCAAAACTTATTCAATTATTAAAAATGGTATCAATAAAAAAGCAAATCAAAGAGGCTCCCAAGTACGTATTGTACATTGAAGGAGCAGGTTACTTAGCGGATAACCAAAATTTAACAGGGATAATTTTTACCGATGATGTGAAAAATGCAAGGCTCTATGCCAGTAGGGTTTGACAATCCGGAACAAAAACTCGGTATTTGGAATGCCGAAGCCAAAAAGCTATTCAATACAGGGGAAGTGAAATTTGAACTAATCTATTTATGAAAACAGAAGGGGTAAGCTCCCGAGGAGGGAAACGCGAAAATGCAGGCCGTCCTCGTCAGTTCGAAAATCCTACAACCATCAATTTCAAATGTGAATTGGCAACGAAGATTAAAGCTAAGAAGAAATACGGCAGAGACTTAAACAGGATGTTCAACGAATGGCTAAATGAATTGACGAATTAACAAATAGGAAATTAGGATTACAAAACGCTAAATTTTGTTAAACCTTTCCAAGGTTCAAAACCTTGGAAAGGTTACAGGGCGACCTGCGTAGGGCGGCCCGCGCAGGTCGAACTATAGCCGCTATTCTTTTATGAAGCAACACGATTTTGTGTAGCTTTGCTGTATCGAAGGATTTAGAAAGTTTTTGAACATAGCAAATAGTAGGATATGAAAGCAACAACCAAACATCAAATGACTATTTTAGAGTTAGAAGATATTTTACGGCGTCATGGGATTTTTGATGCCTTTGGTATTACTCAGTTGGGGGTGTTTGGGTCATTTGCACGTGGAGAGGCATATCGGGATATTGATTTTTTATTAGAAGAGGAATTGGACTACGATACCCGCAAACGTCTCAAAACTCGTCTATCAAGGGTCTTAAAAACAAAGATAGATATTGTTCCCTCAAAATATGCCGACCCAATTATTTTGTACCGTGCCCAAAAAGAGCTCAAATATGTCCGTAAATAAAAGCCGCGATTTGTTACCTTTATTGGTCATGTTAGAATCTGTGGAAAAAAATTTTGTTGTATGCACAGGGCTTCCAAACGGCAAAAGATTTCCATTGGGCAGACGATCAATTAAGGTTCAATGCCTGCTTGTTGTTACTTTCGAACGTGGGTGAAAATGCAGGAAAAATATCTGAATCAACACGCACAGCTTACCCGATATTTCCGTGGAAGCAAGTACGTGGTTTAAGAAATCGCATAGCTCACGATTATACAGGAATTGATTTTGAAATGGTATTTGATATTGAAGTTGTTTAGTTGAAAGTATGTCTAAAATTAATCATTGCCGAAGCCATTAATAGCCATGCTTTAAAGTTTTTAGCTAACTGTTCAAAGCGTACAAGGATTCTTTTATAAGTATCTAACCAAGCAAAAACCACCTCTATTTTAAATCTAAAAGCATAAATATAATCGCTCATGTATCGATATTCGGGCATGATTTTCTTAGTATTTCGCTTGTTTTGCTTGATGTTAGCTACAATTTTATGCTTTTCAATGAACTCAATGAATGCAGAGACATCAAATCCAGAATCGGCATTAAGATGAGACATATTATAGTCAATAAGCTGTTCATCAAGTGATTGAAGCATTTTTTTGACATTCTCAATGATTTCAAAATTATCATGATGATTACCATCAATACAATCTGAAATGGCTAAAATGTTGTACTTATTATCACAAATGACCAAATTATTCACGGTTTTTGCTCTTTTGCGCCGTTGCCATTTAACATTTTCACCCCTTTTTTTGACGGAGTGTGAGTGCCATCTAATTGTAAACATTCAAGAGCTAATTTATCAGAAATAATTGAAGTTGAAGATTCAAATAGTCGTTTAAAACTGTCATCTTTGCTCCATTTAGCATAATGATAATAAATATTTTGCCAAGTAACCAATTGATTGTCAGGCTTTAATGTTCTCCATGAACAGCCAGATTTCAATACATGTAAAATCGTATTGAAAATATAATGGTAACTTACTTTCAAACGATTATGACCAATTTTATGGGTCAAGTGTGGTAAAATGTAAGTCTCAAAATCTGATTCTGAAACATTCACAGGTAACTTATTCATAGGTTTTTTTATGATAAAGATACTTGAAATTCAACTAAACAACTTTATTGTTAGCCGTCATATCCCACCACTTAAAATTGCCATTGAAGAAATCCTAAAAGAAGGCTTAGCAAATGGCTTTTTCGATAAAAGTGAATGCAACGCAGCCCAAAACAGCATTTTTTACAGACATATTGACTTTAAGAGATTTATATAGTCACTTAGTCCGCAGGCTATAAAAAACATACTGCTGATTCTGTTTTAAACAAACCTTTCCAAGGTTCAAAACCTTGGAAAGGTTACAATTATTACCCAATCGCCTCCGCGCCCGTATCTTTCCAGCTTTTTGATTTGGCCGAGTCGATGACGGCTTCGCATACTTTTTGGGTTTGGAGGGCGTCTTTGAAAGTAGGGCCGCAAGGCGTACCCTCTTCGAGGCTTTTGAGGAAGTCGGCTACTTGGTGTACAAAGCTGTGCTCGTAGCCAATGCCCAAACCACCTACCCACCATTTGTTCATGTACGGTTGGTCGCCGTCGGTCACGATGATAGAACGCCAACCGCGTACAATGCCCTCGTCGCGGTGGTCGAAATACTCAAGGCGGTTCAAATCGTGCAAATCCCAACGGATAGAAGCGTGTTCGCCGTTGATTTCAAAGGTATAAAGGGCCTTGTGTCCCCGTGCATAACGCGTTGATTCAAAGAGTCCCAACGAGCCATTGGCAAAGTGGCAGTGAAAAATACAGGCATCATCAATTCCCACGGGTTGCATTTTTCCCGTCAACTGGTGCATCCGTTCTTTAATAAAGGTTTCGGTGACTGCCGATACGTCGGTGATGGCGCCGTTGAGCCACATGGCGGTGTCAATACAGTGCGCCAATAAGTCACCCGTTACTCCCGAACCTGCTGCTTCGGCATCCATCCGCCAGAGGCCCGTACCACCTTGAGGGAGGTCAGCGCTGATGGTCCAGTCTTGGAGGAAGTTGGCGCGGTAGTGGAAGATTTTACCCAATTTACCCGAGTCAACGATTTGTTTGGCCAAGCTCACCGCGGGCAAACGGCGGTAGTTGTACCATACCGTGGTAGCTACCCCCGCTTCTTCGGCAGTTTTCACCATTTCTTCGCCTTCGGCCAACGTACGAGACAGTGGCTTTTCGCACAAAATCATTTTACCTGCTTTGGCCGCGGCAATGGCGATTTCGGCGTGGCTATCGTTGGGTGTACAGATGTCCACTGCATCAATGTCATCGCGCTCAATGACCTTTTTCCAGTCAGTTTCGTACGATTCGTAGCCCCACTGCTCTGCAAAAGCTTTTACTTTTTCTTCGTTGCGCGAGCAAACTACTTTCAATACGGGTTCGTATTCGAGTTCGGGAAAAAAGTTGGGTACACGGTTATATCCGTTGGAGTGGGTGCGGCCCATAAAGCCTGTCCCGATTAATCCGATTCTTAGTTGTTTTTTGCTTGACATAGTTTTAAGAGTTTGAACCCCACCCCTGCCCCTCCCCTGTGAGGGAGGGGTAACACCCCCCTTTCCCTCACAGGGGAGGGGCAGGGGATAGGGGTTAGGTTAATTTATTCGTACCACCCGTGTGCTTTACGTACTTTAATCATTGCTGCTAAGATGTCGTTCCATGTTTGTTGGTTGCTCATTACTGCATTGGGGAACATACAGCCATCCCAGCAAATGTGCTTGAAGGCTTTGGTCAACTCACCACTTTCGTTGCGAAGCCAAAGACCCGCGTCGTGCGTGATGTCGAGTTTGCCGTTCGGGTCAGTAGCTTGGCAGTGGCGACCTGTTTTGTCGTGCGAGCCAGAGCCAAATACCGTTCCGTCGTTTTGGGCTACGTGGAAGTCAATCGTCCAAGGGCGGAGTGCGGCGGTCAACTTTTTCAGTCCTTCAAGGAATGTTTCGCGGTCGCCCCACTGGAAATCTTCGGGTAAAACGCGGTGTTCGGGGGCGTTATATCCCAACAAATACAAGGTGGTGTGCGACATATCGGCCTGAAAACCAATGTTTTTACGGTCAACAGCTTCGAGGGTTTCGAGCATGTACTTCCATGAGTGCATTCCTCCCCAGCAGATTTCACCTTCGGCTGCCAAACGCTCACCATAATCAGCTGCTACGTCGCAGGCTTCGCGGAAAGTTTGAGCGATAAGTTTTGTATTTCCTACGGGGTCGTTGGCCCAATCGTGCGGGCTACTCGCCGAGTCTATGCGTACAATACCGTGTGGACGCAGACCCCATTCGCGGAGTTTTTGACCAATTTGGCAGCTTTTGCGTACCATTTCTACAAACTCAGCACGTTGTTCTTTCGTACCCATCGCAGGGCCGCCCCAGATAGGAGCTACCAAACTGCCGATTTCAAGGCCGTGCTTGGCCACTTTGTCGGCCAGACGCTTGATGCCATCGTCGGAGGTGTCGAGGTCGTAGTGAGGATCAAAAAGTCCGAGATCTACTCCGTCGAATTTTACACCGTCCACTTCTGCCGCAGCAGTCATTTCGAGCATAGTGTCAAGTGGAATAGGAGGCTCTGAATCAGGGCCTTTACCCACAATACCAGGCCAAGTGGCATTGTGGAGCTTTGGGAAATTGTTTTCAGCCATTGTTTAAAAGGTTTGTTTATGAATATTCAGTTTTATCAAAATTAAGGATACCGAGTCACACTGAGTTTTGCGCGGAGTTTCACAGATTACTCCAGTTTGCAGCTAACTGCCAACACGCACTACTTCACAACCACCAAATCAGGGTTGTTAGGTCCGAAGTGCTTCAACATCACGATAGGATCAGTTGAAGAGTAGTTGGTGATTGTTACGCCTTCTTTGGCTGCTTTTTCCGTTACAAAAAACTCGTCGTTGGTCAATTGTCCGTAGCGGATTAAAGCGGGGGTTTCAATGTTCCAAACGCCCATTTTACCGTGTCCTTGCATCATAATCAAGCCATACGCGGCGGCATCGGTGATGGTTACGGTGGCGCCAGGCATGACGGTGAGTTCTTTGGCACTGTATGCCTCTGATCTATAACAAATCCAGTTTTCTACGTATCCTTGGGCTTGCATATCTTCCAACGGCCGTACGGGCTTAGGCATCATAAAGTGATTGGCGGCAAAATTGGGATCAACATTGGCTTCCCAGTCAATCACCGAAACTAACTCGTCATAATCGCCTATCTTGTCTTGTGGCGTGCCATTCCAGAGTAATTCTTCTGGCACAATTGCCTCATTGACAAGACTTTGATACATTGCAAAAATATCGGATGCTTTTTGTGGCTCGTAAGTGCACAAGCTGCCTGGCGCGTGCAAAATACCTGGAGGCACGTCCCAGCCTGTGCCTGGTTCTAATCTATAAGCTGACGAAAAATTGGTGATTTTGTTGTCGCCTTTGTTGAAGTCCATCAAGCATTGCTTGATTTGTTCTTTGGTTGTACCCGGAGTAATCCCGAAGAAGGTATAGGGAAAATCACCACCGTGGTTGTTGAGTTGGGGAGGGAAATAATAGGCTTCGGGTTTTCCATTTTGCCCTACCAAAGCCGCCTTTTCGTCGTTGTGGTGGATGTGGTGCGGCAAAGGCCCCATGTTGTCAAAAAACTTGGAGTACATGGGCCAGCTTTGGTATTCGTCCCAAAGGCGGTCGCCGATGATTTCGCCCTTGAGTTCATCAATCACATCTATCAACAAAATTTGCTCCGTTTGGCCGCCTTCTTCAAACACCACTTTGCTCAGGCCTTCGTGTTCGCCCGTGAGTGGGCCGTTTTTTGCAGGAGTTGTAGAAGAAATCCAACGTTAGTCAATTCCTCCAAGTACCCCCCCCAAAACGTAAAAATCGTCGGGGTGTAATTTTATTCTTCGTCCTGGGACACAAAATGACCGAGGAACCCACGTAGGGGCTAATCGCAAAATCCCTTTTCCTTGTTCTAATGCTTTTGCCGCTAAACTTAAATTTGCCATTGTTTACATTAAGTGTAGATACACTTGGTTAAAAGTTAATTGTTATGTTCAGATTACATTTTTTTTCAATTCATCAATTGCTTCTTTATGCGCCAGCACAGTTATTTCTATATCATAAGTGCGGCTCTCGTAGGGGGCTAATTGAATAAGGGTATTGTGTTGTCGTGCTTTGGCCTGACCAATGGGCGGATTGGTGCCTGGTTCTAAACCTGTTACATATTCTCCTTTGCCCCAATGCTGCCAATTGGTGAGCCACGGCAATTGGTTTTTGGGGAACTGCAAAGCAACAGCGATGCCGAGGGAAGAATTATGAAGCCCACAGGTACATTTTCCAGTGGCGTCGGCAGCTATGTCAATAAAAGCGGCTTCTTCACCACTGCCACTGTGTTCGTCTAACGGCGCGGGGCAGCGACGAAACTCATTGCCCTCTCTAAAAATGGGGTTGTTGGGGTCACCATCCCGCGATTGCCAAGCACCTTGCCACAAGATTTCCGTTCCTTCGTCCACCAACGGCCACCCAAAGTTGAAATGGTACAGCATCATGTGCGGAGCGGTGGTATTTCCTCGGTTGATTACTTCATCGTGGATTTTGATGGTAGATTCGCCCAATTTTCCCGAAATCGTACGTCTCAATTCTAAATTTGGACCAAAAATACGAGTTTCTCTAATGATACCCGTAATGCTCATTTCCATTTTGCCAACCAAAGGGTCGGGTTGAATAATGGACTCAATTTCGGCGGGGGTATTGCTGATTTGGCCATGGAGTCCTCTCGTTCCAAAATCATCGGTTTCGGGGCCACCCACGTGCGACAAGCCACAGGTAGTGAGCAAACCCCCACCAAAGGTTTTGAGCCAGTCAATGCCTTTATCAGAAAAGGTTTGAGGTGGTGTAACTCCCAAATGGCTCAACCACGCCAAACTGTGTTGGTTATAAAAAGCGTCGGCAATGTCCATGGCACGGTCAATGACTACTTTGTAGCGCAAACCCGTGCCTGTATTTATCCAAGCGATGCGCGTACCGCGTCCCAGTCCATTGTCCAGAATAGAGGTTTCAATTCCTCCTACTTGCGCAGGATTTCCTATTTTGTGCGTCCAAGGTTGGCTCATTGCCTCTTTATCGTTTTATATTTATTAGTCTGGCGATACCTATATAGTCCTATGATTCGATTCTTTTAGGTTGAAAACCGAGTCAGACCTTTGGTCAGACTACTGTCTTTTAATCAATGATTTAACAACCAATTACAAACTCTTTCATTGAAATCTTCTACTTGTTCAAAATGGAAAACGTGTCCACATTTTTCGTACAGGTACAGTTCGGCGTTGGGAATGGCTGCCGTTACTTCTTCGGCCATCCACACGGGCGTAAAAATATCTTCTTTCCCTCCAATTACAAGAGTGGGATGTGCAATCGAAGAGAGTTGAGCCAAGGCGTTGTGCGCAATACAAGCCGCTGCCTGCCCTTCTAAGCCATGAAGCGGCTGCGGAAAGGGGTCAATGGCCGCTTGATTACGTCCTGCTTCCAACTCAGCTACTACTTCTTCGTTGTCCCAAGAAGCCTTAGAATAAATCAAAAGTTGAATGTATAAACTAAACTCTTCGGGGCGTAATCGTGCTTTGCAGGTCATTATGTGCTGAAAAATGGCCTTTGCGGCATTATCGCAACGCGCCCAAGGACACATTAAAACGAGCGATTTTACTTTGTTGGGATGACGAATCGCCAACTGCTGGGCAATCGTACTCCCCATCGAGCATCCTACTACGCGTACATTTTCAATTTGAAGCGCGTCAAGGAGTCCTGCATAGTCATCGGCCATTTGCTCGGTGGTGTAAGGGCCTGCGGGCTTGTCCGACAAGCCGACGCCCCGATTATCACCAATGATACACCTAAAGTTGTTTTCCCAATAAGAAGCATGAGGCTCCCACACTGACCCAGGTGCCGTAATACCCATGATGAGCAAAAGGGGGGCGGCAGAGGCCGAACCACGTTCTTCGTAGTAAAGTTTGATTCCGTTGGTTTGTACAAAAGGCATAATATTTCTAAATGACGATTTTTGAATGACGAATAATCCGAATAACGATTACTTCAAACTTGGTATTAAGTCGTTCAAAATCCAGCGTCCGTCGTGCAAAGTCACAAAATCAGGGTCTTCTAAAGCCTCTTCGCCTTCGTCTTCGCAGATAATCCAGCCGTTGTAATTGATGTCTTTGAGCCATTGAGTGATAGAAACCAAATCTACTTTGCCTTTTCCCATGAGCGTAAATTCAGGCTCACCGTTCCAATCTTTGTAGTGCACGTGGTTTATCAAGGAGACGTATTCCTTCATTTTGGTAAGCGGGTCCATGCCACCGTTGATAATGTGACCTACGTCGGGAGTCCAGCCCGTTACGGTGGTATCTAAAGACTCCAATACCGCCCGATAGTCTTCTTCGGTACGGATAATGGACGTATGAGGTGAATTGGGATGAAAACTACAGGGGATTCCTTTGGCCGCTGCCCGCGCCGACACGGTGTTGACAATATTGACCAAGCTACGGCGACGTTCTTCCAAGTTATGACGTCCCGTAGGAATTTGCACCGTGTTAAGTACTGCGCCCGGAAAACGCTCCAATAAAGCAATGGCATTATCAGCAATGATTCGCTCACTTTCAGACTCTTCGGCTCCATTCCAATCTAAGGCCAATGCCAAAGCCGCAAGTTCAATGCCTTGTTCTTTTAGTTTTGCCTCAAGGCGGTCGGGGTCAACCAAGTCGCCCATCCACGTAAAAATGGGTTGTATTCCCGCAAACCCAGCTTGGGCGATAATTTCAATAAAATGGCCTAATTTGTTTTGGTGCGTAGTACCGTTTCCACTCATAAACCAAGTGTAAACCTCTGAACCAAAGCGAAATGGAAGTTTTTCTGACATGTTTTTTTCGTTAAAAATAGTACAGTAAGATAGAAAACTGATTTTACAGATGAAACGGGTTAGAACGGAATAAATCGGTGTAAATTCGTGTTTTATCTGTGTTCTATCTTCATTTGTTTAAATAAGGAAAATTGTTTTTCAAGTTTATTTTTTCTTTACGACTTCCCCTGGCATAATCAACGAATCCCAACCAGCTAAGTCAGCGGGTTTGACGTTGGCTTTGTAGCCCGTGAAATTGAACATGGTAGGTTTGTAAGGTCCCACAAAGTTCACGTTGTTGTTGGCTTTGATTTTATTTTCCATGCCCATTGCCCAAAAAACCGCATTGATAAGCATCCGACGAAATCCCTCATTGAGAATGTCTTCCGATGCTCCGTGGGTAGTGGCAAATGCTCGTCCGCTTGCGCCGTTTTCTACTTTATAACTACGCGTCCATGCTACGGGCAGCAATTCTTTGGTCTTATCGGGTTCGGCCTCAGGAGTCATCCCATTGAGTACTTGGCCACGCGCTATCACCGTTGCATTGGTAGGATAGGCCGTATAGCCACCCGACTGCACCCACATATCTTTCACCCCGCGCAAAATAGGGTGTTCTTTTTGGGCTTCCTCGGGCAGTACTTTCGACGATTGTTTGTGGTTGGTTCCGTAATGAGACACCCAGGTTTCGCCCAATACCAATTCCCCAAAGCCGTCTTTCCATTCGCTTTTGGGGCCTTTGTAGTTCCAGCCGTAGTGTTCCCACTTAGGGTTGTTTTTGATGTCGAAAGCATGGGTAGAAGTGCGTAAGCCTACCACAGGTCCGCCGCGTTTGAGGTAATTGTCAATGTGTTGCATTTCTTCGTCGGCAAAATGCGAGAACCGCGTAAAAATGAACATCAAGTCGGCTTTTTCGAGTATTTTGAGTCCTTTGAGGTTTGACCCTCCTGGAAAAATATAGCCGTTTTCATCTAAAGCATACACAACGGTACAGGTAAAACCGTACCGTTTGGCCAAAATACGCGCCAAAGCGGGCAAGGTTTCTTCGCCACGATATTCGTGATCGGTAGCAATAAAAACAATGTTTTTGCCAGCCCCAGGGCCTTTTTCACCCTTATAAACTACACAATATTTGCTTGCATCATCTTCTACTTTGGGCGAATCGGTAGGCATTTTCGCTAAAATAGCCAATGGCAACCCAAGTAAGAAAATACCCAAATAAAGCATGAGTGCTCTGAGATTCTTCATAAGTAAAATCATAAAGCCGAGACTATTAAAGACCGTGTTTTGCGCCCATTTCTTTAATGAATTTCAGGCCGTTTTCGGCAATATGCCACGGGTCGTTATACTCGCGCCATACCCCAATAGCGTTTGCAAAGTCAGGGTCATTTCTCGAAAAAGCCTCAATCGTAAGCCATCCTTTGTAACCAATCGCAGCCAAACCCGCAAAAGCATTATCCCACGGAATGTGTCCATCGCCTGGCGTTCCTCGGTCGTTTTCGCTGATGTGTACGTGGCTTAGAAAAGGAGCGATGGTTTGAAGAGCCGATTCGTATTTTTTCTCTTCAATATTAGCGTGATGAGTGTCAAACATAGCTCTCACGTTGGGATGATTGGTGAGTTGAACCAGTTGGGCAAGATGCTCCATTGTATTGCAGAGGTAGCACTCAAAACGATTTAGGGCTTCGGGTGCAAGGATAATGTTGGCTTGGGCAGCATAATCGCCCGCAGCGTACAGCACTTCAGCAGCACGGGCAAATTCATCGGCAGAGGCAGGCCGAGCCACAAAATGGGCATGGGCTGAGTGAAAGGGGCCGCATAAAACCTCAGCGTTGAGATTGTGTGCACGATCAATCACCCATTTGAGTTGGTCGAGTGCTTGCGCACGTACAGACGCTGACTCGCTGACGGGATTGGTGTCAGGCCCCACTACCGTTACTGCGGTTACACCTAATCCCAATTCGCGGCAATGATTGCCCACACGCACGTAGGCAGCCTCGTCGGGTGCACCCACAAAAAATTCGGCGCCATCGTAGCCAATTTGTTTTAAGCGGTCAAGAATGGGGAACAAATCATCCGACATTCCTGCCGACCACGCCAATACGTTAAATCCAATTTTATTCATGTTCGTTCATCTTTAACAGTCAACCGTTAGTCGTAAACTGTTCGTCGTTAGGTGTATAGGTTAGTAGTGTTGGCCATTAAATAATGGGAATAGTTGCTATTAACGGCCAACGATTCACAAGGTCACTTCTTGCTACAATTGCTTCAAACGAAGATTGCGGTATTGAACTTTCATTGGAGGACCTACGTGTACTTGAACCCCCAGAAAGCCTTTTGATTTTCCGTTTACTTGATCGTTGTCGGTTACATCGCTCATCAAGATGCCGTTGATATAGTGCTGTAAACGATTTCCTTTTACAACTAAATGGAATTCGTTCCAATCCTCGGTTTTGATTTTTGTTTTGAGCGAATCGGTATGCCCCAGCGAGCCCGTTACTTGTAGGTCGGTCCAGGCGTTGCGTTGAACTTTGGCGCGTACTTGTTCAGGTGTCATTGAACCCGTTTGGGGATTGATGGTCGTGATTTGGCCACGGTAGGCAAGCGTAGTACGTTTTCGCTCTTCGTAGTTTTGGCCAGTATAGCGGTTATTGCCATCTATGTCAGCCTGATATCCTCTCAACGCAAATGGCACATCGGTGAGGCGTTCGCTGCGGTAATTGATGCCTGAGTTGCCCGCTTTGGCAATGTTAAATTCACCTTTTAGTTCAAAATCGGCGGGTTCACCTCCTTTCCAAATAAGAAACGAGTTGGCTTTTAGCAAAGTGGAAGGAGTTATTTCACCGACCAGATTACCGTTTTCGGCGCGCCAATAGGTCGGATCGCCTTCCCAGCCGTCGAGATTTTGTCCGTTGAAAATCTTGACAAAGCCTTTTTCAGACTTCGAGGGGCCATTGGTAGTGCTGGATACTTTGCACCCCCCCATCAGGAGTGCTACTGAGAGCAATCCTACTTGAAGCATTCGAGTGTTCATTGTGTTTAGCATGTAGATAATTCTTTTTGGTGTTTAGGAATAGTCCGTTTCAACAGTGTTTTTTCTTGTTCAGAACAGAGCCTGTATAAAAACGAGTCAAAATTTTATTCAAATATTTCTAAAAAACAAACAAACTACTATCCTACACCTACCTGCTTACTTGCGTTATTTCTACTTAACAACTAATATGAGGTAAGCCTATAAGCTGGTAATCAAAAAATTACGAGATTTTACGTTTCTAATGAAATGTAAGATTTTTCCCATTTTAGAAGCCCGACTTTCTCCTTGCTTTATACGACAAAGCATTCATTGGAGTCCGTTTCATCGAACGATTGGGAGGGGTAGGGGGAATTTGATAAAGGGAGGATATACGTTTCATGGAAAAGGTGTTGGTGAAGTAACGAAAAAGCCGATGCTTATGTACATTTTAAAGCATTTTGGGGGGTATTGTTACCCCAAATTTTCCAAAAATCATCGTAACTACTTCAACGCAATACCCATACCTTGCCTCGTTGTATATCCAACCCTCCCTCCACGTGAGGAACGATAACGTAGGTATATTCACCAGAAGATACTAAGGTTCCTTGATAGCTACCATCCCAAGGATTTTGGTATCCTTTGGCTTGGTGAAAAATAAGTTCGCCCCACCGATTATAGACAAAAACCTCTGCTTCGGGAAACTTTTCAATGTTCCGAATCTCCCACAGATCGTTGGTGCCATCTCCGTTGGGGGAAAATACATCGGGGATAAAAAGTAAATCTACCACAATTACCTTGATGGTGGCACGCGTAGTGCAGCCATTGGGAGAAGTGACGGTAAGGGTATAAGTGGAGGTCTGGGGGGCAGTAACCGTAGGCTGCAATATCGTAGGATTGTTGACTCCTAACGGCGGTGACCATTGATAACGGTAGTTGTTGGCAAGAT
>JBGAUP010000140.1:0-14651 GCA_044228585.1 Runella sp. | reverse complement strand
AAGTTGATATTAAACGAGCCTTCGTTGAAAGGGGGCAAAAACTCTGTTCCAAAAAACGGGATCGTCCCCATCGAAACCGCAATTAGCAAAATTGCCGCCGTAATGACGGATTTGGGGCGTTGAAGCGACCAATTCAGTAACTTATTGTCTTGTTTTTTGAGCCAGCGGACAAGAGGTGTAGCCCCCGCCTGCGCAGAGTACCGTCCCAATGGGGGGGCTAATAAAGCCCCTTTCGGGGGTTTGGGGGCTATACTACACAACACAGGCGTAACTGTCAGCGATACAAACAATGAAGCCGTGATTGAAGTAATGTAGGCAATCCCCAAAGGTGCAAAAATACGCCCTTCGATACCTTCCATAAAAAACAACGGCACAAAGACCAATACAACAATGATAGTCGCATAAACAATCGAGTTACGCACTTCTGAACTTGCTTCATACACTACTCGCAGCGTGGATTTGGGATTAACAGCAGCTTGATTTTCTTTCAAACGACGAAATACATTTTCTACGTCCACGATGGCATCATCCACCAATTCACCAATAGCAATGGCCAAACCACCTAAGGTGAGCGTATTGATAGAAATATCCAATACCTGAAAAATAATGGCCGTAATGACCAACGACAACGGAATGGCGGTGAGGGTAATGACCGTTGTACGGAGGTTCATCAAAAACAAAAAAAGGATAATCACCACTAAAATAAACCCGTCTCGCAGGGCTTCAACAACGTTATTAATGGAGTTTTCAATGAAGTTTTTCTGTTGAAAAATTTTGGGATTGAGCTTTACGTCTTTCGGCAAGGCTTGTTGTAGGTCAGCACAAGCTTTTTCTACTTCATTAGTTAAACCGACTGTATTAGCACTGGGCTGTGTTTCGACGGCTAAAATAACCGCAGGCTTACCGTTGATGCTACCGTCACCCCGCTTAAACGCTGCCCCAAATTTTACTTCGGCTACTTGTTTGAGTAGGATGGGCTGCCCGTTTGAGCTCGTCACGACGGTATTGGCCAAATCTTCCAGTGACTCCGCCCGCCCCACGTTTCGAATTAACACTTCGGTACCATATTCGTAATAAAAATTACCTGTGGTGTTGCGGGTAGCTTGCGAAAGGGCTTTTTCTACATCGTCGAGAGCTACGCCAAACTGTTTGAGTTTGCTGCTCGACACTTGTACTTGATACTGCAACCGCTCGCCCCCAATGGGTATTACTTGCGATACGCCCTTAATAGTGAGCAACCTACGGCGCACCGTAAAGTCAGCCAAGGTGCGCAGGTCGGCGGGGGTAGTAGTCTTGTCAGCACTTAGCCCCACGTACATAAACTGACCCATCACAGATGTAATCGGTCCCATAATGGGCGTAATACCGTTGGGAAGGGTAACGGTTTGGAGCCTTTCGGACACCAGTTGTCTGGCTCGAAAAATGTCGGTATCCCAGTCAAATTCGACATAGACTAAGCCCAAACCAATGGCCGAACTGCTCCGCACCACTTCTACGCCAGGCGCACCGTTGAGGGCTGTTTCGACGGGTAACACTACTTGGGTTTCAATTTCTTCGGGAGCTAAGCCGTTGGATTCCAGAAAAATCGTAACCCGTGTGCGATTCAAATCGGGCAATACATCTATTGGTAAGCGGAGCGCGGTATAAGCCCCTGCCACCAATAAAATAGCCGCAAATGCTAAAATAATCAACCGATTATTTAGCGCAAATCGAATAACTTTATCGAGCATTGATTAGTCGTGTTTGTGGTCATGGGCTTCGGTTTTTACCGTGCCGCCTTTGGTTACATTGATAACAAAATCGGCTACCTGCAACTTGCCGTTGAGCATAAACTGCACCCAAGCACGATATAGACCTTCGTGATGAAACTCTGCATGAAAATGGAAATTACCCGCTTCGGTTTCAGGGTGTACGTGGACGTAATCTTTGTCGGAGAGGCCAATCATGACCACGTGCGCTTTATTGCCCAAGTAGTTTTCGAGACTTTCCACTTTGACGGGCTTACCGTTTTGGGTCAAAATACCATCAATGTGTTGTTCTGCACCCGTTTCCACTTTGTTGTTGTCGGGTTTGAGGGTGAGCGTAATGCCGTTGCCTGTCCAAGTGAGGCGTTGGGCGGTAGCGGCGGCATTTTTGGAAGGTGCTCCGCCTACATTCAGGCTATGTTTGTTTTGTACTTCACTGCCTTCTGAGGGTTTGTAATCGGCAAAAACCAAATACTTACCTCCTGCCGAAAAAGTGGTTTTGGCATCATAGCTGCCCGATGCTTGGTAGTCAGGGTGCAAATGGGAGAAAGTCGTAAGGGCATCGTCCACCACAATCAGGTGCATTTTTTTGCCATGACTCAAATCCAACGGTACTTCGGCCGTCGCGTTGTCTTTGAGCCTGGGGGTCAAAGAAAGCGTTGCCGATTGCCCTGCTTGCAAAGCGGCAGGATTGGTTTTTAGTTCGGTGATAAAATTAGCTGCTTGGCTGTGGTCATCGTGCGTGTGTGTAGAGCCATCGGCATGGGTGTGGGCCTCTTCGCCTTCATGTTTATGTTCCTCTGCATGGTCGTCACTATGGGTAGTGCCATCAGCGTGGGTATGTGTACCTTTATTGGAGTCGCCACAAGAGCCTAAAAATGAGACAGTAACAATAGAAAGTGAAAGATAAAGAGCGGTTGTGATGATGCGTTTCATTGGATTTTGAAGTTTATTGGTTTAAAAAAATCATTTTCAATTGATACGACGACGCTACCACCACTTTCTCGCCCGAAGGCAAGTTGTTTTGAATAATGGTAGATTCGCCGTTGTTGCGCCCCGTGGCCACATATTCTATCCGAAAACGTTCGGGGCTTTCTTTGATAAACACACAGGGTTTGCCATTGACTTGATTCAAGGCGGCATTGGGCAAGGCCAGCGTGCGGGTGTCTTGGGCGGCCTTGACTCGCACCGTTACGTACTCGCCTATTTTGAAATCACCGTTAGGGTTTTCTACTTCAAACAGCACTTTTTGCGATTGATTGGTATTGACCATCTGCGCCGATGACAACAATCGCACTCGGTTGGTTTGATGTTTGGGTGCATCTCTCTGACAGAGTACTTCAAAACTTTTGCCTGCCATCACTTTATCGGCATCTTGGTCAAAAACCTGTGCTTCCACATACACTTTGTTGAGATTGGTAATGGTAAAAAGCGTTTCTCCCACGCTTACCGTAGAGCCTATGGCCACCGAAAACGGAGCGATGACTCCCGAAATAGGGGCAGTAAGCGCTACCAAACGGCTGTTGCCTTTGCCATTTTTGGCGATGTTGTTAAACACTTTGAGGTTTTCGGTGGCTTTGTTCAGGCGAGCTTCTGCTTCCGTCAACTCCCGCTTGGCGGCAATGTCCTCGATTTTTTTCAAGCGATCGTATTCTTTTTGAGCGGCGGTCAGCTCCACTTCCAAATTGTTGCGCTCGGCTTGCAGGTTTACCTGAGTGCTGGCATCGAGGGTCTGTTCTACTACCGCCAACATTTGCCCTTTACCTACGCGCTGACCTACACGGGCCGTAAGCGACACAATCCGCCCTATCTGCGGGGTTTGAACCACTGCCATCCCCGAAGAAGCGGGTATCACGGTACCGTAGAGTTGGGTGGTTTCTTTAAAATTTCCCGTTTCTATTTTCTCTGTCAATACCCCAAACAAAAACTGGGTTTCTTTGAGGACTTCAAACTGATTGGACAGGCCCGTCGTCGTTTTTGTGCTTTCCTCGTCGGCATGGTCTTCGTGCACAGTACCATCGGCATGAACGTGCTGCGCCCAACTGGGTTGTTCTATGGCACTTGGCACCATCAAACCTACTATCAAGAGTACCATCAATAGTTTTTTATTGCGTACACGCATCAATAAAAACATCAGCAACATCCCCAATGCCAGCCCGCCAATCCCCAACATGTAGGGGTTTTGATACCAGGCCGTAGGGGTAGCTTCTTCTTGAGCATGGTCGGAAGCATCGTGTCCTACCAATACCCCTTTAAGCATTATCAAATCGGGCCCGTTGGTGCCGTCAATTTTGGCAGTGAGGGCAAACGTTCGCTCTTTGCTAAACGTAGCATTTACCTCGTACACCCCTGCGTCTTTGGGCTGGATGTCGAACTTTGCTTTGCTATCGAGCGAGGCCGTCAGGGTAATTTTTGCATTGCTAATGGGGCGATTGGTTATAGGGTCAGCCACGTAGAGCATCAGTTTTCCTGTTTCGTCGGCGTGAAGGTGGTCGTATTTCAAAACCAATTCGTAACGCTCAGAAACTGCTTCTGATTTTTTTCCACTCGCTGTTTCTGTCTTAGCGGTTGTTTCGGCGTGGTCTTCGTGAACCGTGCCATCGGCGTGGGTGTGTTGGGCATAAACAAAGCCCCCTGCCCCCCAAAGGGGGAAAAAAAGAACCGAAATAAAGATTATCTTAAAAAACCGATTGCAAATTGGCATCCACAAGCACTTTGATGCAACCGCTACATCAGACTGTTCAAGAAAAGTGACAACAATCCCCCCTTCGGGGGTTAGGGGGCTTTTCATAATTTTCCTGTTAAATAGTTGATATTCAATACTGTTTGGTGATACAAACGGAGGGTTTCTAAATGCTTTAATTTGATATTGTAGGCATCGTTCGTAGTCCTCAGAAAGCCAACATAGTCGGATTGGCCACTTTCAAAAAAGCGACGAGAGGTCATAATCAGTTCGTCGGCTTGGCGTAGGGCGGTAGTCTGAAAATAGTTGAGCGTTGTCCTGAAATGCTCCAACTCGTCAAAAGCAGCTTGTAAATCGGTGGCAAGGCTTAGTTTTTGGGCTTCGGTGCGTTGTTTGGCTACTTCAACCCCCGTTTGTGCCGCCGCAATGCGACTTTTGTACTGCCCCGCCCACAGCGGAATACTCACCCCAACACGCCAACGGAGGGCAAAATTGGTTTCTCGGCTGGCTTGGTTGTAGTATCCTACCATAAAACCTGGCAGGGCATTGGCTCGCTCAACGGCTATGGCTTGTTGGCCTATTTTTTCCACTTGTTCGGCCGCCTGCACAAGCGGGTTTTGGGTAATATCGCCCGATGCAGCCGAAAGAGCTATCGCAGAAAACGGAAGCACGTTGAAGTCCTGTGTTGACGCAGTTGCATTGCTCTTGCCTTCCATCAGCATTGATAATTGCGTTTTATACATACTCACTTTATGAGCCGCTTCAAAGAGTGTGTTGTGAACTTCTGCTGCTTGCGTTTGGGCAAAAATGAGGGCTAATTTATCAATCGTACCCGCTTCAAACTGCCGCTGTGCGGCTTGTCGAATCTGTTCGTATAAGCTATCTTGGGCTGCTATTTGCAACCGATACGCCTCGGCGGCTTGTACCAGCTGATACACCGACCTTACCCTAAATTTGAGGTCGTTTTGACTAATCAACTGCTCTTTTTGAGCCAGTTCTACTTGCTGGTTTTGGAGTCGGCTTTGGTGTTGATACACCGTAGGGAAGCGAAATGACTGCTGAACGCCCAACGTATAAAAAGTACCTGAAGGGCTATCAAAAGTCAAATCTGGATTGGGAATGTTGCGCGTAGAACGAACCAATTGTTCATTTTGTCGCACACTCAAGCTGGATGCTTTAAGCGCAGGATTGTTTTTGAGGGCTTTTTCCACCGCTTCAGTATCGGTGAGAAGTGGCTGCTGGGCATATACTGAAATACCGCCAAGCATCAACCCCACGAAAAGGATTTTCTTCATAAAACCATTGAAAATGAATTGAATAGACGTAATGAAACGAACAAAGCGGTGCTTTGCCCAAACGAATGATTCATCATTTCAGCGGTCTAAATCAAGAAAGACTGTACCCAAGCGAGCAGTTGCCGCCCGTACGGTCGTCGAAGAAAAGGCGGGTCGGTGATGCCCCGTAGCCCAGCATTGACTAACTCAGAAACGGGTAAGTAATAAATAGTTGGAAGCGCAGAAAAACCAATCCACGAAGCAGCAAAGTCGGGTTGAACTTTTACAATAGACTCTGCATATATCGAAACAAACTGTAAATCAACACTTTCGTGATCACTATGGCAAAGTCCATCTTCGGCTTCTTCATGGTGTTTCTCGTGCTGATGCCCCTTGTGCTCGTGCGCTTGACTTTCGGTATTAACAATCAGATGCGAGTGTCGCCCATGTTCTTCACAAGTATGTGTCAGCGAGCCATACCCACGCCCAACCACCAAAATAAGAGCGGCGAGCAAAATGGTAACGGATTGTTGAAAATACTTTTTGAACATAAAAAATCATGGATAGGATGCAAATATAAGCTAAAAACCTGTTCAACAGGGTTTCAATTACCAAAAACCATAAAATTAAGTCTTTATCAAAGCCACAATGCTAAAAAAATGATTAATTAGCACAACCAAAACAACCATCTTTCAACCATGACTCTGCTCGGCTTTCCTGTTTTATTGCTCGTTAAACTGCTTTTTGCTGCCTTCAATGGCATCTTATTTACTCAATCTGGCTTAGATAAAGTGTTGCATTACCAAGGGAATTTGGATTATTTTAAAGACCACTTCAAAAAATCGCCCTTAGCTTCTACGGTGGGTTTATTGATGCCAGTGATTACCTTACTGGAAACAGCCGCTGGGTTGGTTTCTTTGATGGGCCTGATTTTGCTCTTGATAGGCAGCGATATTGGGCCTACAACGGCTGCTCTGGGGATGTGTTTGGGGGGAGTTTCGTTGACTTGCTTGTTTTTTGGGCAACGATTAGCCCAAGATTATGCAGGCGCGGCCACGTTGGTGCCTTATTTTTTAATGACCATGGCGGGATTGATGCTGTATGCTTTTTAAAGTTTTAGCCTTGACAAGGTCTTGAAACCTTGTCAAGGCTATTATCACCGCCAATTCACCCGATTGGCTTTCCAATTACTTTTTACGGAGACTGTTTCAGTACTATTGCCATTGGTGGGTTTCCTATGTTGTTCCATCAAATACGCTACCAACGCAGCCGCAATTTTTGCCTCTTCCTCGTCTAATTCTTTTTGGAGTACTTCTGGCGTGTAGTAATGTTTCACAAAATGCGTATCGAAGTTCCCTGATGTAAACGCCTCATGCAGCATCACAAACCGACAAAAATCCAAAGTGGTCTGAACGCCCGTAATCTCATATTCATCAATGGCCCGTACCATTTTATCAATGGCCTCTTGACGCGTAGCAGCATGGGTAATGAGTTTGGCAATCATCGGATCGTAATAAATCGGAATCGCCATGCCTTGTTCAAAACCATCGTCCACCCGTACACCATTTCCTTGCGGACGAACGTAGGTTTGTAATGTACCCACATCGGGCAGGAAGTTATTGGTAGGGTCTTCGGCATAGACCCGAATCTCCATGGCGTGACCATTGATTTTCAAATCTTCCTGTTTGATTTGGAGTTCTTTGCCTTCAGCGATATAAATCATTTGTCGCACCAAGTCCACCCCCGTAATCATCTCCGAAACAGGGTGCTCTACCTGGAGGCGCGTATTCATTTCCAAGAAGTAAAAGTTAAGCTTGTCGTCAACAATAAACTCTACTGTACCTGCGCCATAATACCCGCAAGACCGTGCCACGTCCACGGCACATTGGCCCATGGCTTCGCGAATTTCGGGCGTGAGGCAAGAAGAAGGGGCTTCTTCAACCACCTTTTGATGACGACGCTGCACGGAACATTCGCGTTCAAACAGGTGAATGATGTTCCCGTGTTGGTCACCCAACACCTGAATCTCCACGTGGCGCGGAGAGGCTACGTATTTTTCAACAAACACCGCGCCATCGCCAAACGAGGAAATAGCCTCGCTTACTGCACGCTCCATTTGCTCGTCAAACTCTTCCTCGTTTTCTACAATCCTCATTCCTTTTCCACCGCCGCCAGCACTTGCTTTTATCAAAACAGGATAACCGATTTGGGCTGCTATTACTTTGGCTTCTGCTCTGTCTGTAACGGCATCGGGTGTACCTGGTACCATCGGAATCTTATACTTAGCCGCCGCCCGTTTGGCCGACAGTTTATCGCCCATAATATTGATACTTTCTGCCGATGGCCCGATAAAAATCAGGCCAGCTTCCTTGACCATTTGCGAAAACAAGGCATTTTCGGACAAAAAACCGTAGCCAGGATGAATAGCATCTACCCCCAATCTTTGACAAACTTCGATGATTTTATCTCCACGAAGGTAGGACTCAGAAGAGGCGGCTGGGCCAATACATACCGATTCATCGGCATAACGAACATGAAGCGCGTTTCGGTCGGCTTCGCTGTAAACAGCTACGGTTTTGATACCCATTTCTCGGGCAGTGCGCATCACTCTAAGGGCTATTTCGCCCCGATTGGCGACGAGGAGTTTTTTGATTTGAGGCATATTTTTAACCTAAAGACACCGAAAGTTACAACTTATCGTTAATTGTGTTAAATTTATGTTGGTAAAACAGTATAGCAAACATGAAAAAGGTCATTGGGCTATTAGGTTTGGGGTTGTTGCTGAGCCAAAATAACGTTTGGTCTCAGCAAGTAACCGTCGTAAAATGGCCTGACGTACAAAAAATTTTAACCCAAAAAACCGACACCACCTATGTCATTAATTTCTGGGCAACGTGGTGCAAGCCCTGCGTAACGGAATTGCCCTCTTTTGAGGAAATTCAACAAAATTATAAAGGCCAAAACGTGCAAGTTCTTTTAATTAGCATGGATTTTGCTAAGGAATTAACAACACGGGTGGTTCCTTTTGTCAATCACCAAAAATTGGCAAGCAAAGTGTGGTTACTAAACGAACCCGATGCCAATAGTTGGATTGATAAAGTAAACCCGACATGGTCAGGAGCGATACCCGCTACGCTGATTGTTAACAACCATAAAAAGAAAAAAGCCTTTTTTGAACAAAAATTAGAATACAGCCGTTTGGTGAAGGAACTCATTGATTTTCTGTGACTTTTTCTTAAATTTTCGTCAAAATGTCAAATATATCAACGACCATGAAAAATAAATTTTGGCTGGCATTAGTAGCTGTATTGACATTGGGTACGGCAACTACCTTGTTTTTTCAGCAGAAAAAAGCACAAGCCTCCCCCGCAGGCTATCCTATTGGAGCAACCGTGGCAGATTTTAAACTCCAAAATGTTGTAAAGGGAAATAGCATCAGTTTATCTGATTATAAAGATAAGAAAGGGGTAATCGTGGTTTTTACTTGTAATCACTGCCCTTTTGCGAAAGCTTATGAAGAACGGATTATGGCTTTAGATAAAAAATATGCTGCTTTAAATTTCCCACTTGTTGCCATCAACTCCAACGATGCTTCTGATTATGAAGAAGAGTCTTTTGATAATATGAAAAAACGCGCAAGCGAAAAAGGATATTCGTTCCCTTATTTACAAGACGTAACTCAGTCGGTAGCAAAAGCATTTGGTGCAACGCGTACACCTCACGTATTTATCTTACGCAACGACGGCGGCAAATTCACAGTACAGTATATCGGCACCATTGACGATAATTACCAAGACCCAAGCAGTGTCACCAAACGTTACGTAGAAGAGGCCGTCAACAACATTTTGTCGGGCAAACCTGTAGTAGTAACACAAACCAAAGCGGTAGGCTGTGCCATCAGCTGGAAGGATGCTTAAAACAAGTTGGTAGTCTATAATTTACAGTCGATAGTGAGCAAAAAGGGCAGTCAAAAGTTGCCCTTTTTTTATTTCTCTAATAATTCCCATTTAAAAATCCCCAACTTCGCCAAGCAATAGCGCGTCGAAACCCGCAGTACTCCCAACCCGTACTTCATACTGCGCTGAAAGTTGATAGAAGAAGCTTCTTCAAAGTACTTGGTAGGGCAGGTCACCTCGGCTATTTCGTAGCCTTTCCAAAAAATTTGGGCAATCATCTCATTGTCAAACACAAAATCATCATCACATTTTTGAAAGGGTACATTTCGCAAAACCTCGCCCGAAAAAGCCCGATAGCCCGTATGGTATTCCGACAACTTTTGATTCATCAATATGTTTTGCACCAGCGTCAAAAAACGATTGGCAATGTATTTGTACATAGGCATTCCACCCTTCAAAGCTCCTTTTCCTAAAATCCGCGACCCAAACACCACCTGATAGAGGTTATTACCAATGATTGAAATCATGGCGGTAAGCAGCAGTGGAGTATATTGATAGTCAGGGTGAAGCATAATCACAATATCTCCGCCGAGTTCGAGGGCTTTGGTATAGCACGTCTTTTGGTTTCCTCCGTACCCTTTGTTTTTATCGTGCCGAATTACGTGTTCAATTCCAAGGCGTTCAGCTACTTCTACCGTATTGTCTGGACTTGCATCGTCCACCAAAATAATTTCATCCACCAAATCGAAAGGAATCTCACGGTAGGTTTTTTCCAAAGTCAATGACGCTTTATAAGCGGGCATGACTACAATTACTTTTTTGCCTTTGTACATGCTAAATAGTCCCCAGTTTACAGTCAATAGTCCATATTGCTATGAACTATAAGGCGACAAAGTTAGTCGTGTCAGACAGGATTTCCAACCGCTTCTAAAACTTCCACCCGTACAGGCACTCCCCCAAAGACGGCATTCCCCGTTAATTCGTCCAAAAGTAAATCATCGGTCAAGTCATTGACATTCACACCCGCGTGGGCTCGCGCTATGGGCAGTTGTACGCCTGCACGACCGTGTCCGTAGCCGTGTGGAAGGCTTACTACGCCTCGCATCATTTTTTCGGTGAGTTCTACGGTTACCTCTACTTCTCCTACTCGCGATGCTATCTTTACCGTAGTTCCCCCTTCTATATTGCGTTGTAGGGCGTCATCGGGGTGCATGAGCAAGGTGCAGCGGTTACGCCCTTTTACGAGTCGTTCGGAGTTGTGCATCCAAGAATTATTGTCGCGTAAGTGCCTACGGTTGATGAGCAACAGGTCAAAGTCAGTGCTTGTTTGGCTATTTTCCAAGGCTTTTTGGATACGCTGTAGGTCTTTGGTAAGCAAAGCAGGAGCCAAATGTATTTTCTTGTCGATGGTCTGTAATCGGTCAATCAAACAAGGCTTCAAAGACCCCAAATCTATTCCGTGGGGATATTGTCGGAGTTCGTCCAAACTTAATTTATATGCCCCAAACCGCAAGCCCATATCTATTTTAGCGTGAGGGTCTTGCGGTTCAAAATTAGCATTGTATTCACCCGTCAACCGCGCCGTAAGTTCTTGAAAAATCTCCCAATCGTACTTTGCATCCTCGGCTTTGGCAAACAGTGGTTCTGAAAAACGGGTGACATTTCTTACCGCCAAAGCATTGAAAGTCAAATCATAATGAGCTACTTCCAATCCCGTAGCAGGTGGTAAAATAATATGAGCGTGACGGGTAGTTTCGTTGATATAAATATCCACCGACACCATAAATTCGAGTTTTTCAAAAGCCGTATCAAGTTGGCGTCCGGTGGGGGTCGAAAGAACGGGGTTTCCACAGCTTGTAATAAAAGCCTTGATTTGTCCTTCTCCTTCGGTTAGGATTTCTTCGGCCAAGACCGACACGGGTAGTTCGCCCATGAATTCGGGGAGTCCTCGCACGCGACTTTGGTAGCGATTGTATTTGTTGTAAACCCCTTTTGAGGTAGCCAAAATATCCATTGCGGGTTGGGTAAACATAGCTGCGCCAACTTTGTCTATATTACCCGTCACAACGTTGAAAGCATTCAGTAACCACTGACAAGCCCCGCCAAAAGCTTGGGTCGAAAGTCCGATTCGCCCATAAGCCACGGCCGATTTTGCTTTTGTAAAAGCCGCTACAATTTCTCGAATCGTAATGCCTTTAATACCCGTCTGATTTTCTACTTTTTCGGGTGAAAATCCTGCTACAATTTCTCTGAGTTCTTCTAAACCCGTAATGTAAGCAGGCGATTTGTCTAAACCTTCGGCAAAAACCACATGAAGCATGGCCAACAGCAAAAACACATCCGTTCCAGGACGAATAGAATGGTGTTCATCGGCTTTGGCAGCGGTTTCGGTATAACGTGGGTCAATTACTACCACTTTCCCCCCGCGTTGTTGAATCGCTTTGAGGCGATTGGCTACGTCGGGCACGGTCATCAAGCTGCCGTTTGAGGCAATAGGATTTCCCCCCATAATCAACCAAAAATCCGTATGGTCAACGTCGGGAATAGGTAGCAAAAAGGGATGCCCAAACATCTGCCAAGCAGCAAAATGGTGCGGAAGTTGGTCGGTGGAAGTAGCCGAAAAAATATTTTTTGTTTTTAAAGCCCGCATCAATCCCGTTCCTGCCAAAAAAGTGCCTGAATTATGCACTGAAGGGTTTCCTGCGTACATCGCCACGGCATTGTTGCCGTATTGCTGCTGAATGGATTTCAGTTTAGTAGCGATTTCGTCAAAAGCTTCTTGCCAACTAATTGTTTCCCAACCCTCATTAGTACGCCTTACGGGATAGCGAAGGCGGTGAGGGTCTTCGTAAATATCTTTCAAGGCTACTGCTTTGGGGCAAATATGACCTCGGCTGAACGAATCATTTTTATCCCCTACGATGGAGATAACTTGATTACCTATGTATTTGATTTCGAGGCCGCAAATTGCCTCGCATAAGTTACAGGCACGGTAGTGAATACTTGGATTTGTCATGTTTTTAGTCTGTTGGATGCAATTTAAATATTTTTTACCAACTTCTTTTTTTAGATACTTTTTTGATTTTCAAAAAGTTACTATCTTTGCGTCCCGTTTTGAAACAAAGCATCGTAACATCATAAAGAGCTGATACAGAAATGAAAAAAGGAATCCATCCAGATTACAGAGAAATCGTATTCTGGGACTTAGCAACCGATGACAAGTTCGTAACCCGTTCTTGCGCCCCTACCAAAGAAACCATTGAATTTGAAGGAAAAACCTATCCTGTGTTCAAAGCAGAGGTAACTTCACAGTCGCACCCATTCTATACTGGCAAAAACACTTTGCTTGATACAGCAGGTCGTGTTGACAAATTCCTTAAAAAATACGGTAAAAGATAGTTCCCCACTACCATTCACAATCAATAGTAGCGGCATACAGAAAGCGATAAATTGTTTAGGCAATTTATCGCTTTTTCATTTTAAGTTTTCAAGTACAATTTCAGCAACTGCCCCACCGCTAATAGAACGAATAAAGCCCCTAAAAAGCGATTGAAGTTAAATTGTCCAAGTTTCTCTAATAAACTTTCCCGAAAATGAGCGGTTAGGTAGGCTACTCCTACTAACAGCCCAAATGCTCCCACGGCTGCGCCTACAACAAAGGCAATCTGCTCTGGTATGGTCTGTACACGTAGCATTTGATACATGCTAAATTGTACCAACATCACTAACCAATAAGGAAATAACTGAGGATTCAGTAAACCAACAATAAGCCCCTTCATAAAAGAGAATGGCCGTCCTCGTGTATTTTCAAGCTTAATCGGGCGATTGGGAGTCATAAAAATAACAACTCCCAAACCCAACAATAACGGCACGGCACTCCACTCCAAAAGTTTCCAAGCATTCTGATGCTGTTCTAACCACCTTCCTGCCCATACCGCGGTAGCTGCATAAATCATTTCGGGCAAGCACCCACCCAACGCTATCCGCAGACCAGTACGGAGATTATGTCGTAAAACAGATTGAATAACCGTCAGATTGACAGGGCCTAATTGTAGTGACCCTACGAAACTGATTAAGGCAGTAGTAAGAAAAATAATCAATGACTTTTCCATCAACCACCATAAGGTGAGGGACTCACTGCTGTCCAACCACCATCCACAACCAATGATTGGCCTGTTATATGCCCTGCCATAGGTGAAACCAAAAATAGGGCGGCATGAGCGATATCTTGAACAGTAGCAGGCCGTCCCGTAGGCGTGATTTTCCCCCAAGTTTTGGAATATTCTGGATCCTCGGCAGTACGTTCGGTCATTGTAGCCCCTGGCGCAACGGCGTTTATAGTAATGCCGTAGGGAGATAGTTCAATCACCAAACTCTTAGCCAACATTTCCAGCGCCGCTTTGGTCATACCGTAGGCAGCAAGATATTGGTGGGCTTGGTGCCCTGTCACCGACGACATTAGTAAAATTCGGCCTCCTTCGCCTTGTGTACGCATCTGCCGCGCTGCCGCTTGGGTCAGAAAAAAGCTGCCGCGAATATTCAGATCCAACAATTTTTGTAAGGATTCTGGCTCATAGTCAAAAAAATCACCAAAAGTGGTGATCCCTGCGTTGGCTACAACGATAGTGAGTTTCCCAAAAACTTTGACTGTTTCTGCGATCATTTCTCGTACAAAATTTACCTCCGAAGCGTTCCCTACATAAGCAATACACTTACCTTCTGTTTTTTGGATAGCTTCTGCTGCATTTTGAGCAAGTTCCGAATCAAGGTCATTGAGCAAGACAGCAGCCCCTTTTTCGGCCAATTGTCGTGCTATTTCCAAACCTATTCCCTGCCCTGCCCCCGTTACAATGGCTACTTGGCCTTTGAAGTCTTGCATCTAATTGTTGATGATTTGCTAAAGATTTATTATAGAAGTTGTTTAGTTGAAAGTATGTCTAAAATTAATCATTGCCGAAGCCATTAATAGCCATGCTTTAAAGTTTTTATCTAACTGTTCAAAGCGTACAAGGATTCTTTTATAAGTATCTAACCAAGCAAAAACCACCTCTAT
>JBGAUP010000139.1:0-15143 GCA_044228585.1 Runella sp. | reverse complement strand
TTAGCCTCCATAGGTTAACCTTATATATTTAAAATGATAAAATTCCTCACTAAAAGTTTTACAGGGCTGTTTGGTACAAAATCTGACCGCGATTTTAAGGAACTTGCCCCTTACGTAGAAATGGTAAACACTGAGTTTGCCAAACTTCGCACCCTCAGCCACGACGACCTTCGTAATGCGACTCAAGAGCTAAAAACGTACATAGCCAAAGAGTTAAAACCCATAGACGACCAGGTTGGTGCCCTACGCCAGCAAGTAGCCGACAATGCCGATATGGACGTAGATGCCAAAGAAACGCTCTTCAAAAAAGTAGATGCCCTTGGGCTTGAACGCGACAAAGAGCTTGAAAAAGTTTTATTGAAAATACTCCCTACGGCTTTTGCAATTGTCAAAGAAACGGCACGCCGTTTTACCGAAAATGATACCATCGAAGTAACCGCCAGTTTTTTAGACCACGAATTGGCCGTTAAGAAAAATCATATCACCATTGAAGGCGAAAAAGCCATCTGGAAAACCACTTGGGACGTGGCTGGTCATCCTATCAAGTGGAACATGGTTCACTACGATGTTCAAATCATCGGTGGAACAGTACTACACCAAGGCAAAATTTCTGAAATGGCAACGGGGGAAGGAAAAACCCTCGTGGCAACGCTTCCCGCGTTTTTGAACGCCCTTGCAGGGCAAGGCGTACACGTCGTCACTGTCAACGATTATTTGGCGCGGCGCGATAGTGAATGGAACGGCCCTCTCTTTGAGTTTCATGGCCTACGCGTAGATTGCATTGACCGCCACCAGCCCAATACCTTTGCGCGTCGCCAGGCGTATTTGGCCGATATTACCTACGGAACCAACAACGAGTTTGGCTTTGACTACCTGCGCGACAACATGGCGCATACGCCCGAAGAACTCGTTCAGCGTAAACACCACTTTGCTATGGTGGATGAGGTGGACTCCGTTTTGATTGACGATGCCCGTACGCCACTCATTATCAGCGGGCCCGTTCCGCGCGGCGATGAACAAGACTTCGCCGAACTGAAGCCTCGCGTAGCCCGAATTGTAGAAGCCCAAAAACGCTTAGTCACCGATTTGTTGAACGAAGCCAAGAAAAGGATTGCGGCAGGCGACAAAAAAGAGGGTGGTTTGGCCCTATTTCGTGCCCATCGTGGTTTCCCCAAATATAAACCCCTCATTAAGTTTTTGAGCGAAACAGGGATGAAAACCCTTATGCAAGAAACGGAGAAGATTTATTTGGCCGAAAATCAAAAACTGATGCCTGAAGCCGATGCGCCCTTGTATTTCACGATTGAAGAGAAAAACAATAGCATTGAGCTTACCGAGAAAGGATTAGATTACATCACAGGCGAAGGGGAAGACCCTAATTTCTTCGTTTTACCCGACCTTTCTATCGCTCTCAATGCCGTAGATACCGACACAGAACTCCATGAGCAGCAAAAACTACTCGAAAAAGACGCCATCATCCGCGATTATTCCGTCAAAACCCAACGCGTACACACGGTGCAGCAGTTGCTAAAAGCGTATTCCCTCTTTGAACGCGACGTGGATTACGTTTTGATGGATGGAAAAGTCAAGATTGTGGATGAACAAACGGGGCGTATCGAGGAAGGGCGTCGGTGGTCGGACGGGCTTCACCAAGCCGTGGAAGCCAAAGAAAACGTAAAAGTGGAAGATGCAACCCAAACTTACGCCACAGTAACGCTCCAAAACTATTTCCGCATGTACCACAAACTTTGTGGTATGACAGTAACCGCCCAAACCGAAGCGGGCGAGTTTTGGACGATTTATAAATTGGACGTGGTAAGTATTCCTACCAACATCCCCGTAGTAAGAAAAGACGAAGAAGATAAAGTATATCGTTCGGTAAGGGAGAAATACAACGCCGTAGTAGATGAAATTGTGGAGCTTGTGGCCAAAGGCCGCCCTGTCTTGGTGGGTACTACCTCGGTCGAAAAACTCAGAATTGCTGAGTCGTATGCTTACCTTGCGTAAGATTCCGCACAAGTTTTGAATGCCAAACAGCACCAAAAAGAGGCCGAAATCGTAGCCGAAGCGGGAAAACCTGGCACTGTAACGATTGCTACCAACATGGCAGGACGGGGTACCGACATTAAGCTAACGCCCGAATCTAAAGCAGCGGGTGGATTAGCCATTGTGGGTACCGAGCGTCACGAAAGCCGCCGTGTTGACCGTCAGTTGCGTGGGCGGGCAGGTCGTCAAGGAGACCCAGGTACTTCTCAGTTCTTTGTATCGTTGGAAGATGGACTCATGCGGATGTTTGGTTCTGATCGTATTGCGGGAGTGATGGATCGCATGGGCTTGGAAGAAGGAGAAGTAATTCAGCACTCGATGGTGTCAAAATCTATCGAACGAGCGCAGAAAAAAGTAGAAGAAAACAACTTCGGTACGCGTAAACGTTTGCTCGAATACGACGACGTGATGAACATGCAACGCGAAAATATCTACAAACGCCGCCGCAATGCACTCTTTGGTGACCGTTTGGCCATTGATATTGCAGATACGCTGTACGATGTTTGTAACGAAGTCATCACCAACACCGAAGGAAATTACGAAGAACTTGAGCTGGCAGCTATCACCAACTTTGGTATTGAGCCTCCCTTCACTCGCGACGAATACAACAAGCTCAAACCTGACCAACGGGTACAACGCCTGTACGATGCCGCAGAGGCACATTATACTGCCAAAAATAAGTTTATTGCCGAGCAAGTTTTGCCCGTGTTAAAGCAAATTTCGGAAGAACGTGGTGCGACCATTCAGGAAATCGTCATTCCATTTACTGATGGTATCAAAGGCACACAAATCGGGGTTAATTTGCAAAAAGCAATTGCAACCAACGGACGCGAAATCATCCGCGAAATGGAGAAATTTGTGGTACTTTCGCTCATTGACCAAGAGTGGAAAGAACACCTCCGCGACATGGATGATTTGAAACAATCGGTACAAAACGCGGCCTACGAACAAAAAGACCCGTTGTTGATTTATAAATTTGAGTCGGTAGAGTTGTTCAAAAAACTAATGACCAAAGTTAATTTTGAAACAATTAGCTTTTTGATGAAGGCGCATATTCCCCAAGAAGAACCGCCACAACAACAAGCGCAGCGTCCTGTCCGTCGAAATGAACCCCAACTCCAAACTAATCGCCACGATGACGAATATGAGGAAGTTACGGGAGGCCCCAACGCCTACGCCGCTCGTCAAGCCGAAAGACAAGCTCCTGTACGCGCCATCAAAATCGCCGACCGAAATCAAAAAGTAACGGTTCAGTACCGCGACGGGCGCGTGGTAAAAGATGTAAAATACAAAAAAGTAGAACATGAAGTAGAGCGCGGCGACTGCGTTGTGATTGCTTAAAATATTTTCCAAGAAATGCAGTGACTGTATGATTTTACTTACGTCTTAAAAGTAGAGTTTTTCATAACGTTGAGTAAAGAATGAAAATCTGAGCGGGAATCCCGCTCAGATTTTTTTTTTGACCTTAAACTGGTATTATTGCCGTGTTGAAAAATTAAAGTTTTCCCGAACGACAAAAAGCATCAAATATGAAGCTGCTTCCCCTATTTTTAGGACTCTTTCTCTTCCAAGTGGCTACCTACGCCCAAAAATACATCTACACCCACGACGACACCCTGCGCGGTAGTATCACCAAAGAAAGGGCTTGGTGGGATTTACAGTTTTATCATCTAAACGTCAAAATTAATCCCGCCGATAGCACGATTGGAGGTAATGTGACGGTACGCTACAAAGTACTGCAGCCCAGCCAAACCTTACAAATTGATTTACAGCGTCCACTTACTATTTCCAAAATCACGCAAGACGGTCAAGAGCTCTCTTTCCGCCGCGATGGAGATGCTTTTTTTGTCAACTTGTCCAAGAAACAAGTCCCTCAAGCGCAAGAATCTATTGTAGTGTACTACGGCGGGCGTCCGCAGGTAGCCAAACGCGCCCCTTGGGATGGCGGTTTTTCCTGGAAACGTGATAAAAACGGACAGCCTTTTGTGGCTACTTCCTGCCAAGGATTGGGCGCAAGCGTATGGTGGCCTTGCAAAGACCACATGTACGACGAACCCGACAGCATGGCTATCAGTGTGACTGTTCCTAAACCCCTCATGGATGTCTCCAATGGTCGTTTGCGAAGCGTTACTGAAAACCCCGACAACACCCGTACTTTTCATTGGTACGTCCAAAACCCCATCAACAATTACGGTGTCAATGTCAACATTGGGAACTATGAATCTTGGACAGAAACCTTTGAAGGAGAAAAAGGGAAATTAGACCTGTCGTACTATGCTTTACCCGAAAACCTCGAAAAAGCCAAAACGCAATTTCAGCAGGTGAAACCCATGCTCAAGGCTTTCGAACACTGGTTTGGCCCTTATCCTTTTTACGAAGATGGCTATAAGTTGGTAGAAGTACCGTATTTAGGCATGGAACACCAAAGCTCGGTTACGTATGGCAACGGCTACCAAAATGGCTACCTTGGCCGCGACTTATCGGCTACGGGCTGGGGGTTGAAGTGGGATTTTATCATCATTCACGAATCGGGCCACGAATGGTTTGCCAATAACATCACCTACAAAGACATGGCTGATATGTGGATTCACGAAAGTTTCACCAACTATTCCGAGAATCTTTACACCGAATATTACCACGGCAAAGCAGTGGGTTCGGCATACGTGATTGGTTGTAGAAAGTTGATTCGCAACGACAAACCCATTATCGGCGTCTATGATGTCAATCGTAGTGGTTCGGGCGATATGTACTACAAAGGGGGGAATATGCTTCATACGATTCGACAAATCGTGAATAATGACGAAAAATGGCGCGGCATTTTGCGAGGTTTGAACCAGACTTTTTACCACCAAACAGTGACCACTAAGCAAATTGAAGACTATATGAGTCAGCAAGCAGGCATTAATCTGGCCAAAGTATTTGACCAATACCTTCGCGATGTTAGAATTCCCGTGTTAGAATATAAGTTGGAAGGCAAAAAACTCCGTTATCGTTGGACCAACTGCGTGGCGGGGTTCGCGATGCCAATCAAGTTTAAAGTGGAGGGGAAAGAGTGGAAAGTGATTTATCCGACTGCGGAGTGGAAAGAAGCAAAAGTCAAGAAAGGAACAACGACGGTCTTGGTGGATGAAAATTTTTACGTAGAAACCAAGAAATTATAGCCCCCTAAAAAACGGATTGGGTTATCAGCGATTCTTACTTTGAAAAAGAGAACACGGATAAGACACCGTTTTTCAAGAATTTTTGATGGGAATCAATGTAAATCCGTGTCCAATCAGTGAAATTCGTGTGCGATTAAAGTGCTTAAAATACAAAGTAGGAATTACTGTTTGTCTATTGAAAACTGGGGGTTTTGTCATTGAGTAAAGTCGTGTCGGCTACGCTACCAGTCCGTGGTGCGCCGGCCTCAATCCAACGCCGCACAAACTCAATTTGGCCTTTATAAAGTGCTTTCCCGTTCAAGGGCATGGGGCTTCCGTAGGTTTTACCACCATGATGGGTACTTCCATCCCAATTGAGTTTGTGAAACAATAAACTTTGCAACGAAAAATAAGGAACAACTCGTTTCTGTTTATCGTCAAGTGCATTTTGATTTTTGGGGTCTTTATTCACCAAATAATCGTACGATTTACCCGTAGCCAATACCAACCCATGTTGATTGAAGGTATTTTCCTGCTCCGAAGCATGACAGCCCGCACTAGCGCAGGTAGGCGTGAGAATTCGTTCTTGAATCAAATCAAACGATGCCTTTTCGACAGGTTTTGTCACTTCTTCTTTTTCCTTACAAGCATTGGTAATCGCGATTAGCAGACTAACCAATAGAAGTAAATACTTGATTTTCATGGCAAATGTACGTTTATCTCCACTGATTGAGTTCGTAAAAGTTTAACGAAAACACCCTCAGACTTGTTGCAAAAAATCACTTTTGTGTAGTCAGCCACACCCCCAATAGTACCAATATACCCCCTACAATAGTTGTCCAAGTGAGTTCTTCTCCCAAAAGCGTTACGGCAATGAGTGCCGCAAAAACAGGGGTTAAATTACCGACTACCGCCGCTTTGGTTGCTCCTATTTTTTGCACTGCTTCATAATACCAAATAAATCCTAAAGCAGTAGCGGTAGCACCCATATATACAATGGCTGCCAATGCCTGCCAAGGGGCATTCCACAATCGTTCTACCAAGCCGTGTTGCAAGGCAGGAATAAACAACAAAATTGCCCCAATCAAGGCCGAAAAAGCACTCAATGACAACGCAGGGATGTTGCGCAAAGCCATGCGGCCTATCAAGGTATAAACGGTCCAACTGAGTACGCACCCCATGATAAGTAACTCACCGAATCCCCAAGTCTGAGTAGAAAGAAATGCTGAAAAATCGCCGTGGGTAAGAACGGTGGCGGCCCCCAAGATTGACACAAAAATTCCTATCCATTTGACAAGGGTAACTTTCTCACCAAAAAAAATCGAATTTCCTAACGTAATCGAAATAGGTGCAAACGCAATGACCAACGACGCCCGCACCGTAGGCAAGTACTGTATCCCCGTAAAAAAGAAAGCGTTGTACAGAAACACGCCAGTAATGGCAGAAACTATAACCAATCCCCACTGCGGTTTGGTAAGTTTGGGAATGGGGCTGTAGGTACGGTACAAAACCACCATCAATAATAAGGCTCCTACCATAAAGCGTAAGAAAGCCGTGGCATACGGTCCTAAAGATTGAACTGCAAATTTACCCGCCGCAAAATTGGTACCCCAGAAAAAAACAGTAGCGACGAGTTTTAGGTAAGTAAGACGCATAACAGAGACCTGAGAGAAGAATAGATATATTGATACAAAAAGAATCGCTGCCTGAAAGTTCAAACAGCGATTGCTAATTTATGAATACAGACTACTGAAGAATGTTTTTTACTGATTGTTCATCAATGCCTTCCGTTTCTCACGACTGCTGTAGATCCACTCATAAACAGTCGGTAAAATCAGGAGGGACAGTAGCGTGGCAGTAATCAATCCGCCAATCACCACAATGGCCAGTGGTTTTTGGGTTTCAGAACCAATTCCTGTCGAAATAGCAGCGGGTAATAGGCCCAGTGATGCCATCAGTGCCGTCATCACAATAGGGCGTAACATAGACTTAGAACCTTCCTTGATGGATTCAATGAGCGGCATTCCCGATTTGAGATTTTTGTGGTAATTGTTGATAAGAATAACCCCGTTTTGGGTCGCAATCCCAAATAGAGCAATAAAACCTACCCCCGCTGAGATACTAAAATTAACGCCTGTCAACAGCAACCCAGCAATTCCTCCAATAAGTGCAAAAGGAACGTTAAGCAACACCAAAATGGAGTCGAGCGCATTGCCAAACGATACAAACAGGATAAAGAAAATCAAAATCAAGCTGATAGGAACAACCAAGGCTAAGCGGTTTTGAGCACGTTGTTGGTTTTCAAATTCTCCGTTCCATTTCATTTCATAACCTGAAGGCAGTTTGACCGCTGCTTTGACTTTTTGTTGGGCTTCATCAATGGTGCTTCCCAAATCACGGCCACGCACCGAAAATTTGACCGCAATAAAACGAGCATTATCTTCTCGATAGATAAAAGCTGGGCCAGCCACATTACCAATGTCTGCAATTTGCTTGAGTGGGATTTTACCACCATTGAGCGTGGGTACCTGTAAGTTACCGATTTGCTCAATCGAACTGCGGAACGCTTGGTCGTAACGCAAACGCATATCAAATTTTCGTTCACCTTCATACACCTGACTAACAGCCTTGCCTCCAATAGCCATCTCAATTACGGCGTTGGCATCGGCAGCATCAATTCCGTACTGCGCCATTTTGTCGGGATTGAGCGTAATTCGAAGCTCGGGTTGGCCTAAATTACGAAATATGCCCAAATCTTCTATTCCTTTTATTGTTTTAAGTACGTTGAATACTTCCGTGATTTTTTTGTCCAGCACGTTCAAATCATCGCCTTGGATTTTGACCGCAATAGAACCCTTCACACCCGAAACCGCTTCTGCGACGTTATCGGATATTGGTTGCGAAAACCCAAAATCAACTCCTTTAAAACCCGCTAATTTGGCTTGCATTTGAGCTACCAATTCGTCTTTAGTGATTTCTCGTTTCCATTCTTCTTTAGGGTACAAATCCACAAAAAACTCCTGGTTAAAAAAGCCCGTTGGGTCAGTACCGTCGTTAGGACGGCCAGTTTGGGAAATCACACCGCGTACTTCTGGAAACTGCTCAAATACCTGGCGGAATTTTCGAGACTGAGCGGCATACTGGCCCGCACGTAAATAGAACCCTCGTTGAGCTGAGGCAAAAATTCTGAACCTACAAAATGAAAAGCGCCTAAAGCGAGTAGTAGTGCCGTAATACCCGTGATAATCGCCCGTTTTGGGTGCAACATAACGTGGTCGAGTAGTGGCGAATAGGCATTGTTTAATGCCTTAATGAGCGGGTTATGACGTTCTCTTACGTTTTTATTCAATAAGATACTGCTCAAAACAGGGACGAAAGTCAATGCCAATAGCAACGCTCCCAGCAGTGCAAAACCAATTGTAAATGCCAATGGACTAAAGAGTTTTCCCTCTACTTTCTGGAAAGAAAAAATAGGAAGTAAAGCTGTGATAATGATTAGCTTAGAGGTAAAAATAGATTTTCCCATTTCGACTGCCGTTTTGAGGATTTTACTCAGTTTGGCACGTTTATTAAATTGTGCCATACCTTCTTTTTCTGCCCAATGAGCTAACATCACAAACAACCCTTCTACCATTACAACAGCACCGTCTATGATAATACCAAAGTCAATTGCTCCGATAGAGAGCAGATTGGCGGTCATCCCTTTAACCCGCATCAGAATAAAGGCGAACAACAACGCCAGTGGAATAATCAACGCTACGGTGACAGTAGTGCGCCAATCAGCCAGAAAAATTAGCAAAATGACCGTTACGAGTGTGATACCCAGAAACACGTTTTCTCCCACAGTGTGCATAGTGTGGTTATTGAGTTCAGTACGGTCATAGAATACCTTAATTTTGACATCTTTGGGCAAGACTGTGGAGTTGAGGTACGCAATCTTATCTTTGAGCATCGGCAATACTTGTCCTGGGTTTTCGCCTTTGCGCATCAGCACAATTCCCTCCACCGCATCGTCGTGGTTGTCGCGACCAACGATGCCTAACTGCGCTAAATTTGACTCGTGCACAGTCCCTAAATTGACAATTTTGACAGGAACGCCATTGACGTTTTTGACAATGATTTTTTCAATGTCTGGTACGTTTTTGACAATACCGATGCCTCGCACTACAAAAGCCTGCTGCCCCTCTCGCAAAATATCGCCTCCTACATTGACATTAGCTCGTTGCAAGGCTCCATAGACATCTAAAGCCGTCAGGTTATACTTGGTCAACAAATTAGGATTGATACTTACTTCAAACGTTTTGACTTTTCCCCCAAAACTCACTACATCCGCTACGCCAGGTACCGCTTTGATGTTTTTCTGAATGACCCAATCCTGCAACGTTTTGAGTTCAACACCCGTTTTTGTTTTTGAAGAAAGTGTATAACGAAAAATCTCTCCTGTAGGCCCCGCGGGTGGTTGGATTTCGGCATGTACGCCTTCGGGTAAATCCACGTTTGAAAGCTTTTGACTTGCTTCCATGCGGGCATTGAAATTGTCCACGCCGTCCTCAAAAATAATTTTGATGAACGATAACCCAAATAAATTGACACTGCGGATAGCAGTACGACGGCTGATAGAGTTCATTTCGGTTTCGATAGGAATCGAAATGAAGCGTTCTACTTCCTCGGCACTGCGCCCTGACCATTGCGTAATGATAACCACCTCTGTATTAGTAACATCAGGATAGGCTTCAACGGGGGTATTGTAAAAACTTACTGCTCCAGCCACAACGACCAACAAAGTCACAAAAAAGACAATCCCTTTGTTTTTGAGCGAAAAGCCGATGATGGATTTAATGAATTTGTTCATGGTAGTAGAAACTCCCGCCCAAGTCTTCTTGGCAAAACAAGGAACTATTTAGTCTCGCTTTCGCTAAGAAAACTATGGGCAAAAGTATTAATCTGTTAATTCGTTGAATAACAACAATGCGCCTTCGGTAACAACTTGGTCGCCGTCTTTCAAATTACCTTTAAGGTAGCTATATTTAGAAGTACTTTTTACTACCTCTACTGGTACCGATTCATAATTGCCATTGCCTTTATCTCTGATGACAAAGTATTTATCTTCGTTAAAAATCACTGATTTGGGATTGACGGCCAAAAAACGTTCAGGCTTTTCTAAATGCAATTTGACCGTACAAAACATATCAGGCTTGAGTAGTCCACCTTGGTTAGACAACACCACCCGTGCTTGCAATACTTTACTATCGTTGTCCACCACTTGGCTAATGTTGTCAATACGTCCTTGAAAAACTTTGTCGGGATAGGCAAGGGTCGAGATATTGACCATTTGCCCAATCTTTACCGACTGAATATCAGATTCGTATATATTAATAAGTACCCACACATCCGACAAATTAGAAATGGTAAATAAGCTGTTGCCGTTATCTGAGCGAATTTGCATATTGGGATTTACATTTCTTTCTACCACATAGCCACTCACGGGCGATTTTACTGTAAACAGCGGCTGACTACCATTCGACGAGCTACCACTCGATGAGGTACCATACATTTTTAGAACCTGCGAAGAGCGTTCTAATTCTGAACTTGCAATCTCCAGTTGTTTTCGAGAATTGACCAAATCATTTTCTGAGGAAAACTTAGTTTTATACAATTGTTCTACGTTGTCGGCGTTGCGTTTAGCAATATCATAGTTTGACTTTGCAGTATTATACTCTTTCAAATACTGGCTTATGTCCGCACTTTGAAGTTTGGCTAATACTTGCCCTTGTCTAACGTAGGCTCCTAATTCGGCATTGACTTCCAATACGTTGCCGCTTACCATGGGATAAATGCGATCCACTTGTTTTTGGTCAAAAGAGATTTGGCCCGTAAATTGCAATTCCTGTTCGTAGTTGAGCAACTGCACTGTATCGGTACGAAAAGCGGAGTCGGTGTCTTTGGTTTTGGGTTCTTCAACCTTTTTTTCGGTTTGGCAAGACATTAGAGCCAACGCAGGCAATAGAAGCACCCACTTTAATACGCTGGTTTTCATTTGTTTATTAGAATTGAAATGTGCTTAAAATATGTTGGAGCTGGTTACGTAGTTCATCAGTTGCTGTGACTGAAAAACCTGATTGTTGAGCTCAATAAGATTAATTTGAGCCTCTTTGTACGCCCTTATTTTGTCAATAAAACTCACCAAATCAATCACTCTACGCGAATAATCATCGGTGGCGTTTTTAGAAATATCCTGAATACTTTGTAGGTATTCGGGAGTTATTTTGGCTTGCAGACGCTGCGCTTGTTGGTATTGCTGGTAGGCACTCACTACGTCTTGTTCTACTTGCAAGCGACTAAAATTTTGACCTTGGCGGGCTTGGTCTATGCTAAAATGGGCTGCTTGAATATTACCCTGATTCTTGTTACGAACGGGTAAATCAATCAATGCCTGAACTCCCACATAGTTAGGAAAAGGGCCACCTACATGCTGGTAATCAACCCCTAAGGATAAATTAGGAGTAGCCAACGCTTTTTGATAGGTTAAATTTTGTTGATTGTAAGCCAATTGTTTGTCAGCGACTTGCAAATCAGGACGATTGGCATAGGCTTGGTCTATAAGATTGGGAAGAGATGCCAAGTTTACAAAACTTACTGGCCCTTGAACGGGAATAATATACGTTGAGCCATTTTGTGACAATAGCACCCGCAAGATAGCCTCCTCTTGACTGATTTGACTTTGGAGTACCGTTAGGTCACTTTCCCAATTTTTTTGTTCTAATTCCAAACGCGTTACTTCATAAGGAGCAATGACGCCCAACTTGAGCTGTGCTCGAAAAGCGGCCAACAAACGCTCTAATTGCTGCCCCTGAAGCTCAAGCATCTGAATTTTTTGCTGCTCCATGGCTAAATTGCCGAATGTTTGCGCAAGCTCATAGCGAACCGTGCGCATTAAATCATTAAAAGCCATTTGTTGCAGTGATACGTTAGTTTCTGCCAACTTTACCAGCTTACTTCGTGTCGCACTCAGGCTTATAATCTGTTGAATCTGAGCGTTTATGACACCTGAGGTAGGATTGTAAAGGTCGTTATTTTTTCCGTAAGGAAGCAACTTCCCGCTGTATCCATTAAACAGGTTGGTCTCTACAAATAGATTCGGGTTGTACCAAAGTTTAGCCTGTTGCACAGCAGCTTCGGCAATGTTTACGTTGTATTTTTGGGCGAGCAAAACAAAGTTACGTTGAACAAACAACTCTTCCGCTTGGGGTAAAGTAAGGCGTAGAGTATCATTTTGCGCATTGGCATGGCAGGCAGCTACGACCGTAATTCCTACGGCAAATAGCCATTTGTTTAAAATCATGAGTCTGTAATTTTTACTTGATTTACAACCATGTGTATAGAAAACTTGTGCCTCAGAGTATCTTAAAGACGACACTCTGAGGACTTCAAGTAAGCCAAGTAGGCTGGTGGTTAGGGCTTCCCCTTTTTTGTTTTCATAGACTGTATTCTAATAGATTAATTTGCTTGACAAAAGTAGCGTGGCAGTATTAAATCTATCTAAAAGCAGGATTAAAAGCCCATTAAATACTATGCTTAATTCATTTTCTTAGATTTTGCAGCTGGCATTGTATGGATTGTAAATGGGCAAAAAATCAATGCGACAAAAATTTGTTTAGCTTCCAAATTTCTAAATCGTTTGTTTTCAAAAAATACACGAAACAAAATCTTAATTTGCATTCCAATTCACCCAACATTAATAACTTTCTACTCTATGGCTCATCAATTCAATATCAATGATTTTCGATACGATGGGAATCAGAAGTTCAGTATCAAAAAAGTGGATACCAAAATAGGCGACCTCTACGAGGATAAGACCGACTATGCCTCTCAACTGGAGGGATTTCGTAAGGAAATGGATGAACTTCAAAGCCTGATGCACGCCCATAATCGCTACGGCCTACTGGTGATTTTTCAGGCCATGGATGCTGCTGGAAAAGATAGTACCATCAAGCACGTTTTATCGGGAGTAAACCCCGTAGGAGTAAAAATCCATTCGTTCAAGCGCCCGTCCGAAACCGAGCTTGACCATGATTTTCTATGGCGTCATTTTGTACAGCTTGCCGAGCGTGGCAATATTACGATATTTAACCGAAGCCACTATGAGGAAGTCTTAGTCGTAAAAGTTCACCCCGAAATTTTGACCCAAGTACAAAAACTTCCCACTGAATTGACCAAAGATTTAGACAAAGTATGGAAACAGCGCTACCAAGACATTGTCAATTTTGAGAAATACCTGTACCACAATGGCATACGGGTTATTAAGTTTTTCTTGAATGTATCTCAAAAAGAACAAGGTAAACAGCTGATAGAGCGGATTGAAGACCCATCCAAAAATTGGAAATTTGAAGAAGGTGACATCAAAGAGCGGGCTTTTTGGCACCAATACATGGATGCCTACGAAGACGCTATCAATGCGACCGCTACCGAAAAAGCCCCTTGGTATGTCATTCCAGCCGACGACAAGAAAAACATGCGGCTCATTGTAGGGCAAATTTTAATCGAAGAATTGAAAAATATGAAGATGAGTTTTCCCGAGACTACGCCCGAACGACAAGCTGCACTTAAAAAACTAATCACAACGATTCGAGAGCAAGACAGTGCGTCTTAAAAGCTAATCATTCAAACTCATCAAGTATAAATTCTCGACTTTCTCTCTTGCCCAAGGAGTTTTGCGCAGAAACTTGAGACTCGACTTGATGCTGGGGTCGTACTGAAAACAACGGATATTCACGTATTCGCTCATGGTTTCCCATCCGTAGTGAGCTACGAGATGGTTGAGCATCATTTCGAGTGTAATGCCATGAAGCGGGTTGTTGGCTTGGGGATTGTTCATGGATACAAAGTAAAGAAGAATCTGCCTTTAAGACAAAATGAAATCGTTTCATCTTTATTAGACTCCTTTTGTTTAAATCCTCAACTTCCCTAACTTCGCAACACGACAAAACTCCTCATGTACCATGTCTGCAAGCGATCGCATTAATAAACTCATTGATTTAATCAATCATTATAACCAGCGTTATTATCAAGATAATATATCCGAAATCAGTGATTTTGAGTTTGACAAATTATTAGAGGAGCTTAGCGAACTCGAACGCCAACATCCCGACTTAAAGCGCGACGATTCTCCTACAACGCGGGTAGGTGGCACTATTACCAAAAATTTTGAGACAGTTGTTCACCGTTATCCCATGCTTTCATTGGGAAACACCTACAACGAGCAAGACTTGCGGGACTTTGACGAGCGGGTGCGTAAAGGTCTCAATGGAGCTGATTATGAGTACGTTTGTGAACTAAAATTCGACGGTATTTCGCTGAGTATGACCTACGAAAATGGCGTACTAAAGCGTGCCGTCACACGCGGCGACGGTACACGAGGCGATGACATTACAGCCAATGTAAAGACCATTAAGACTTTACCCCTTAAAATCTCTCCCCCATTGGGGGCTGGGGGGCTGGGGCTTTTTGAAGTACGAGGTGAAGGTTTTATGCCCATTCATGTTTTTGAAAAATTAAACCGCGAACTTGAAGAAGCCGAAGAAACTACTTACGCTAATCCGCGCAATGCAGCCTCAGGGGCGTTTAAACTACAAGACTCGGCTGAATCAGCGCGGCGCGGCTTAGATTGCTATGTTTATTATTTCCTATCGGATGAACCTGTTTTTCAGACCCATTCTGACAGCCTCAATGCACTGAAGGCTTGGGGATTCAACGTTTCACCGAGTTGGAAAAAATGCGCTAACATTGAGGAGGTATTAGCTTATATTCACGAATGGGAAGAAAAACGTCATAGTTTGCCACTGGCCACCGACGGAATTGTTGTCAAAGTCAATTCCATTGCCCAACAGCAGGAGTTAGGGTTCACGGCCAAAAGTCCGCGCTGGGCCATTGCCTACAAGTATAAAGCCGAAAATAAAC
>JBGAUP010000138.1:0-14803 GCA_044228585.1 Runella sp. | reverse complement strand
TGAGGAAGGTTCTACGATTTTGCATGAGCGTCAAGAAAGCTTGGTAAAACTGCCTGACCGACGGGCGGTTCAGGCAGTGCATAGGTTAGTTATAAATTAGGGATTGTATTTTGAAACTGAATGGACATCACCGACATCAAGATTTGATTAGGTGCAGCATCGGCACTTTTGAAAACAAAATATACATCATGAAAACCTTCAGTAGTTTCGATTTTAGCCACCGCTTGTTGCCCCATCTGTCTTCGCTGACCACCACCTGCTGCAGCTGGAGGAGTTGCTGGTTTATTACCATTTGCGGTTGTAGCAGCTGCGGGTGGTGGCCCAAATGTTGGGTCTTTGACCACAACAGGAGACGTTGTACCGATGAGTTTCCCAGTAGGAGAGCCCAATCGTACTTCTACGATGCCCCCCGATGCCCCCACGCGGGTAGTGGCTTGGGCTAAGATTTCAATTTGCTTGATACCTGTTAAATCTATGTGATTATAACCAATATAAGAATCCGTACCTCGCATGTTGAATGACTTTGAAGGCGTTATCAACAATTCTGTTCCTTTGGCTTTATCGGCTTTGGCAGGGTCTAAAGAAGGGTTGCGCAAGTGTACTATGTGTTCAGACATCAAAGGAGAAAGCAATTTTGTACCTCTGTCGGTATAAGCAGCCCGTAGTACGTAGCTTCCACGCCCGTTTTCACCTGCTGGGACTTTGGTAGTATGTGTTCCGCTGGTAGGAAACGTCTGGGCTTGAAGCGGTTTCTCACTTAAGCTCAGGATATATTTTACCATGGTAGCGGCGTCGTTGGGCGAAATCTGTGGGTGGGCACTCATGGCATGGTCGCCCCATACGCCGCCGCCGCCTGCGATGATTTTTTGAGCTAATTTTTCAGGAGCACTGGCGTCACCTTTGTACTTCTGAGCAATGTCTTTGTAGCTTGGACCTACCGATTTTTTGTCCACAATGTGGCAAGATTTACAATCGCTGGCACTCATCAATTTATAGCCTGTATTGAAACGCACTGAAGCATCGGTTCCCTTGTAGTTGGAAGCAATCTCAATGGGGTCGAAGGTGTCGGGCATGTAGTCAAGGTTGACGGCTACTTGGTTTGGCGATATTTTTCCATTCTCCAAACTGCCATCTTCTTTGTCGTTCACTTTTACTTTGTACTCGATGGTTTCGTTAGGGAAAAAGAACGATTTATTGCCTTTGGTGACTTCAAATGCTACCTCTGGGGCTTCGTTACCTGCTTTTATCTCAAGCGTGCGGCTGTTTTTAGCTCCTTTGGGGTCGGTGACGGTCAAGGTGGCTTTGTATGTACCTGGTTTATCAAACGTAACAACGGGATTAGGCTGATTCAAGGTTTTGAAAAGACCTGCTTTGGAAGTAATTTTCCATTCGTACTTGAGCGACTCATTATCAAAGTCTTGTGTTCCTTCTGACGAAAACGCGACTTTAAAAGGCACAGAGCCTGCTTTTTTATCAGCCGATGCCTGTACGATAGGCGTGCGGTTGCCTGCGTTGTATTCGATTTTTACCAAACGAGCATTGTCATTTCCTCTAAACCAAGCACTTCCATATTCTAATACGTACAGATCACCATCGGGACTAAAATCCATGTCAATGGCACTGCTGAAGTTTTCGCTGGGCATAAAACGTTCCATGGATTTGTAATCGCCGTTTTCGTCCATGGTAATGGCCATGATCCAACCACGCATAAATTCCACAGCTAACCATTTGCCTTCATAATAATCAGGGAAAGGGCGCGGGGCATTTTTGAAATCAGCTTTACGGAAAACGGGGCCACCTGTTGCGCTACGACCAGAGCTACCTACCAAAGGAAATTCGGGGGAATTGGCATAAGGATACCAAATGAAGGCTTTTTGGGCAGGGGGCAATTCGCGCAAACCTGTATTGTTGGGAGAGTCGTTGATAGGCTTGGCGGGGTCAAATTTAGAGTTTTCTTTAATTTTATTCGTTTCAAAATCCCAGTCGGCATACACTTTGTTATCACCGATGAAATAAGGCCATCCAAAAAAGCCTGGGCCTTTGGCTTGGTTAAACTCATCATAACCACGTGGGCCACGTGGCGAATCTTGCGAAGCATCGGGACCTACTTCTCCCCAATACAAAAAGCCCGTTTTACTGTCGAGTGTAGGACGCCAAGGGTTACGGTGACCCATAGTGTAAATTTCGGGGCGTGTTTTAGGAGTTCCTTCAGGAAATAAATTGCCCTTAGGGATTTTGTAAGAGCCGTCGGGTTGGGGAGTAATGCGTAAAATTTTACCGCGCAAATCGTTCGTATTGGCTGCTCCACGCTGGTCATCCCATGTACTTTGATTGGGGCGTTCGTCAATGGGGGCATAGCCGTCAGAGTTGCTATTACTGGTATTATTTCCAGTGGTTAAATACAGATTCCCTACTTTGTCGAACACCATTCCGCCACCTGTGTGGCAACATTCTTCGCGTTGGGTGGGCACTTCCAAGACCACTTTTTTAGAGGCTTCCACCAATTCGTCGCCTTTCAATTCCCAACGTGCCAAAACGTGCTTTTTGTCGGTAGGATCGGCATAATACATATAAATCCAATTGTTTTTGGCAAAGTTAGGGTCAGCAATTAAGCCCATAAGACCTTCTTCTGCTTCGCGTACTTGGCCTTGACGGTTGGTGTATTTGGTATTAACGGGAATGGTAGCCAATACACTTACTTCTTTGGTTTTGGGGTTATAAGCTTTCAGATTTCCCTTCCGTTCTACAAACAAAATACGTTTATCGGGCAGGAAAGTCATTTCCATGGGTTCATCTAACTTTTCAGTTAGGATACTTTTCGTAAAACGGTTTTCTTCGGGGGGAGCAGATTGGCCATAGGTGGTAGCCACAACTCCCAACACACCTATCCATAGGGTTGAAAAACGGATAAAAGAAGGAGAAATACGCATACTTTGGGGGGGATTTTTGTAATTTTTTGGGTAAGAATATAAATATATGATACCAAATGTAGTGCAGGTAGTTTATATCAAAAGAATACAATAGACAAAAAAGAGTAACTTGCCGACGAGTGCCTACTTCTAACCGACTAACTTGGGTTTTGCAACTTGTTTATTAAAACCTTGTTAAAATCACGACGAAAATTTCATTTGAACAATACTTATCTTTAAAATTGAAGGCTCGATTGTTTTATTTGTCCACTACGCAACTGTTTGTATATGAAAGTTTTAATTGTTGAAGATGAACCAAAATTAGCTGGTTTTATAAAAAAAGGGTTAGAGGAGCAAGCTTGGGAGGTAGATGTGGCTTATGATGGACAGGTAGGGAGTAGTTTGGCTTTTTCAAATCACTACGATGTGATTGTATTGGATGTGAACCTACCCAAAATTAATGGCTTTGATTTGGCTACATTACTCCGAAAAGAGGATGTGAGAACACCGATTTTAATGCTAACAGCAATGGGTACGCTAAATGATAAACTAATGGGATTTGGTGCAGGAGCCGATGATTATTTGGTAAAACCTTTTGAGTTTCAGGAATTAATTGTGCGGCTTCGCGCCCTTCAAAAACGTAATATAGAACGGGTACCAACCACCAATGTATTGAAAATAGCCGACTTGGAGTTAGATCTTAATGAGCGTATAGCACGCCGAGGTGGCCATCGTATTGAGTTGACAGCCAAAGAGTTCGGGTTGCTGGAGTATTTTATGCGTAATCGTGGACGAGTAGTGTCTCGAGTGGATATTGCCGAAAAGGTATGGGATATTCATTTTGATACGGGTACGAATACGATTGATGTGTATGTCAATTTTTTACGCAAAAAAATAGATCGCGATTTCCCCCAAAAACTCATTCATACAGTGGTTGGGATGGGCTATATTATGAAAGACTCATGAACATTCGCCTTCGATTGACAATTCTATTTGCTGTTTTGGTAGCCTCCATTATGTTGGTTTTTTCGTTGTCGGTGTATTATTTGTACAATCAGTTTCGAGAGCAAGAATTCAACAAACGCCTTCAAGAAAAGGCACTTACAACCGTAAGACTGTTAGAGGATGTGGGTGGTATCACTGAAGAACTATTGCACGCTATTGATCGGAATAACCTCACAGCGATGTATAAGGAGGAAGTAACGGTTTATAATGAGCAAAATCAGGTTGTTTATGACAGTGGGAAAGAACCTTTCTCCATTGATGTTAACTTATTAGAAAGTATAAGAAACGGGAAAGTTTTTAGGCAGCAAGATGGTGAAAAAGAAATTATCGGTGTGCCTTATATAGACAAAAGGAGGCAGAAACTCGTTGTTATAGCCTATGCTATTGACTTGTACGGCTTTAGTAAATTGGAGCGACTGCGTAATATTTTAATAACGGGTTGGGCTGTGAGTTTGTTTTTGGTGCTGTTGGCGGGTTGGCTATTTGCGGGGGATGCCCTACGCCCCGTTTCGGAAATCATTGAGCAAGTAAAAAATATTTCAGCCCGTAATATTCACGAACGACTTAAAGCAGGACGTCAGAAGGACGAATTGGCACAACTGGCAGACACCTTCAATGATTTGTTGGCACGGCTCGAAGATGCTTTCAAGTCTCAACGTAGTTTTGTCTCACACGCCTCGCACGAATTGCGTACTCCTTTGACCATTATGATGGGGCAGTTGGGGGTGGCGTTACTTCAAAAACGTACACCAGAGGCGTATCAAGATGCAATAAAAGAGGCCATTGAAGAAGTGAAAAAAATGCGTGATTTGGTCAATGGATTACTCGAACTTGCAAGACTCAACGACGACACCTCGCAGTTTAATTTTCGCCCAGTGAGGATAGATGATTTACTATGGCAAGCCCGCGAGATGCTACTTAGTGTTTCGCCCCATTATAACATTCAAATTGAATTTGACGAATTTCCCGAAGAAGAGGAAGCACTTGAAATACAAGGGGATGCTTCCCTGCTTCAAACGGCGTTTATCAATTTGATGGAAAATGGCTGTAAATACTCGAACAACCACAGGGTCAATGTGACTTTATACATCCAAGAATATGGAATAGAGATAGCGTTTGAAGACGATGGTATTGGGATTTCAGAGTCCGATTTACCACATATTTTTGAGCCTTTTTATCGGGCTGATTCGTCTAAATACGTCAAAGGGCATGGGGTTGGGTTGGCTTTAACTCAGCGAATTGTCAAACTTCACGGGGGAGATATTACGGTTTTGTCGGAAGTGGGTAAGGGGACTGAATTTATGGTGGTGCTACCTTTTTAATTTGCTTTTAATATTTCCTTAACTTGCTTTTAATGGATTGAATAGACTTTTGCATAAAACACATCATAGTAGGGATGAAAACACATCATGCACTCTTTGAAGAACACGAAGTTCTCCATGAATTGAAGCACTTTTTGCCCGCTCAGGCTCCCCTCAAAGATTTTATTCACCACAATACCCTTCACGCATTTCAGCACCAAAATTTCTATAAAGCAATTCGCAATGCGTCGGCTATTTTTGGCTATAAGGTGTCGCTCACAATTGATGAATACCGGACACTTTACCAAACGAAACGCATTAGTGAGGAAATTCTTGACAAAGTCATTGCGGATAAAAAAGGAGCAGAACAAACAAGAGAATGGAAAGATAGACTGCTTTCAAAGGAATATGATTCTACCATTGTGGGGAGAATAGGGTTATTGAGGAACAACTGGAAAAAAATCTACCGCATAGATTTAGATTTACAAGTTCATCCGTTGCTTTTCAGAATTCTGTGCAGTTATCTCGACCAAGGAATCTCTATCTGGGGCTTTCCAGTAGCACACAAAGGTTTTCTTGCTTCGATCAGAGAAATGGAGCGCAACACGTTTACGAGTTTTTTTAAGACCGAAAGGGCTAAAAAATTATTGCTAAACGAAAATTGTAGAATCATTGATTTGCTACAAATTGTAGTGGGTGATGAGTCGCTGTACAAGCAATATCTTTTTGATCAGCAATTTGCCCACCAAGGATGGTCGGGTATGGTATCGGCAGTGGAAGATCAGCCGCAATTGCTTCTGGACAGAAAAAAAATAACGCTTCGCGAGCTTATTATTTTTGAACTCCTACTGGAAATAGATACACTCGACGAAAAATACGGTGGCAACTGGGCCCCGCTCGGTAGTCGTTTGGAGCAGAAACCTGTTTTTATTTTTGCAAAAGTACCCGAAACCGAATTGGATGAAGCGCTTGCTATCTGGCAAGAAGCCTTTGAGTGGAGTTTTTATGACCAAGTATTGGCAGGAATCCGATTGGAAAAAGACACGCAACGATTCATTTCGTACAAGAGTTTTCAGGCATTGTTTTGTATTGATGACCGTGAATGTTCGATAAGGCGTTATCTCGAAAAATTCGACCCTCATTGTCAGACCTTTGGCACGCCCGGCTTTTTTGGGGTGGAGTTTTATTACAAACCTAAACACGCCAATTCGGTTACAAAACAATGCCCTGCTCCCGTAACCCCGAAATTTTTGATTAAAGAACAGATTGATAGTAAAGAGAAAAGAGAAAGAGACCTCCATTTTACCAAACATACGCATACCCTGCTGAGTGGCTGGCTCATCTCCCAAACCCTTGGGTTTTGGTCGGCACTGAAACTGGCACTCAATATCTTTAGACCTTCATTGAGTCCTGCCACGAGTTCGTCATTTAAACACATGGAGGAGTTTTCGGAGCTGACCATTGAGAATAAAAGCCTTGATGACCAAGAAGATGGATTGCAGGTAGGTTTTACGATAGAGGAAATGGCGCAAAGAGTAGAAGGGCTTTTGCGAAGTATTGGGCTGGTAAAAGATTTTGCCCCTATCGTTTACGTAGTGGGACACGGTTCCACAAGCGTCAACAATACGCACTATGCAGGCTATGACTGTGGAGCGTGTTCGGGCAGGCCAGGCTCGGTCAATGCGCGGGTGGTGAGTTTTATGGCCAATCATCCCAAAGTAAGGCTATTACTGCGTGAGAGGGGAATAGACATACCTCAAGAAACTCAGTTTTTGGGGGCTTTGCACGATACTACCCGCGACGAAATCGCTTATTATGACATCAACTCATTTACGACTGAAAATGCTGAAAATCACCGTCGAAATGAACTAATTTTTACAAAAGCACTTGATTTTAACGCCAAAGAAAGGTCTCGACGATTTGAATCCATTGATACCAAGCTGAGTCCCGAAAAAATTCACGAGAAAGTTCGCCGACGCTCCGTATCGTTGTTTGAACCTCGACCCGAGCTCAATCACGCCACCAACGCGCTGTGTGTGGTAGGAAGAAGAGAGTTGTCGAAAGATTTGTTTTTGGATAGGCGGTCGTTTATGAATTCTTACGATTATCAGATAGATCCCGAAGGCAAATACCTCACTACGATTCTGAATGCAGTAGCACCCGTCTGTGGAGGCATTAATTTGGAGTATTACTTCTCTCGCGTTGATAATTCCAAATTAGGAGCAGGTACGAAGTTGGCACACAATGTGATGGGGCTTTTTGGCGTAGCCAATGGCATTGATGGTGATTTACGACCAGGCTTGCCCAGTCAAATGATTGAAGTACACGACCCGTTACGGTTGTTGGTGATTGTGGAGCATTTTCCCGAAGTGGTATTAGAATCCATCAAAAAGTCAGCGGCGACTTACGAGTGGTTTATGAACGAATGGATTCACTTGGTAGTGGTTGAGCCAGAAACTCATGACTTTTATTGGTTTAAAAAAGGCGACTTTGTGATGTATGAACCTATTCAAAAGACGGTTGATGTGGTCTCAGACATTGCCACTCTATTAGAATCGCATCAGGAAAACTTTCCCGTTTATTTCATCAAATAAGACTTTATCATGGTATTATTCATTCACGTTTTTATATTGATTCCGCTTTTAGGTTTTATTATAAGCTTGCTTTGCCCCCCCAAAAATGAAACGCTTATTTCTCGTGTCGCATTTGTGACAGTGGGGTTGCATTTTATTAGTGCGGTTGGATTTTCTATTTTCTGGATTTTTAATAGAGTTCCTACGCTTGATTTGAGGGATTTTGTACTTTTTAAGTCGGTGGGATATGAGTTTTTTATTGATTTCTGTTTTGATAAAATCACCGCTATTTATCTTTTGGTAGGTTCTTTTTTGTCTTTTTTGGTCACCATTTACAGCCGTGCGTATTTACACCGCGAGACGGGCTACAAGCGTTTTTTTAACACTATTTTATTTTTTTATTTAGGTTACAACGTAGTTATTTTTTCGGGAAACTTTGAAACATTGTTTGTAGGTTGGGAAATTTTGGGTATTTCTTCTTTTTTGCTAATTGCGTTTTACCGTGACCGTTATCTGCCCGTCAAGAATGCCATCAAGGTGTTTTCGGTTTATCGAATCGGGGACGTAGGTTTGATTTTGGCCATGTGGGCAAGTCATCATTTATGGCACGAAAACATTACTTTTCTGAAACTCCGCAATTATGAACTGGTTCACGAGCATCTCCAAAACCACAGTTGGGTTGGGATTTTTATTTCATTGATGATTTTGTTGGCTGCCGCAGCCAAATCGGCTCAACTGCCCTTTTCGGCTTGGTTGCCACGGGCGATGGAAGGCCCAACGCCGTCGAGTGCTATTTTTTACGGGTCGCTTTCGGTGCATTTCGGGGTGTTTCTCATGCTGCGTACGTTAACTTTTTGGGAGGAGCAAATCTCTATCCGAATTCTCACTTTTTTCATGGGACGTACAACAAGTATCATCGCTACACTCATTGCGCGGGTGCAGTCGTCGGTTAAAAGCCAAGTGGCCTATGCCTCAATCGCTCAGATAGGGCTGATTTTTATCGAAATCTCCCTCGGATTAGAAAATATTGCATTAATTCACTTTGCGGGTAATGCTTTCTTACGGACTTATCAACTGTTGGTGTCTCCATCGGTAGTAAGTTATTTGATTCGTGAACAATTTTACAATTATGTTCCTCGCCATCACACTTTTGAGGATTCGCTCCCTAAAAAAATTGAGTATTCTATCTATCTCTTGAGCCTGAAAGAATGGAATTTGGACTCATTTATGAACTACATTGTTTGGAAACCACTCAGACGAATTGGTAGAAAACTTGATTTTTTGACGCACAATCGCCTTCTGTTTTTGTTTATTCCTGCGTTTTTGATGGGCGTCATTGCGTATTTCAACGAAGACAAACTTCCTGTGGGAAGTCATCTCTACTTGCCTGTTGTGTTTTCCATGATCGGTTTATTGATGGTGCTAAAGTCATACTCAGAACGAAAAAGCCCACAAATGAGCTGGTTACTATTGATTATGAACCACTTATGGATTACTTTGGCGATTTCTTTCAACGAGCATTTTAGTATTGAAGAAGCTATTTTTTATCTGAGTGGAGTAGTGATTTCTGGGGTTATTGGCTATGTATCTTTGAGAAGACTTAAAAAACTTGAACCTGAGATTGACTTAAATCAATTTGCGGGACACGTTTACGAACACCCCAAACTTGCTTTGGTGTTTTTATTGTCTGCTTTGGGCTTGATGGGTTTTCCCATTACCCCCACTTTTATTGGCGAAGACTTGGTATTTAGCCATATTCACGAAGACCAGATTTTCTTGGCTTTTTTTAGTTCGATGAGCTTTGTTTTTGGGGGTATTGCTATCGTGCGTATCTACGGACGTATTTTTCTGGGGCCTCATACCAAAACTTACCACGAAACTGCCTACCGATCTTCGTAGGGTTTATATTCTTTTAACCCGTTTTTAATTTGCCCTTAATACCCCTTTAATTCGCTCAAAGCAACTTTGTGACATAAAATAACTGTCTCACAGAACTCCCTTCCCAAAAGATGTCACACCCTAAAAGTAAAATTCCAACGGATGGATTAGCGGGTTTGAAAGAGAATCTTTCGACCGATGCAACCTCTGGTTTTATTGTATTTTTATTAGCACTGCCATTGAGTTTAGGAATTGCCAAGGCGTCGGATTTTCCGCCACTAATGGGTCTCATTACGGCCATCATTGGTGGTTTAGTAGTTAGTTTATTGGCAGGCTCTCGCCTTACCATCAAAGGCCCTGCTGCTGGGTTAATTGTGATCGTGGCAGGGGCAGTAGCTGATTTTGGCGGGGGCGAAACAGGCTGGCATTTGGCACTTGGGGCCATGGTGGTGGCAGGCTTGATTCAGGTACTGTTTGGCGTATTCAAATTAGGTAAACTGGCTGATTTTTTCCCACTTTCGGCTATTCACGGAATGTTGGCGGCCATTGGATTAATCATCATTGCCAAACAAATCCCCGTTTTATTGGATGTAAACCCTGCTATGACGAAGGGGAAGGGCCCTCTCGAATTGTTGGCATCTATTCCCCACTTTGTCGCTAACCTTGACCCTAAAGCTACGCTAATTGGAGTCGTAAGTTTGGCCATTATGCTGGGTTGGCCTTATATTAAGAACAAGTATGTGAAAATGGTGCCTGCCCCCTTGATGGTTTTGATTATTGCTATTCCTGCCGAATTAATGATGGATTTCCAACATACCGAGCCAGCTTATGCTTTGGTTCACATTGGAAACTTATTAGAAAATATCAAAATAAACGTTGATTTTTCGGGTATTGCTCAAACGGGAGTTTTTGTCAAGTACGTGGTCATGTTTGCTTTGGTAGGTACTTTGGAATCATTGCTGACGGTTAAAGCCATTGATTTATTAGACCCCCACAAAAGAAAATCGGATGCCAATAAGGACTTGATTGCGGTGGGAGTGGGTAATACATTGGCTGCCATATTGGGAGGATTACCCATGATTTCGGAAGTAGCACGTAGTTCATCCAACGTAAACAATGGAGCCAAGACCCGTTGGGCCAATTTTTTCCATGGCTTTTTTATCTTAGTATTTGTTTTGCTGGCTTCGCACTTGATTGAACTTATTCCTAATACTGCCTTGGCGGCTATGTTGATTACGGTAGGGATAAAATTGGCTCATCCCAAAGAATTTATCCATACTTTCAGCATTGGTAAGGAGCAATTGGCCATTTTTTTGGTGACAATTTTTCTGACGATGTACGAAGATTTGTTGGTAGGAATTGCAGCGGGTATTTTATTGAAAATGATTATTCATGCCTTCAATGGTACACCGATTAGTTCATTTTTTAAAGCACCTACTATCGTCTCTTTTGAGGGAGATACCTATTTAGTAGAAATTGACAAAGCGGCGATTTTCTCTAATTTTTTGGGTATTAAGCGTAAATTAGAAGAAATTCCTCCTGGCTTTAATGTTATCATTGACCTTCAAAAAACTCGATTGGTTGACCACTCCGTTATGGAAAGTTTACATCACTTTCAGCACGATTATGAGAGCAATGGAGGGACGGTTAGGATTGAAGGTTTATCCAATCACAAACCAACCTCCAACCACAAATTTGCGGCACAAAGGAAGCAAGTGGTTTAACAATTAAGATGGGTAAATGGAGAATCCCTATAAGCTATTTGACTCCAATAGCTTATAGGGATTCTTAGTTAAAACGATAGTTAGGCAGAAATCCAACTGAAATTATAGTCCAAATTGGGGATTTTGGTGCGTTCGGCTACGCGGCGTAAACGAGTAGGTAAAGCCATCAAGTAATCGCGTGCTTTTTCACCTGCGCCATTCAGTCCACTGATTTTGTCAATTTGCCACTCAATCAGCAATGATTCCATGATTTCGATGTAATCGTAAGTAGTATAAACACCCAGTCGTTGAGCCGCGTCGGAATAATGACTAAACGTTTCGCTGATTTTGACCCCCGTTTCGCGCAAAAAATGCGCAGGCATTACAATTTTCTTGCGCATCATATCCTCAAAAGCGAGCATCATTTCTGAGGAATCTACCTCAAAAATTTTCTCTACAAACGACTTATACGCTTTGGCGTGGCGCATTTCATCGGCAGCAATGACTCCGCACATTTTAGAAAGTAAATTATTGCCGCATTGCTTGGCAAGGGTTGCCGTACGACGGTGAGAAATGTTGGTGGCCAATTCTTGAAACGACGTATAAACGAAGTTGCGATAAGGGTCAGTACCTGTCTGAATATCAAACCCGTCGGCAATTAAATATTGTGTTGAAACCTCCATCGCACGCATGTTTACGCGCCCCGACAAGTACAAATATTTGTTCAACAAATCACCATGACGGTTTTCTTCGGCAGTCCAAGCCCGAATCCACTTGGTCCAGCTTTGCTCGTGGTCTTGCTGATTTACCCCTTCTACGGTCATCAGCCACGACTCATACGTCGGAAGGGCTTCTTCGGTGATGGTATCTCCTACGAGTACGGCAATGTAATCGTAAGAGAGTTCGCGGGCGGCTTCTTGGAGGAGTTTTACGTCCACCAAAAAGTTTTCATCGGTCGAATCTGGCAAAAAATCGGAAGGCTGCCAGAGGGTTTCGATGGGTTTCAGAAATTCATCATAGACTGCATCAATCTTTTGTCCGATAAATTTCATTACCTCTATACGGCTGGAGGGAAGTTGCATATAATTGAGGATTTAAAATTGCTTTTGCTTTTGGAAAATCCCCCGAAGGTAAATTATTTTTTACAAAGTTGGGGCTTACTTGCTCTACTTTATAACCGAAAAAGGAGAATGTTTGATTAATTTTGCCCCGTAAAATGTCATAAGATATTCAGAATGAAAAAAATCGTTGATTACTTTTTGAGTAGTATTTACTTGTTATATTTTGGTTTAGTGTTAGTTGTTTTTCATTTGATTCAGGTGGTATGTTTCAATTTTTTTAGTCGAAAAATTCACCAAAAATCAGTGCATGGGCTGAACGGTTTTTTGTTGCATGGACTTTGGATATTGGGAACACGCTTGGAGTTTAAGGCCCAAACAGAGCTACCCACCGACCGACCTTTGATATTTATTGCCAATCATCAGAGTATGTTTGACATTGTGGGGATGATTTGGTATTTGCGTAAAAATTATCCCCTTTTTGTGTCTAAAATAGAGTTGGCTAACGGTATTCCGAGTATTTCTTACAATTTGCGAAAGAGCGGGGCCGCCCTCATCAACCGGCAAGATGGCAAGCAGGCCATTATGGAAATTGCCAGATTGGCTAAGCTGATTGAAGAAACCAAATTTTCGGCAGCGATTTTTCCCGAGGGTACACGTTCACGTACGGGCGCACTCAAGCCCTTTGCTGTGGGCGGGGTGGCTATTCTTATCAAAAAAGCCCCTAACGCGCTGGTTGTACCGATTGCCATCAAAAATACGGGGAAGCTGAATCCCAAAGGCATTTTTCCACTCCATAGTTTTGAAAGTTTATCATGGACTGCACTTACGCCCATTGAACCCAAAGGCAAAACGGCGGAGGAAGTCGTCGAGATGGCCAGAGAAGCCATCGCAACACAGCTAAATTCATAGAGTCATCGTATCACTGTAATATGAAAATCTCTCGCTGCGGGGTTAATAGTGCCTCCCGTGGCATTATAAAACTTAACAGTAACGACATTGGTTGCCGAAACGTAAGCATAAGAAAGAATAAGACCCGCAGGCAGTCCCCCGTTGGGAGATACATAAACCGTAGAATTAGTGGCGGCGTTGGGGACTGACAAGGAGAGAGAGCCTTCATTTAAGGAGGTAATTGAGCTTATATCGCCATTGACGGTTAATTTGATGATTTCGTTGAGTACGGTTCCGTTTGTCCCTAATTTTGTTGTGCCATCCACATCTAATTTGGCAGTGGGTGTTGTACCAATACCCACCTCACCCGTAGCCAAAATATTGATTCGGGTGGCGTTGTTGGTTCCGAGGATTAATCCTTTGTTTTCTCTCACAAAAAACTTGCCCGTACCGTCTGATTGATAGCCTACTTCGATGCCGTCGGAGGCGGTTGTCCCTGAATTGAGGTTGGTGAAACGCATCAGGGCTTCTACTCCTGCAGCATTATGGATATGAAGGGGATTGACAGGGGTAAAAGCGCCAATTCCTAAGTTCCCATTGGCAAGTAAGGTCATTTTTGTGTTGTTTCCATTGGTTCGAAAAGTCATTCTTTTGTCTCCAGATGAATTATAATAAATCCCACCGCTATGGCTATTGGAGGGGAGTCCAAAAGCAATACCACTTTCATTGGCTTCGGGGGTCAAGATTCCGATATACGCATGGGTGTTTCTTTCAAAAGTTGCAATATTGTTTGAACTGGGAGTGACGCCAGACTCACTTTCAAAAACGTGAAGAAAAGATTCGGGGCTGATGTTACCAATGGCGGTTTTTCCGTTTTTAAGTATCATCATGGCATTACTTCTCGATAGGTCGTCGGTTCCGTTGCCAATTATGAAGAGAGGTTGGGTAGGAACCCAATCAGTAGTGCTGAGTCCTATTTGTTTTAAATTGAACGACCCCAAAGTCGTACAGGAAAAAGTGTTGACCTGTAATCCTCTACCAAATCCAAAACCACTATTGGTATTAGCACTGGAAGATTCCCCGAATAAAAAGGTGTTACTTACGCCGTCGGTAATGTTTGAATTGAAACCACCCACCAAACTATTATTGGCGTTGGCGAAAGAATTTTGTCCAAAAACTACACAATTGGTGCCGTTGGCTCTTACATTTTCGCCAAAGGCGACGGTGTTGGAAGTCCCGTCGGCAATAGCGTCAATCCCCAGCGCAACCCCGCCCCTTGACCTTGCTTCGGCATTCAAACCGCCACAAAAGCTAAAAAGTCCGATATTCTCAGATATGAATCGTACCGAACCATCTGCCGCATTGAAGGTGCCCGCCTGAAATGCACTTCGGGCAGGAATCCAAGCCATTCGGGTACCATTTCCAGTTGTAGGGGCAATAGGTGGGTTGGTGGTATTGTCGGCGTTGTAGGAGAGCGGCGTAGGA
>JBGAUP010000137.1:0-16424 GCA_044228585.1 Runella sp. | reverse complement strand
TTAAAAAGATTAAAAATCTGTGTAAATCTGTGGTGCTTGCATCAGTGTAATCCGTGTTCTAATTTTTAAAATTCCGAAATCGAATAAATCAAAAATCCGAAATCAAAATGGGTCCATTAGACAAATACATAGTAAAAGAAGATGCTCTGGAAGCTACCGAAAAAGGCTTTCAGCTAAAGTTTCAATCACATTGGTATCGAGCTTTACCGCTTTCATGTATGGATTTTAGCCTCAAGTTGAATGGCAAAGAAATCGAAAAAAGCCAATTCAAAATCAAAGCAAATGGCAATGAATATAGCTATGACCAGCTTCCTGAATTAGACAAAGAATGGTTGTATATTCTGGATAGAGGAGCGATAGAAGTAAACCTCCCTTTAGAAAAAGGCAATGTCTATGATGTAGAATTTAAGTACGACTTACACATACCTTACATACTGGTAGGGCCACAAGCTACGCCTTTATTGGCGAGTTCATTAGTTCATAAAAAATTAGTATGTCAATAAATGATTTAAGATTTAAGAATGACGATTTTCGATTGTTTTCGGAAATTTTCATATTGGTAAATCGAAAATCCGAAATCAAAAATCCAAAATGAAATTAGCTACTTCCCTTTTTTCCTACGCTTACGAATGGAATTCAGGAAAATATATCTTAGAAGATGTCATCGCCGAAACTCGAAAAAGAGATTTGGGGACAGGGTTGGAAATGATTGGTTTTCAGAGTCTTAGAGGTTTCCCTTGCGTTTCTGACCAAACAGAAAAAGAAGTGAAAAACTTGCTCGACAAATACGAGTTTGAACCTGTGGCTTTGGATGCCAACATTGATGTGGGTATCAAACGTCACGCAAAAATGAGCATTGACGAAACCGTAGAATACATCAAACCGCAGATTTTGGCAGCTCAGAAATTGGGTTTTCCAATACTTCGTTGCCAAACTACCGCCCCTGCCGAAGTTTATCAAAAACTTGTGCCATTTGCCGAGAAAGCCGATGTAATCATGGGGATTGAGTTGCATACGCCTTACAGCGTTGACCACCCTTCGGTGATTAAAATGGCAGAAATGTTTGGGCAAATGCAAACCCACGTATTGGGTTTTGTGCCAGATATGGGTACTTGTATGCGAGCCATTCCTGATGCACTTCTGACGAGCTTCAAATCTTATGGAGTTACCGATGAAATGATTACCATTACCAAAGAAATTTGGCATAAAGACATCCCAACGCCAGCCAAATTTGGCGAATTGGCTAAAACATTAGTTCCGATGGGAGCTACACCGCCACAAATCGGGCGTTTGAACATGGCATTTAGTATGAATGGTCGTCAGCCTGTCGAAAACTGGCAAGAAATCATGCCTTATGTGGTACACGTGCATGGGAAATTTTATGGTTTCGACGAAAACGGCGACGAGCCTTCGATTGATTACCCTAAAATTTTTGAGGTGTTTGAAAAAGGAGGCTACCAAGGCTACATTTCTTCAGAATACGAAGGCTCGGCATTTACAGACGAATTCGACGCTTTCGACCAAGTAGAAAAACAGCATAAACTTTGGAAGAAGATTATTCAAACAACACATCCATAGTTAGTTGGTTCTGGGCGGTGCCCAAAAAATGTTCATTGACTTTAACGCCGAAAGTGCTAATCATGGTGATAAAAACAGCTTTTTTAGTGCCTGTTTTTTCGATAAAAATACGTCTTTTTTTATTTAAAATTTCAGCATAAGCTTTATCTATGGTAAACTCGGTAAGCGAAAATTTGATTTCACACAAATTAATGCAATTGTCTTGCCTGTCAAGAAGCAAATCTATTTGTGTGCCTTCTGTGTCATTTTTGCCTACCAAACGCCAAACCGAAGATTCGGTATAAACACCCGCAATGCCCAAGGCTTTTTTGAGTTGTGCTGTATGTTTGAGACAAATCGTTTCAAAAGCCAAGCCCGACCAGCCTTTCCAACTACTACTTTGCGAGCGTTTTTGCCAAGTGCCTTCGCCAAAAGCTTTGTTGTTTTCCATGAATTTCAGATAAAATAAAGAGTATTCATCGGTCAACTTAAAAATACTGTCTTTTACCGTTTTGCCAAAAGGAATATATTCGGTTACAAAGCCAGATTCGGCGAGGTCGTCTATGATTTTGGTTAAACCACTGCCCGACGACAAGCCACAGGTTTCTATGATTTGGTTACGACTCATGCCTTCGGGCTTATTGGCAAGTGTTTTGATAATGAGGCTATGTTTTTCAGAATTACCAAAAAGTGCTGTGTAAAGGTCTTTAAATTCGGAACTGAGCAGTCCATCTTTAGTAAAACAAAGCCTATCAATGGTTTGGATGACGCTCTCGCCTGTTTTCATTTCTTTCAAATAATGCGGAATGCCACCTAATACCATGTAAAGTTGTAAGAGCTGGTAACGGTCGAGACGAATGTATTTGCTTTGCAAAAAGCGTTCTGTTTCCTGCAAATTGAATGGCAATAGACGAATACGGCGGGTGATTCTGTTATGTAAACCGCCTTTGTTTCTGACAATATTTTGTATCATCCAAGAAGCAGCCGAGCCACAGATAACCACCACAAGATTATCTTTTTTGGAAGCCCAAGTATTCCAAAAATGGTCGAAAGCAGGTAAAAAACCTGATTTATGGGAATCAAACCAAGGCAACTCATCTAAGAAAATCACCTTTTTGGCGGTTGGTTCTGAGGCTAATCGTTTTTCTAAAACCTGAATAAGTACGTGAAATGCCTGTAACCAGTTTTTAGGTGTGAGTAAAGGTAAATCAAAGGTTCGGGCAACGGTTAGGCTAAAATTTTCTAATTGAGCATTGGTTGAAACGCCGTTTAAACCTGTCAGTTCGATAAGTAACTGGGATTCATAAACGGTTCTTATTAGGTAGGTTTTCCCCACTCGTCTGCGGCCATAAACCGCAATGAGTTCTGCCTGAGTGGATGCTAAGGCTTCTTGTAGAATCGTAATTTCTGTTTTTCGACCAATTAACTTTTCCATTTTACACTTTTGGCGATTAATAAAAAATATTTATTACCAAAAGTATTATTTTTTTTAACTTTTGGCAATAAATAAAAAATATCTTTTGCCAAAAACAAGATGTTTAAACCCAATTTTACAATAAAATGAACAATCCTCATGAAAACGGTGCGAGTTTTAAGCTAAAATACGCCCCGCATATTGGTTCGTTTACGCATTCGGCAGGAAAAGACCCAATCGACCAAATCAACTATATGGCTGATTTAGGTTTTAAAGCCATGGAAGACAGTGGTTTTGTTTCGCCTTTGGTACAATTTAATTCTACTCGAATGGGTATAGGAATGTGTAGTCAAACGCCAGAAATGCTCACTAAAATTGGCGAAACTTTAGCCAAAAGAGGCATGGAGATGGGTACGTTTGTACTGACACCCACCAAATGGCCGCCCATCGAATTGGTCACTTCGGGCAAACCTGAATATTTAGAGGAATTTCTTACAAAATGCAAAAGCGGTGTAGAAGTTGCCAAACGCCTCAATGCCAAATTTGTAACCATTACGCTCGATTGCTTCGACCGCTCTTTGCCCATCGAAATGCAAACGGCTCATGCCATTGATGCCCTCAGAAAAGCAAGTGATATTTTTGAGCCTATTGGCGTAACAATGGCGATAGAAACCCTTGCCGACCACCACGAGCTTTTCCTCAGAACCTCGGCACAGGCGTATATGTTGTGTAAAGCTGTGAACAGAGATGCCTGTAAAATTTTGTTTGATATGTATCATTTACAAAAAAATGAAGGAAGGCTTATTTATCATATCGACATGGTTTGGGACGAAATCGGTTATTTCCAAATAGGCGATGAACCTGGACGATGCGAACCAGGAACAGGTGAAATTAACTTATAAAAATATTTTTAAACATATTCACCAAAAGCAGCAAGCCACTGATAAAAACTTCAATGGTATGACATTTCAATTCGATAGACGGCATTGAAGGCGAAAATGCCCTTTAGAAGCCTATAAACAAGCAGATAATTTTTAGACCAATGACTACTTTCAAACTCAAATATGCCCCTCATTTTGGCTCTTTCGCTTCGGCAGGAAGCGAGCTTATTGACCAAATAAAATACCTCCGTCCGACTTGGGCTTGTACTCGCTTTGAAGACAACGCCTTTTTCTGGCGTACCCATGCCCAATTTGATGGGCATAGGACGTTTCGGGCAAACACCTGAGTACTTAGATAAAATTGGCAAAACGCTTTCCGACTTAAACATGGAAATGGGGACGTTTGTGATGTGCTCCGTCAATTGGCCACCCAACGCAGCGTTTACGTCGGGAAAAAGAAGAGTTTAGAAATACTTTGACAAATGCCGTCAAGCCGTAGAAGTAGGCAAACGCCTCAACGGCAAATACGTCACCGTTGTGCCAGATGCCGCAGACCCTACGTTGCCTTATGAAATCCAAACGGCTAATGTGTTGGAAAGCCTTAAAAAGAGCCGCCGATATTTTCGAGCCATGACAAAGTGATAATGGTTTTAGAACCACTCAGCTTTCCGCCCCAAGTTTACCTCAAAACTTCGGCACAATGCTATTTATTGGCAAAAGCCGTAAATAGCCCAGCCTGTAAAATTCTATTTGATTTGTTCCATTTACAACAAAACGAAGGAAACCTTAAACGCAATATTGATTTGGTTTGGGACGAAATAGGCTATTTCTAGATTGGTGATGTACTCCAACGTTTTGAACCAAAGCCAGGCGAAATCAATCATCTTGATGTATTTAAACACATTTATCAAAAGATGCAAAGCACTGGCAAAAACTTCATTTTTGGTATGGAACATTACAATTCGACTACAGGGGTAGAAGGAGAAGAAGCTCGTTAAATGCGTACAAAATGATAGATAGTTTTCTTTAAAAATGACCAACATGAGAGAGGGAAAAGCATTTGTAATAGTCGTTTGTATGTTGCTTTTTTACTGCAATTGCCCAAAAAGAGAAAATGACAGAAACCCAGAAAATCGGAAAATTATTGAAGCATTTGCCGATGTTTTTTATCGTCAAAAAGACGTAGAAAGAGCATTCAGGGAATATGTTTCTGAAAATTACATTCAGCACAATCCCAATATTCTTGATGGTCGTGGAGGCGGCTGTTGAAATGTTGAAAACCGAAATTCTCAATCCAGAGGCCGTTTTCGACATCAAACGGATATTAGTAGATGGCAATTTGGCCGTGATACATTTACACGCCCGAATGAACAAAACGGCTCTCGGTGGAGCAGTAGCCGACTTTTACCGTTTAGAAAACGGTAAAATAGTGGAACACTGGGATGGGTTGCAAGCTGTACCCGAAAAGCCAGTTAATCCTCATGCCATGTTTTAAAAATCAATCAAATGAAACCAAAATCATTACTCCTATTTTTCTTACTGGTTAGTATTGGGGTCGTAGCTCAAAATATTGATAATGAGGTAGTTGTAAAAGTAAAACAGGGGTTAGTACAAGGTTATAAAAACGGTACATTACATATTTTTAAAGGAGTACCTTATGCGGCTCCACCCATTGGCGAAAACCGTTGGAAAGCCCCTAAGCCGCTTGCCTCATGGAAGGGCAAAAAGAATTGTACAGAATATGCCGCCAGTGCCATGCAACCCAAACCAGTACCTTTTAGAGGATACACCGAGGAGTTCATGTCGCCAGTAGAGCCTCTTAGCGAAGACTGCCTTTATCTGAATATTTGGACAAATTCCACCAATAAAGCCGCCAAGAAAGGTGTATTGGTTTGGATTCACGGTGGGGCGTTTATGGGAGGTAGTGGTGCAGTACCCATACATGATGGCGAAGCCCTCGCCCAAAAAGGAATTGTGGTGGTGAGTATCAACTACCGTGTAAATGTGTTTGGATTCTTAGCTCACTCAGAACTTTCCGCTGAGTCACCCACCAAAACTTCGGGCAACTATGGCTTGTTAGACCAAATTGCCGCCTTGCGTTGGGTAAAAGAAAACATCCAAAACTTTGGTGGAGACCCTACTAATATTACCATTGCTGGGCAGTCGGCGGGGTCAATGAGTGTCAATTGTTTAGTGAGCTCTCCGCTTGCCAAAGGGCTTTTTCAAAAAGCCATTGCCGAAAGTGGTGCTTGCTTTACCAGTGGTAACCCGCTTGTAAAAACGCCCTCCATACAACAAGAAGAAGCAGAAGGTGCTAATTTCTTGAAAAAATGTAATGTGTCTTCAATCAAAGAATTAAGGGCTTTACCTGCCGAAATTTTAGTGCAAAATCTCAACAGATTTTTTGCTCCTGTGATTGATGGCTATGTGTTGCCAGAGCCTATTTCTGCGATAGTGGCCAAGAAAAAGATAATCCTGTCATCTTGCTCACAGGCTGAAATGAACACGGAAGGCGGCAAAAGAGTACTACCCACCACAATGCAAGATTATCAGGCATCGGTAGAAAAACAATTCAAGGAAAACAGCAACAAGGTCTTATCTTTTTACGAACCAATTAACGAGCAGGATATAGCCGTGAAGAAAGCTAAATTAGAAAGCGATGTAATTTTTGGCTTACAAAATTACACTTGGGCAAACATACATTCACAAAACGGGCGCAAGGTGTATCTATACCGATTTGCTCACGACATAAAACCCAAAGGCGATGCCCTCTACGGGGCTTTTCATACGGCAGAGGTACCATTTGCTTTCGATAATTTGAAGTTTTTTAAGCGAGATTGGGAACGAGAAGACCACCAATTGGCAAAGTCGATGTCGTCGTACTGGGTTAATTTCGTAAAAAATGGCAATCCTAACGGAACAACTTTACCAACATGGCGACCCTATACTGGTGAAAAGAAAATGATTATGATGTTTAATGAAAAACCTTCGGCAGTTGCCTTACCAGATGTCAGTGCTTTGGATGTGCTTTATTCAATATTGAAGTATTAAAGAGTGATTGGAGAATTTAAAATTTGATTAACTAAAGATAAGTATGAAAAATAAATATGATGCGATCGTAGTGGGTTCAGGTGCCACAGGTGGTTTTGCGGCGAAAGAATTAGCCGAAAAAGGCTTAAAAACCTTGGTATTGGAAGCTGGCCCCTTTCTTGACGAAGCCAAATTCCAACAAACCAGTGGTAGATTTAGTAGTGTGGGGTCGGTTTCCAGAATAAAAGCAGGGCTTACAGGTCATCATAAACAAGCCAGAGCTTCTTTTTACTCCGAAGATAAAGCCTTTTTGTTTGTAAACGATTGGGACCACCCTTATACCTCTTCAAAAGATTTCTTCTTGTTTCTAAGAGGCAAAAACGTAGGTGGGCGTTTCTTATCGTGGGGGCGTGTGGCATTGCGTATGTCTGATTATGCTTTCCGTATGAAAACCAACGAAGGTGTAGGCTTCGATTGGCCTATTTCATACGATGAACTTTTGCCTTATTACGAAAAAGTGGAAGATTTTCTCGGAATCATCGGGGCGAATGATAACATCCCTTTTGTACCTAATGGCAAATACATCAAAACAGCAGGACTGAGCAAAGCCGAGCAGGAATTCAAGAAAACCATAGAAACCAAATGGCCCGAACGAAAAGTGATGGCTTGGCGATACGTAAAAAAAGAAGCGACTCCTGAAGATGCCAATCACAAACGCATCAGCAGTTCGTTGTCGGCAGGTTTGGCCACAGGAAATCTTGAAATCAGAGCCAACGCTATGGTAGCCAAAGTAAATACTGATTCAAAAACGGGCAGAGCGACAGGAGTGACCTATATAGATGCTGAAACCAAAATGGAGCATACAGTAGAGGCTGACGTAGTAATGTTGTGTGCATCTACGGTCGAAACTATTCGTATCATGCTCAATTCCAAAGCGACTAAACACCCTAACGGTTTGGGTAATTCCTCTGGTTTGGTAGGTAAATACTTTATGGATCAAGTTCCTTCATGGATTTTTGGTACAGACCCCAAACACTTTGGCGGTGAGTTGGTAGATGCCGATAACCCCAAAGATAATCACGGAGGTATTTATATTCCTCGTTTTCAAAATCTTGAAACCAATAATTACCCGGCTTTCAAAGGCGGATTTAATATTCAAGGAATCGTGGGTCGGCCGATGGTGCCACCCGAAATGAACTCGGTCTTTGGCTTGATGGGGCATGGCGAGATGTTGCCTTACAAAGAAAACTATGTCTCTCTGAACAACAAAAAAGACAAATGGGGAATTCCTACGCCAAACATCAATATTAGTATGTTTGAGAATGAAATAAATCTTTTGAAAGCACAGGTGGCTACCCAAAAAGAAATTGTAGCAGAAAATGGCTACAAAGTTGATTTTGCCATCAGTCCGCTCGGAATATCTTCTGAATATGACTTGCTGCCAGACGTGCCGTGGTACGAAAGGCTATTGTTTAAACTAAATTATAAGAAAAGTGTAGCTTTAGGTGCAGCTATCCACGAATGTGGTGGGGCAAAAATGGGCTTTGAAGCAAACGATTCTGTCTTAAATGGAAACAACCAAGTGTGGGACGCGCCCAATGTGTTTGTAACCGATAGTGCTTGTTTCCCAACCAATGGTTCGTGCGGACCAACTTTAACAACGATGGCACTAACTGTGCGGGCTTGTGATTTTATTGGAAAGGAACTCGGAAAGTCAATTTGATTTTATTATTTTAGAGATGAATTTAGATTTTTGTCAGAATCATTGAAAGAATCGTGGGAGCTGGGCTCTAAATAATTTCTAATAACGTGCAGTCAAATAGCTAATTTTCTGATAAGCACCCTAACAACCTTGTAAAGGTTTTGAACCTTTACAAGGTTGTTGTTGATAATCAACGTTTTAAATTCAATTTTGTGTAAGTCCTAAACAAATCAAAAAATGAAGAATCACGACATACCCATTCTCGACACCAAACAGCTTGAAATAGAGCTGATTGGCAAAGGAGGTGTACCTGATTCTTTAATTCGCTCCAACATTCATCAGTATTTCCACATCAACAGGGTCGAAGATTATTTCCGTATGGTACAATTTCCTCTACCCTCGGATTTGCAGCCGCGCCGAATTACGGTGTATTCATTTTTTTTTCTAACCAAAGGCATCAGTAGTCGAAGTAGCGGATTAGACACGTACGATTTTGGCGAAAATACCTTTTATTTTACACCTGCACACCAGATTACTACCCACCGTTTTGTCAGAAAAGATGTAGAAGGCTTTTATTGCCATTTCAATATTGAAATCTTCGTGCAGAAGAATCCTTCTAAGGAACTTTTTGCCGAATTCCCTTTCTTAGAGTTTAATGCTTACCCCTTGGTTATAATTAACGAAACGGTAAGGAAATATGCGGAGGATTTACTCGAAAGGCTATTGGCGGAATATAAAAATGACAAAGAATGTCGTATTGACATTCTCAGAATCTACTTACTTGCGTTATTCACGGAGTTAAAACCATTTGTTAAGACCTCCAAGCCCCAAAAGTTGAATGCTGCCGCTCAAATAACAGAACAGTTTAAGAGGGCTTTAACAATTCATGTTTCTGATAAATCCAAAATCACGGATTATGCTGATTTATTGAATATTTCATCTAATCATCTCAACAAATGTGTTAAAACTACTACGGGTAAATCGGCCATTGATTTGCTCAATGAAATGCTGCTCCTTGAAGCCAAAGTTTTACTGAAACAGACCGACTTAACTGTCACCGAAATTGCCTATAAACTCGGCAAAAATGAAATAGGTAACTTTGCTCGTTTTTTTAAATCCCAAACGGGTATGCGACCCAGTGAATACCGTTTGATGAAATAGCCTTACAAGGTCTTACAGAACCTCTGACCCGCTTGCTATTTCTTTTGCACTTCAGACCTACGGTCGTACTTTATCAATGATGCCCAGCACCCAATGTTATTAAAACCCCTCTTTTAGGGGTTTAATTGCGTGTACCTTCCGCTTCGCGGATTGATTTTGTCAGTCTTTTGCAGAATTTTGATAAAGAATTGTACTGTTTGATAGGGTAATTTTGTCCAAGAAATTCGCTGAATAAGTCAATGAATGTGGTATAACAAAAAACGCCTCTACGGCCAATAGAGACGTTTTTGCAGCTTTCCGCGATTTGTCAGCCAGAAAGTCTAAACAAAATTTAATCAATCAAAAGTATGAAAAAAAATTATTCTTTGAAATCGTCTTTCCAAAAAGGATTTCGCCTTTTTGGGCTGCTAATGCTCATTAGTGGCTATTTGTGTGCTCAGACAATTACTGGGGTCGTGAGTTCTGAAAAAGGGGAAAAAATGCCAGGAGTTAGCGCATTGATTAAGGGAACTACAAGAGGAACTACCACCGACCTCAATGGTAGGTTCTCGCTTGACGCTAAAAATGGTGAAACCTTGGTGTTCTCTTTTATTGGTTACCAAACCAAAGAGGTTGTCATAAACAATCAAACCGTCTTGGAGGTCATTTTGACCGAAGCCGCCGAAAACTTAGATGAAGTGGTTGTAACAGGTTTGTTTGATGAGCGGAAGCGTTTGGAGGCGTCGGTTGCGATTTCAACGCTCAACACCAAACAAATGGAACGTTTGGCTGCTGGAAGTGGGGCAGAATTATTGAAAAACGTGGCGGGTATTTTTGTAAACTCATCCGCTGGTGAAATCCGCAGCAATGTTTATACTCGTGGTTTGGCAAATCGTCCAAGTTACAATGAAGATGTGTCGGGCTTGTACTATGTTTCCATGCAAGAAGATGGACTTCCTATTTCAAATATCTACTTACCAACATATACACATGATTTGTTTTTACGAGCGGATGCAACTATAAACCGTTTGGAGGCAGTACGTGGCGGCACGGCTTCTATTGCTGGGGCAAACGCGCCAGGAGGTATTTTCAACTATATCTCAAAAACTGGCGGTAATAAATTGGAAGGTTTGGTACGTCAGAAATTTGGTTTGGAAGCTGATGGACAAAATTTTTATACCCGTACCGAAGCTAACATCGGGGGACCTTTGGCAAATGGCTGGACGTATAACATTGGTGGTTTTTATCGCCACGGACAAGGAGCAAGAGTTGTAGCCTATCCTTTAAACTATGGAGGGCAACTTAAAGCCAATATTCAGAAGAAATATGGTAAGGGCACGGTAACGTTTTACGCAAAATACCTGAACGACCATAACGGTACTTTCATGAATCTCATCGGGAATAATTTTGATAGCCCAGAGCTCTCTTCTAAATTTTCGAGTACATCAGCCATTATTCTGCCTACAAACGCAAAATTATCAACCCAATTAGGTGATGGAAAAGTAGTGGATTTTGACCCAACCAAACTCAATCATTCAAGAGAAACCGCCTTTGGCATGAACTGGAAACATGATTTGGGTAATGGTTTTTCGATTGCCAATAATGCTCGATATTCTGCTAAAAACCTTCAATACAATATCACCCAAGCCACTGCCCCTGCCGCACTTACAACCATACCAATAAACGGTAGCATGGGTACGATAGCAGCAGGTGTAGGAACAATTACTTATAAAGATAACCTTACCAAGCAGGTTTTGGCAACCTTCGGGCGTACTACCCCTGCACCAGTATTTACACCATTAACCAACAATTTCCCAAACCAAGATCTCTTGGCTAATAGCTTGCTCTATACCGCAGCTTTGTATGGTAATCCGAAAGTGAATGAATTTTTAGACCAGTTCGTGTTGAGCAAAAAAACAGAAAAACTCTCGTTGAATTTGGGTACGTTCATAGGCATTTCAAATGTTGCCAGATATACTGCTGGTATTGCAGGCGGAAGTGTGATTACGATGGAAGAAGTCCCACGCATGGTTGATATTTCTCATACAAATGCGGCAGGTGTAGTAACGCAGATTACCAGTCCAGAGGGTTATTTCAAAACGGGTGGCTTCTTGTGTATCAATGATTTTAAATATAAAAAAACAAACTTTGCACCGTTTTTTGCAGCTTCCTTTCACCCAAATACAAAATTGACACTTGATTTTGGGGTGCGTTACGAAAACACCGTTCAAAATGGCACAAACTATCGCTATGCACCCAATGCCGTAGCTGACGGTGGATTGGATAAAAACCCATTAACTACTTTTGACAATAACTATTACAAACCGTCATTAGATATTCCCTACGAATTTAAAAATGCCACTTGGTCGTATTCTGGGGCTATCAATTACTTGATTTCTGATAATCAGTCTCTTTACGCCCGTTATTCGGTGGGTAGAAAAGCCCCCGAAGGCAATACTTTTACGGCAGTAGATACCAAAGAACTTTTAGCTATCACGCAGTCCGTTCCACAAACCATTACGCAGTTTGAACTCGGCTATAAATTGAGAAATGATAAAATAGACCTTGCCATTACTCCTTTTTATAGTTTGTTGAGCAACATTTATACAGGTGGTGGAACGCTTGGACCAGACAACGTGATTTATTTAATGCAACCTTTCTATAACAGTTTGAAATCGCAAGGCGTGGAAATTGAAGGAAATATCAATTTTACTAAAAATTTCAGTACCCGAGTAGCCGCTACTTTCCAAAGTACCTCATTCCCATTGTATAAAGTAACAACCCCCGGTCCTACAGCTGCAAAAACAGACGATGTGGTTTTAGATTATACAGGCAACAAAGGTGATTTAACACCAAACACGCTTTTGAACATTACGCCTACTTACAGCACCGATAAGTTTTACATTTACCTGTCGTACCAATATACGGGTGCTCGTTGGGCAAATGCCCCCAATGCCTTCCAAATGCCCGCTTTCTCTCAAATTGACCTTGGCTTAGGATATGATATTACTAAGAAGATAGCATTGAGTGCAAATATCAATAACCTAACCAACTCGTTTGGTATGATGACTTGGGGCGCACCGGGTGGTTTTCCTGCGGTTTATAGTGCCAATGTTTTTACGAAGGCACAAGTCGAAGCCAATAAAGGTGTTTATTTCCCGATGGGTGGCACACAGCCAAGAGCTTATTTCTTGACAGCTACGTATAAATTTTAGTGATAGAGAATTGAAAAATGGGACATAGAGGCAACGGATGGCCTTGCCAGCACAGATTTATACCGCTATTGCTGACTTTAAAATTAAAAAATCTGTGGTTATCTGTGCTACGAAGTATCAGTTTAATCTGTGTTCCATAATAATCCGAAATTGTACATCTAACCTTAAAACCATGCCAGTAAAATTTTTAAAACTCGGTTTCGATGAACGAGTCCTGCAAAAAAAGGACTTCAAAAATATGTACCTCAACGACAGTAAAGTAGGGTTTCGTTTGGGGATTCGGCTCAACTACTACCGTGGGCAGCACGTTTCGACCGTCGAAAATCTGCAATTGAGGGTAAACGGGGAGGCTATTCCCAACCATTTGGTGCTGTTCTGTATCAATGGTAAGAAATTTACCCTTTCACAACTCCCCGATTTGTACGCCGAATTTTGGTCGCTTCGTAGCACGGCTTATTTGGAAGTCTATAACGGTGGTTTGCCCGAAGGCGAACACGATATTGAACTGACGCTTCATTTGCGAATACCGTACATGAAATTTGCCCCACGAGTGTATGGCTCTTTGGATAGTTCAGTTCATCAAAAAATGTCTTTAACCCCCTCAAACCTATAAGGTCTCCAAGACCTTATAGGTTTAAATTATAGAAGGTTTAATTAAAATCTGAATGGCAATATGTTACAGTCAAAAATAGAGTTAGGAGTTTCATTATATTGTTTTACCGAACAGTGGGCAGATTCGGACGGCTTCGGTTTTGAGGATATGTTCAAAGAACTGAATCGTTTGGGCATCACCAAGTTTGAGATTGTGGGTTCTCAAATGTTCAATTCTTACCCCATCGTGGCCGACGAAGAAGTAAATCATTTGCTTGATTTATGTAAAAAATACAACGTAACTCCTTTTAGTTATGCAGGTCAGGTGGACGGTGGTAAGTTTTCAGACCACGACATGACCGACGAGGAAATCATCGGGGAAGCCACTTTTGACCTTATGACGGCTTATAAATTGGGTTGTAAATACATGAGAGGTTATGGAGTTCCAAACCATTTAGTCAGACAAGTGGCTCAAATGGCAGCCTATTATGATATAAAAGTGGGTTTTGAAATTCATGCCCCCTCACGCCCAAGTGATGCAAATGTGCAAGAATTGGTCAATATCATCAAAGAATCGGGTTCAAAACACATTGGTTTAGTACCTGATTTTGGGTGCTTTATCGAAAAACCCAATGTACAAATGCTCCGAAATTTGCTCAACGAGGGGGCAAATTCTGAGCTGCTGGATTTTATCGTGGCCAACCGCCACACAGGTTATACCGAAGAGTCGCTTTGGGAAAAAGTAGAACAAATGGGCGGTAAACAAATTGAGAAACTCGCTATCAGTCAGATGTTTGGATTTCTGAGTTTTGCCCCTGCGGATTTGGAAGGCTTTAAGACACTGTTACCGTATTGTCTTTACTTTCACGCCAAGTTTTATCATATCGGTGAAGATTGTATCGAATCCACCATTCCTTACGACAAACTCATCCAGTTAATTGTAGAATCGGGTTTTGAGGGCGTAATGATGACCGAGTACGAAGGACATTGCTTTTATCTGAATGATGCCTCCGAGCAGATTGAACGGCATTTGCAGATGGAGAAAGGCATTTTAAACAGCATCAACTATCACCCGAAAAACACTGAGGAGCGACTTTTATGGAGACAGAAGGCTTTGAACGCCCAATAAACCTGTATCGAGTATATAAACTTTGAATTTTGTGAAATCGGCATAACCTGAAATCGGCAATTTGGCAGCTCGAATATGGCTGACAACGTGAATCAAACCTGCGTTTTTCAGCCACTCAATACTTTGTTGATGGTATTTATGTGTGGAAAAATGTAAGTGATGTCAAATTTTATGTGTGAAAAAATGTAATTGATCAAAAATACGGAGGGGTGAAATTTTAAAAAAGAAACAACATGAATGTCAAATTAGTCATAACGATAGGTTTTTTCATCGTTTTCAAAGGCTTCCAGTTTGAGGTATTTGGGCAAAATAAATCTATTCCGCATCTGCAAAAAAAGGACAATGCCACGCAAGTAATTGTCCAAGACCAACCCTTTTTGATATTGGGCGGCGAGTTGCACAATTCTTCTACCTCCAATGCAGACTATATGCGTCCGATTTGGGAACAATTAAAAAAGAAAAATCTCAATACAGCCGTTGCGCCTGTTTATTGGGAATTGTTAGAACCGACTGAGGGGGTGTTTGATTTTAGTTTGGTGGATAGTATGATAGTGGGTTTGCGGCAGCAAAATATGAAATTGGTTATTTTATGGTTTGGCAGTTGGAAAAATGGGTATTCGACTTATGCGCCAAGTTGGATAAAACACAACACGGATAAATACCCGCTTGCCAAAGATAAAAATGGTAAAACCCTACAAATTTTGTCTGCTTTCGGCAATGAAACGAGAGAAGCTGATGCCCGTGCTTTCAAAGCCTTGATGAAGCACATTCGGACGTTTGATGAAAAAGAACAAACCGTTATCATGGTACAAGTCCAAAATGAAGTCGGTTTGTTTTACACCAATCGAGATTATTTGGGCGATAAATTATACCAAGCCCAAGTGCCGTCCGATTTGATAAACTATTTGAAAAACAACAAACTTCAACCCGAAATAGAAAAGGTTTGGAAAGCCAACGGAAGTAAAACAAAAGGAAATTGGGAAGACATTTTTGGGAAAAGCGATACTACCACTACAAGCGATTGGAAAAACCTTGCTTATCTGACCGAAGAATTATTTACGGTTTATCATTATGCTCAATATATTGGTACAGTAGCTGCCGCAGGAAAATCTGAATATCCGATTCCGATGTATGTCAATGCTTGGATAAAGCAACCAAAACTCAGTTATCCAGGCAAATATCCAAGTGGTGGTCCTATTCCACACACGTTGGATATTTGGCGTGCAGCAGCACCGTCTATTGATATGATTGCCCCCGATATTTACATTCCCGATGCAATTCCTGTTATTGAATCGTATAGACGACCCAATAATCCTTTATTTATTCCCGAATTTCGGCACGATAAAGTCGCCGCTTATGAAGCCCTCTACACTTTTGGCGAACATGATATTTTAGGGTTTTCGCCTTTTGGCATTGATGGTGGTACGGTAGCAGACGCACCAATCAGACCTACTTATGAGGCATTAGCAAAAGTGCAAGAGGCGGTTTTGAAGTATCAAGGAACGGGTAAAATGAAAGGCATTTTATTGGATAAAAACCAAACGAAGCAACAAATCGAATTAGGAGGTTATGCCATTCAAGCCAATATCGGTAGAACAATAGCCGATTTTTCGCTGATTTTTGCAGGAATCCCTTCATCTGAACCCAAACCTGAAAATGCAGGAGGGCTGATTATTCATATTGGAACAGATGAATTTATAGTAGTCGGTAAAAATTTTCATCTTGAACTAAAACCAACAACACCTGATACCAAATTGCCTTTATT
>JBGAUP010000136.1:0-15227 GCA_044228585.1 Runella sp. | reverse complement strand
TACCCTTGTTGATTCGACTATATCTTAATACTAAAATCTCTCTACTACTTATATCGAAAATACCAACGTAAAAGGCGAAGGGGCGATATTTGTACTCAAGCCATTGAATTAAAAGCAGGGGAAACCCTTAGCAACGATTTTTTCTAAGGCTTAAATTATTTTTAAGCCTTAGAAACCAATACCTTAGAAAAAATTTTAGCGTACGGCGGCAATCAAGAACAAAAAGAAGCAACGGCATTACAGTAACGCCTTGGCATGAATTTCTGCAAAATCTTCATCTTATGAAAAACTCAGCCTTAGCCCTATTAATTTTCTTACTTTGGAGCAATGTTTTTGCTCAAAAGCAAGAAGTGCTACGCATAGACTCCCTCCCTGCCCAAGGCATCCTACTCGACAAAGGCTGGCGGTGGCACGCAGGGGATAATCCTGATTTTGCCAAACCTGATTTTGACGACTCGCAATGGGCAAGCGTTGATCCGACAAAAGATATTCATGATTTTCCAGATATTTTTGATTCAAAAATCAGGTGGTTAAGGCTTACCATTATTGTAACTGATAAAATTCCACAACCGCTTGGGCTTTCGGTTAACCAAGCAACTGCTTCGGAGGTGTATCTGAATGGAAAGCTTGTACAAAAAATCGGTCTCATAAACCCGCGCAATCACCACGCCGAAGACCCTCTCGATTACCCATTTTATGTTCCTATTGATTCTGCTGGCACGTATCATTTGGCTATTCGATTAACCTTGCAGCCCAATATCTACTACACAAGGCTGTACGCACTTACCCAAAACAACCTCTTCAATGCTCGGCTTGTAAACTTGGTAGCTACGCAGAACAGCCAACGAGATTTCAGGGTGTATTACACTGGTTTAGAGGTTTTCAAGATTGGAATGTTATTCATGCTTTGTATGCTGCATTTGGCGTTTTATCTGTACCAAAAATCAAACAAAACACATCTGCTTTTAGCTGTCTATTTCTTTGGAGCTTGCATGCAGTATGTTTTCAAAATTATCGGGCAAAATAGCTTCTCCGTCGAAGCCCGATATTGGTACTTAAACCTTTCGATTTGGTCGGCCATTATTGGAGGCCTATTTGCTTTATGGTCTTTTTACCGATTATCCAAAACTCAGTTTGACATTTATTTCGCTATTGTTTTGGTTAGCAATATCATCGGGGGTATTCTATCAAGTGTTACTTATGGAATGATCTGGTCGTTGTTGTCCTTTGGAACAGCCATTCTTAGTTTTTTTGTAACCTTGAGGCTCACCCGAATCGGGCTAAAAAAGAAAGACAAAGGCTTTATCGTATTAGGAGTAGCAGTCATGTTCAGCTCATTAGGGTTCGTATTTATAGAACTGTTGAATCAAAACGTACCTATCTCACCCTATATAGTTGATGTATTTTTTAACCTATCGGTTATTGCAATTCCTGTGGGCCTATCTTTGTATATGGGTATCGAAGCCAGCGAACGCAACAAATCCCTAACACTGAAACTACTTGAAAATGAACAACTAAAAGAGAAAGCCATTGCTCAAGAGCAAGAAAAACAGAAAATTCTCGCCACCCAAAACGAAACCCTCGAACGCCAAGTGGCCGAACGCACGGCGGAGTTGAAGCATAAAAACCGAGAGTTGGAGATTGAAGCAGCATTGGATAAAATACGCTCTGCCTCCTTAGCCATGCATCATTCTGATGAGATTGAAAAAGTTATGGGTGTCTTATTTGAAAGATTAAAGGATTTGGGTTTAGTGTTTGACGGGGGTGCTGCAATCCATTTTTTTGCTGAAAACACAAAAGATGCCATCATTTGGGTCGCTTCGCCCGACCACATGTCTGAGCCTCATCAAATAAATTTACCGTATGACGAACCCGCTTTTGTTGGGAATCCAATCATTTTGGATGTTTGGGAAGCACACGAGACAGGAAAACATATTATTAATAAAACGTACACTTATGAAGAAAAGAACAGGTATTTCAAAGACTATCTTTTTAAACACAATGGTTATGATAAAATACCTGAATTTGCAAGAAACTTAATACTGGCTGCGCCAAGTTATACGGCTTCTTTTATATACGAGAAAAACTCCTTGATGGGCGCAAATAGTTGGACAGGGCAAAAATTTTCTGAAACCGATATTGAATTATTGAAAAGAATAGCCAAAGTCTTTGAACAAGCCTATGTCCGCTTCCTCGACTTGAAAAAAGCTGAAGCCCAAGCCCGTGAAGCGCAGATTCAATTGGCTTTAGAAAGGGTTCGTGCTAGAACGATGGCTATGCAAAAAAGTGATGAATTAGCAGAAGCCTCATTTTTGTTGGACAGCCAAGTAAGATCATTAGGAATCAAAACACGAGGCTGTGGATTTAATATTTATGGGGAAAATGAATCTACAGAATGGTTCAGTTCCGAATTGGGAACGATGCCAACCTATAAAACGCCAAGAGAGCATTTCTTCCTCTCTTATTATGAGGCTGGGCTGCGTGGCGAAACTTTGTTGCTACGTGAGTTTATTGGTGAAGAATGTGCAGCTCACTATGATTATTTGTGTTCACTTCCAGTTGCTGGTGAAGGGCTTCGACAATTCAAAGCAAACGGTGGTTCTTTCCCGACACAGCAGATTGACCATGTCGTCTATTTTAAATACGGTTATTTGCTGTTTATCACATTGAAACCTGTACCCGAAGCACATGATGTTTTCAAACGCTTCGCCAAAGTGTTTGAACAAACTTACACCCGCTTTCTCGACCTCCAAAAAGCCGAAGCGCAGGCTCGTGAGGCGCAAATAGAAGCGGCACTTGAACGCATCAGAAGCCGCACAATGCAAATGAACACCTCAGACGAATTAAATACTTTAATTGGATTTATTTATGCCGAATGTACCAAACTCAATATGCAATTGGATAGGGGTTTTATTATGACCTTTGATAAAAATACAAAAGATGCACATTGGTGGATGGTCGGTGCAGAAGCTCCCGATATGCCTATCAGTATTTTGGTAAAATACCACGAATACGCCCCTAATTTAGCCATTTTAGATGCTTGGCAGAAGCGGGAACAAAAATGGTCTTATGTTGTAGAAGGCGAGAATAAAACAACGTGGGACGATTTTATATTTGTTGAAACTGATTTGTCACTACTTCCTGACTTTGTGAAAGATAGTATGCGTTCGGTCAAAAGTGTAATACTCAATGCTTCTTATCAGAATTTTGGTTGTATCATGCTGTCCTCTTTCGAGCCTTTGAGTGAACAGCATTTTGATTTACTCATTCGCCTATCGAAGGTATTTGACTTAACCTATACCCGTTTCCTTGATTTACAACTCAAAGAACAAAATGCGATAAAATTATTAGAAGAAAAACAAAAATTAGAGCGTACGCTTTCAGAATTGCGGGCCACCCAAACCCAACTCATCCAAAAAGAAAAATTAGCCTCACTCGGCGAACTCACCGCAGGCATCGCCCACGAGATTCAGAATCCGCTAAACTTTGTCAATAATTTCTCGGAGTTGAGCATAGAACTCGCCGACGAGTTGAAAGAAGAAGCCGAAAAGCCTCAAATTGACAAAGAAATTATCATTGATTTAGTAACAGATTTGGCCCAAAACCAATCCAAAATCAACCACCACGGCAAACGAGCCTCCTCCATCGTCAAAGGCATGTTGGAACACTCCCGCATGGGTACTGGCGAGCGACAAATGACCGATTTGAATGTGCTTTGTGATGAATATCTACGCCTTGCTTATCACGGTATGAGGGCAAAAGATAAAGACGGTTCGGCGACCCGATTTAATTGCGATTATGAGTTAATTGCTGATGAAAATCTACCCCCACTCAACGTCGTTCCACAAGACATTGGAAGGGTGTTGTTGAACTTAATCAATAATGCGTTTTATGCTGTACAGCAACGCTCAAAAGCCCCCTTCCCCCCAATGGGGGCTTCCGATTACGTCCCCAAAGTGACTGTCACCACGAAATATTTACCAAATAATAGCTCCCCCATCGGGGGTTGGGGGGCTATTAGTGTTTCAGACAACGGAACAGGAATCCCCGAAAACATCTTGCCCAAAATCTTCCCCAGCCCTTTTTCACCACCAAACCCACGGGCGAAGGGACGGGCTTGGGCTTGTCTTTAGCAGGCGATATTGTGAATTTCAAGGCATGGTGGTTACTTTCTTGAGGTGGAGAGTGTGAAGGGGAAGGAACGACCTTATTGTCAGATTGCCTAATTTAAAAAAGCTAATGAATGTTCTTATTGTCAGGCATTTCACTTAACACCCTTACTCACATGAAAATCACATCCCTCCTCTTTTTCCTGTTAGTATTATTTACAGGAGTTTACAGTCAACAACTAACCCAAACCGAGCAAAAAATCATCCAAACCCTTCGCCAACAGACGGAACGAGAAATTTCTCGAAAAAGTAGTCAATATCAACAGCGGTACACCAAAGAAGGCGTAAGCGTAGGTAATCTGATGGCTACTGAATTAGATAAATTGGGCTTCAAAACCGAATGGGTACCGCTGCCTGATTCTTTACCCGGAGCAGGGCATTTAGTAGCCACACGGCAAGGCAAAAAAGGCAAAAAGTTGTTTCTGATTGGGCATTTAGACACCGTTTTTGAGAAAAGCTTACCTATGGAGCCTTACACCAAAATCAATGACTCGACCGCCACGGGACAGGGCGTTCAGGATGATAAAGGTGGGGATATTGTACTCCTCGCAGCACTGAAAGCCTTACATACGCATAAATTACTTGATGAAACTTCGATAACGGTCTATCTAACGGGAGATGAGGAAATTGGCGGAGGCGGGTTTGCCGAAAGTCGTCGGGATTTTATTGAGCGGGCTAAGCAGTGCGACATCGCTTTGTGTTTTGAAGCAGGTGACCTTAAAACCGTAACTACCGGGCGAAGAGGCGGAAGCTACTGGACTCTTTCAGTCAAGGCCCGTTCAGGACACTCTTCCCAAATTTTTTCCAGTTTGGGCTACGGAGCTATTTATGAAGCGGTTCGAATCGTGAACGAATTTCGCCGTGTGCTTGGCCAAGAAAATGGTTTGACTTTTAACCCTGGGCTGATTGTAGGCGGCTCAGAAGTGAGTTATAACGACAAAACAAGCAAAGCCGAAGTATTCGGTAAGGGTAACATTGTAGCGGGCAATGCCTTGGTCAAAGGGGATTTGCGCTTCTTAACTGAGGCCCAAAAAGAAAACGCACGGGCCAAAATGCGGGAGATTGTAGAGAAAAGTCTTCCCCAAACGAAGGCAACGATCAGTTTTACCGATGCTATCCCAGCCATGGAAGCAAATGCAGCGAATGAGGGCCTGCTCAAACAAATGGATCAATTGAGCCGTGACATGGGCATTGGCCCTGTGACTGCTTTCGACCCCAACCTGCGAGGAGCTGGTGACATTTCGTTTATCGCCCAATTTTTACCCTGCTTGGATGGCCTCGGCGCACCTGGAAAAGGGGCGCACAGCATTGAAGAACAGATAAATTTAAAGGATTTACCACTACTGATTCAACGCTCAGCTTTGTTTATTTATCGGTTGACCCGATAATAACTACCTTATAACCCTAAACAAACCTCAAAATGAAGCAACTGATTAAAGTTTTTACCTTTACTGTTATTTCCTGTAATTGCCTGTCTGTCAATGCGCAAGATGTACGTAATAAAATGATTATGCGAGGTACTCAGCTCGAATTGAAGACCGCCACGTACAAAGCCCCTCCTGGTGATGCACTTTCGCACCATACTTCGGGCTTCGCCAAAATCATGTGTTCGGCGGTGTTCATTACGGGTCTCAAACCTGAGTTTGCTGCCGAAAATGTAGGCTATTTTACAAGCCCTTACGCCGAAAGGTCTAAAGTGGGAAAGCCCGTCGTTGATTATGACAAAAAAACAGTCGGCATTACTCTTCCCAACGGCGTTACCCGAACCGCTATTTATACCGATGGGCAAGGCTGCATCACCTTGCCCGAAGGAAGTAATTCGCTGAATTTCAAACCCGTAAAAGTAGTTCGTAATCTACCCGATGCCGCCACAACTCCGTGGCCCATGGGGGATGTGTTGCCTACCAGTCCCGTACCTTCTGAAATTAATGGGGTCAAAGTGGAACAAGCCATCTCGGCAGCTTTTGAAACTGCCGAAGCCCAAACGGCCGCTTTCGTGGTCACCTACAAAGGCCGTATCATTGCAGAACGCTATGGTGAAGGCATTACCAAAGATACGCCGTTGGAAAGCTGGTCCATGGGCAAAAGCCTGTCGGCCACCATTATGGGAATTCTTATCAAGAAAGGAGTCTATACATTAGACCGACCCGCTCCCATTCCGCAATGGCAAGGAAAAGGCGACGAGCGTGCCAAAATCAGAATCATGGACATCATGCACATGTCGAGCGGACTGTATTGTCGTGCGCCACAAGACCCCGACTACAATCCTGCGTTGGGCTACCCCGACCATTTGTACTTATATACTGGAGCCGTCAATTCGTTTGAATATGCCGCCAATCTGCCTCAACAATGGCTACCAAACACCGTAGGACGCTACCGAAACTCTGACCCCGTACTGATTAATTACTTGAATCGGTTGGGGATAGAAAAACTGGGCGAAAACCACCACACCTTTCCACAACGTGCCTTATTTGATAAAATAGGCGTTCGTACGATGATTATGGAAACCGACCCTTACGGCAACTTTTTGACCCAAGGCTACGAATTTGCTTCGGGTCGGGACTGGGCACGACTGGGAAATCTGTATTTGCAGGATGGCGTTTGGAACGGGGAACGCATTTTACCAGAAGGCTTTACAAAATTTGTGAGTACCCTTGCCGAACCTTGGATAGCCGATGGGCGACCTATTTATGGAGGTCTGTTTTGGATAAACGGTGATGGTGGTTTTCCAATCCCCAAAGATGCCTACATGATGTTGGGAGCTGGTGGTCAGTCGGTTACGATTATTCCCTCGCACGATTTGGTGGTGGTTCGGCTCGGGCATTACAAAGGCTCTCAGGCAGGAGGCAAAGCCTTGAACAAAGCCTATTTTTTACTGATGGAGGCAGTGCCAGAAACAAAGAAATAATTTCTGTAATTTCAGGTGTTTCCACCTGAAATCTGAAAATAAAGCCAATTCTCAATGGATAAAATTGATAGTTCACCAATCGTCAATTTATTTGATTTTGAAAAACTTGCAATCGAAAAGATGCCCCACATGGCATACGAATACGTAGCAAGCGGGGCTGCTGACGAGTTGACCGTTCGATGGAATAGACAGGCATTGGATGCGATAAAACTCAATCCAACGGTACTTACCGACGTCAGTCAAATTGATACCCGTATTTCTCTTTTGGGGCTTGACCTCCCCTACCCGATTCTTATTGCCCCTACGGCCTATCACAAAATCATGCACCCCGAAGGCGAGCTTGCTACCGCCCGGGGTGCTGGTGCAGCGGAGGCCGTTTACGTGGTCAGTTCATTTACCACAACTCCATTGGCAGATATAGCAAAAGTAGCTACCCAACCGCTCTGGCTTCAGTTATACGTCAGAGATGAACGAGAATTAACCAAAGACCTTGTTCAGGAGGCTGAATATCAGGGATGTCGAGCCCTCTGCCTTACGGCAGATACGCCCGTGGCTGGAGTTCGTAACCGTCAACAAAGAGTCAATTTTGCCTTGCCTGATGGTGTACATACGCCCCACATGTCTGATGCTTTCGCCCTCACAAAATCCCTCACGTGGAAAGACATTGAATGGTTGAAATCCTTCGCAAAGATTCCCGTACTGGTCAAGGGAATTCTAAATCCAGACGATGCCGACAAGGCGATTCAAACGGGCGTATCGGGTATCATCGTGTCCAATCACAGCGGACGAAATCTGGACACCGTACCCGCCACCATTGAGGCACTTCCGCGTATTGTCGAGAAAGTGAATAAACGCGTTCCTGTCCTGATGGACGGCGGTATCCGACGGGGAACCGATGTGCTGAAAGCCATTGCGTTGGGAGCCAATGCCGTGTTGGTGGGCAAACCCATCTGTTTCGGACTCGCCTGCGGTGGTGCTGAAGGTGTCGCAAAAGTATTGGAAATACTCCGAAATGAATTTGAATTGGCGATGGCACTCACGGGTAAGGCGACGATTGCCGAGATTGATTCGTCGGTGATATGGAAATAGCCAATGTACTAAGTCTTTGCGACTTTGCGTGAATAATGAGATTACGAAATAAAACTAAGAAAACTACTGAGTGTTTCCAGCTGGCAGCATAAGTAACAGCTGGCGCATTAGACCTTAGGAAAATCGGGGTGGTGCATAATACGCTCTACTTGGTTGGTGTGCCTTGCCAAGTGTACCTGCATAAAAGCCATTCCCTGTAAAATACTCATGCGGCCTACAACTGGGTGGCGAAAAATTTCTTTGCGGGAGGTTTCCTCATCTATGTCTTCCAGAAAATCTCTTATCTCCTTTCGTAGCGACTTCCACTCAACCGATAGTTTTTCGTACTCGTAGCTTTCGTCAAGGTCAACTTTTATGGCATCTGGTACTTTGTATTTTATCGGCAAACGCATGGCTGTATTAAGGATGATTGAACGCAGCCACGCCCCTATACCTGCTTTATCGGTGGTTTCGACTCCTAAAATCTTTTTGCGCAAGTACTTGTTTATTTGCCCCTCCGACTGCATCATGTGTCTGAACACTTGCAGAATACTCCACGAGCTGGCATCTGGCTTGAAATTTTGCTGTTTGCGGCTAAGTGGTTTCACCATTTGCAGCAACTCGTCCAGTTGCTTGTCAAGTTTATTTACTTCTGTATCCAGTGAGTTAATCATGGTAAATAGGAGGATGAGCTTAGGGGAAGAATTTTATACAAGATAAAACGAATCCTTTAAAAAAAGATAAATTTGAAATCAAATTTATAAATTACTAAAAACCAACATGAAAAATCGAAAATCCACCTTGCGTCTCTTTGGGATTTCGATTCCATTATTCAGGGTGTTTCTACCTGACAGCATCAAATCAAGATAAACTCTCAATTTATGAAAAACTTCCTTTTAATTGCCTTTGCGGCATTGATATTTACGACCGCAGCTGCCCAAAAACCAAGTGATACTGCCGATCGTTGGTACGCTCTCTTAACCTACGAAGATGGTTTTACCGATGAATTTATCCTGCATCTTGACTCCAAAAACGGCGTAAAAACCGCGGTTATTGATATTCCGCTCAAAAACATTGGCGTCATGTGGCGGCATGAGCCGTTTCTCCAAATTGCAGCAACAAAGACAGTGCTGGAGAACAACCGAATTTCATGTCAGTTTTCGTCCATACGTCTGGATTTTGAAGGGACTATTAACCCTGCTGGAACCGAACTCACCAGTGAACTGTATGTGATCGGAAAACCGTATAAAATTATCTTTACCAAAGAAAAAAAGACAGTAGGCGACAAAAACCCGACCTATATTGAACCCCTGCCAGGACTGTCAGAAAAAGATCTTTCTCCCGACCCAGAAATGAAACGAACAATCGAGGCCCCCAATACTCTGTTTACGGAAGAGTTAAATTGGATGGAAATCCGGGATGCCATCCGAGCTGGCAAAACCACCATTATCATCCCGACTGGCGGCGTGGAAATGAACGGCAGGTATTTGGCTTCGGGCAAGCATAATTTTGTACTTCGGGTCGCGGCCGATTCCATCGCCCGCCGCTTGGGCAATGCCCTGATTGCGCCCATTGTCCCGTTTGTCCCCGAAGGTGGGCACAGTCCCAAAACAGGCCACATGCGCTATGCAGGTACCATCAGCCTCACCGAAGCCACTTTTGAGAAATTGCTCAAAGAGATAGCCCTGAGTTATAAAATGCACGGTTTCAAAACCATCATATTCATCGGCGACAGCGGGGGCAATCAGTGGGGCATGTACGTAGCAGCCAAGGAACTGCGCGAAGAATGGAAAAATGAATCTATCAACGTTCTATTTATTCCTGAATATTATGAAAACCATCGAGTGGCGCAATGGCTGAAAACCCAAGGCATTAAAGAGAAAGATAGCGGAACACACGACAGTTTTCAATATACGTCTCAAATCATGGCCCTAAACCCCGCCTTGGTCAGAGCCCAAGAGCGTATCAAAGAGGGGGACTTTTCTATCAACGGAGTGAATCTCCTACCCATTGAAAAAACGATTGAGCTGGGAAAAAAGCTGGCTGGCTATCAGGCCGAAGTGACGGTAGAAGCCATACGGAAGGCATTGAAAAACCAATAAAAAATTGAACACTGACCCTACCAACCAAGACACAGGCAACATTACCATTTTTAAAAGAGATGCCAATACGGGTAAATTGACGTTTACGGGCAAAGAAATCAGCGTTTCTATGCCCGTTTGTCTGAAGTTTTACCAACCTTAACCTAACTCTTCATGGAAACCACTCGCCAAGTTTTATTTTGAAGTTGGTGAAAAGTACCCGCTCCTAAAGCCATTCCTCAGCCTGACGAAGTTGATGTTTTTATCAACAGCAAAAAATTTTCAATACGAACTGCGGGTTAAAATTTGACCTGGGCGGCGGCCATTGTGCTTGCCATTTTCTACCACTACTGTACCATTGACTACTACGTAGGAAATACCTTCCGAATACGCATGGGGTTTCTCAAAAGTAGCCTTGTCCTTAATTATGTTTTCATCAAATACAATTACATCGGCAGCATAGCCTTCTCTCAATAAACCTCTGCCTTTCAATTGAACGCGCTGAGCAGGCAGGGAAGTCATGCGTCGAATGGCTTCTTCGAGTTTGATTATTTTCTTTTCCCGCACATAAAGCCCCAGGACTCTCGCATACGTCCCGTAAATTCTGGGATGTGGCGTACCCACACCGAATTTCCCTGGCCGAGCGTCGGAGGCAATGGCATTGAACGGATAGCGAAGAATCGTTTCTACATCTTCGTCACTCATCATGTGAAGCACACAAAACGCTCCTCCTCGATCTATTATATCCATCATCAACTCTATTTCAGTAGCAGCATTATCGACTCGCCCTAAACTACGGTTGATTTCAGTCACACTTTTCCCATTGTAACTTGAATCAGCCTTGAAATTGGCAATAACCACGTACGAATTATTGTCAAACCCGCTTTTTTTCATCAATTCATAGGTCTCGGCAGCAATTTTAGTCCGAATGGAAGGAGTATGCAGTCGTACCCGAAGGGATGAATCGCCATCGGCAAAAATCCAAGAGGGAAACACAATACCCAATCCTGTACTTCCCGCTGTGTAAGGATATTGGTCAATCGTTACATCCATTCCTTCCTGACGGGCTTTCTCCACCATCGCAATGGTTTCCGTGCTTTTTCCCCAAGCCGATTTATCGCCAATCTTGAAATGCGAAATCTCAACAGGTAGCCCTGCCTCTCGCCCTATGTTGATGGCTTCTTCAATGGCATTTTTGACAGTTGCCCCCGTTTCTCCCCGAATGTGTGACGTATAAATACCATGGTATTTGGCCGAAATCTTTGCCAAACTGACAATTTCTGGGGTTTTTGAATACGTTCCAGGTACGTAAATCAAGCCAGTTGACAAACCTAAGGCACCTTCCTGCATAGCTTTTTCGACAATGGCAGCCATTTGTTCCTGTTCTTTGGGAGTAGGCTCTCGAAACGCATTTTTCATCACGGCTGCCCTAACGTGATTATGACCGATAAACGTTCCTACATTAGGCGAGATTTTCAGCTGTCGAAGCTCACGGAAAAACTGCGATAAATTGGTTACGGAAAGGCCACAATTCCCCGTAACAATACTGGTAACCCCATCCAACAGGAAACACTCAGCCGTAGGAACCTCTTTAATGCCGTCTTCCGCATGGGTATGAATATCAATAAATCCTGGACTAACAATACGGTTTTGAGCGTCAATCGTTTGTTTGGCACGCGCATGTTGAAAATGGCCGATTGCACTAATTTTACCATCCTTAATGCCTACATCTGCTCGATACCAAGCATTTCCAGTACCATCTACAATCCGACCGTTGGTAATGATGACATCAAAAAGTGTTTGGGTCATTCCGTCGGTTTGACTCAGCAGCCAAACTGCCCAAAGCAGTAACTTTCTCATTCGTTTTTCAAGGTTTATGGACTCAAGGAAAGAATTTTATACAAGATAAACCGAATCCTTCAAAAAAGGATAAATTTGGTTTCAAATTTATAAATTACTAAAAATCAACATGAAAAATCGAAAATCCACCTCTCTGCTCTTTTGCCTTTTTATGTGTTTCTCTTTTATTGCCAGTACTGCGTACGCCCAAGAAGACGAAGCTGGCAGAAATGGTAAAGTAGAAGCTAACTACCTCAAAGAAACCGAACAACTGGCCAAAAATAAGCAGATTCAGGCGGCGTTTCAGTCCATTGTCGCCCAAAACAAACGTAATAGAGAAGACCTCATTATGCTGACCGAAATTCCCGCCCCACCGTTTATGGAAACCAAACGAGGCGAACGTTTCGCGGCCATGCTCAAAGAAGCAGGAATTGATTCGGTATGGACCGATAAAGTAGGGAATGTGATTGGGCTGCGCAAAGGCAAAAAACGTAATCGTATCGTTGCTTTTGATGCCCACTTAGATACCGTATTTCCCCTCGAAACCGACGTAAAAGTAAAGGTAAAAGGCGATACCCTCTTTGCCCCAGGCATTGGCGATAATACCCAAGGCGTGGTCATGATTGTGTCGGTTTTGAGGGCATTGGAAGCCGCCAAAATAGAAACTGAAGCTGATGTACTGTTCATTGGCTCGGTAGGAGAAGAAGGATTGGGTGATTTACGAGGGGTAAAACATTTATTTACCGACCAAAGCCCGCGCATTGATTCGTGGATTGCCATTGACGGAGGAGGCATGGATTATTTACGAACCATGGGCTTAGGCTCTTATCGCTATCGGGTTACCTTCAAAGGTCCAGGCGGACACTCGTGGGGAGCATTTGGTTTGGCCAATCCCCAACACGCTTTGGGTTCGGCTATCCATTATTTTTCAAAAGCCGCTGATAAATTCACGAGAACTGGCGCACGGACCAGCTACAACGTAGGTCGAATTGGCGGCGGTACGTCGGTCAATTCCATTGCGTTTGAATCGTGGATGGAAGTGGATATGCGCTCCGAAATCCCCGAAAACCTCAACTTAGTGGACTCAATTTTAAAGGCGTCCGTTCAGCAAGCTTTGCAGGAGCACAATGCCATGAAACGCATGGGGCCTGCATTGACGGTAGAAATCAAAAAAATTGGCGACCGTCCTTCGGGAGAATTACCCGAAAGTTTACCCCTCATTCAGCGCGCCATGGCCTCCATCGCTTATTTCGGAGACTCCCCAAAAGTGGGACGCGGTTCGACCAACTCCAATACACCCATTGCCAAAGGGATTCCTGCCGTCACCTTGGGGCGGGGAGGAAAAGGGGGAAATGCTCATGCCCTCAATGAATGGTGGTATGATGACGAAGGCTATAAAGCCATTCAAGCGGCTTTGCTGACGTTGGTTTCTGAGGCAGGGTTAGCAAGTCGTTGATTAAAAAAAAGGACACAGGTCTGACTAACGTCTGACCCGAACTAACTTATCGAGTCTTTTAAGTGTCGCTGGACTTCTTGACTAACAAATTACTTATTATCAGCAACTTATATCAAATAATAGTAAATTTGTTAACGCTAAACATTCATCATCATGAACAAACTCATCTACTTCCTTTGGGTTGGAATTATTTTGTGTTCGTGCAAGCAAAACAATGAAAATAAAAATGCAACCAACCAACTCAACTCAACACAAATTCCTACCTGTGCGCCAGAAGTAACGGACAAATTATGGTATTCCTCTGGCAAAAAAGCCCCTCTATTAAGCGGTTTGGCGGGAATCCATTATGCGGTTTCTACCAAGAACACCGAAGCCCAGCAATACTTTGACCAAGGGCTGATGTTGTCCTTCGGTTTTAATCATGCCGAAGCAGCACGGTCATTTTATGAAGCAGCCCGCCAAGATTCAACCTGTGCCATGTGCTGGTGGGGATTTGCGTATGTGTTAGGGCCCAATTACAACGGGGGTATGGAGCCAGATAATTTCACAAGGGCATACAATGCGGTACAAAAAGCAAAATCATTGGCGGCACCTTGTACCCCAAAAGAAAAAGATTTGATTGAAGCCCTCACGCATCGCTACACCAACGACACAACTATTGCCCGCTCAATGCTTGATTCATCATTTGCTGTTGCCATGCGAAAAGTCCATAAAAAATATCCCGATGATGCGACCATTGCTTCGCTTTTTGCGGAGTCGCTGATGGATTTGCACCCTTGGAATTTGTACAAAAAAGACGGAGAAATTCAGCCTTGGACACCAGAAATTTTAACGGTACTTGAAAAAGGATTGAAAACTGATCCACGACACGCTGGGCTCAATCATTTTTACATTCATGCCGTTGAAATGTCGCAACACGCCGAAAGGTCAGTACCAAGTGCCGACCTACTTCTTAATTTAGTCCCAGGTTCGGGTCATTTACTGCACATGCCATCCCATACATACATTAGAATAGGGAGGTATCACGATGGGATTATTTCCAATCAAAAAGCAGTGCTTACTGATAGCTTATACACCAAGGCATGCCATGCGCAAGGCGTATATCCACTGGCGTATTACCCACACAATCATCATTTTTTAGCAGCCTGTGCTACGCTTGGTGGCGAATCTAAAAATGCACTCATAGGAGCCAATGCCACTGCTGCTCATGCGCATAAAAAACTGTTTCAAGAACCCGGATGGGCCACCTTACAACATTACTACACTATTCCGTGGTATGTAGCAGTAAAACTCGGATTATGGAATGAAATACGCCATTCGCCAGCTCCTGAAAAAGAACTTAAATACCCCTCCGTGATTTGGCATTATGCGCAAGGTATGGCCATGTTATCTCAAAACAAGACTTCTGATGCAAAGAAACACCTTGCCGAAATGAAAACCATCATGGCAGATACAACACTCAAAGACTTAACCATTTGGGGTATCAATTCTGTCTTTGATTTATGCCTAATTGCCTCAAAAACATTGGAAGGAGAAGTCAATGCCAAAGAGAAAAAATATGCCGCAGCGGTTTCGCTCTTGCAAGAAGCCACTAAAATTGAAGATGCGCTTAATTATAACGAGCCACCCGATTGGTTTTTTTCGGTTCGCCATCATTTGGGAGCCGTTTTGATTGATGCCGATAAAATTCAAGACGCCCAAAAAGT
>JBGAUP010000135.1:0-15039 GCA_044228585.1 Runella sp. | reverse complement strand
TGGTCCCTATCCACAAGTCACCCTCTGGTGAAAAATAAGCTGTATTGGCATTGGTTTCTCGTGCTGTAAAACCATCGGTTTCATTAAAGTGCCTAATGGTGCTGATATTCAAGTTTTTATCTAAATCAATTAAGTCAATTCCCCGTTCTGTACCAATCCAAAGACGGCCTTGTCTGTCGAAAATAGTATTGTAAATTAGGTTAGAACAGAGACCATGCTTGACCGAAATGTAATTTTTCTTGCGTGTTTTTGGGTCAAGTACCACAACTCCATCTTCAAAGCTTCCAAAAGCCAAAAGACCATCGTTTCGTTGGGCCATGCTTAGGGCAGGAAATGAACCTAAGTCTTTGTCATAGACAAAATCAGATACGATACCATTTTTTATGAGGTTCAATCCTCTTGGACCCGAACTGATAACTTCTCCCGACAAAAGTTGTAATGTTCTCCTAACAAATTGGCCTTTTAAACCTTCTTTTTGAGTAAAGTGCTTGATTTTGAGCCCATCGTGTAGCAGTAGCCCATTGGATGTGCTAATCCACATTGCTTTTCCTCTTCCTGCTTGCATAAACAAAGTAGTCCCCTGCGACGATAAGTAAGCGTCAAGATTGATGTACTCTATTTTGTTTGGAGTAACTTTATAAACCCCCGAACCCGCCAGTCCTACCCATGTGTGGCCGTCATTATCAACGGCCAAACAATTGATACGTTTGTTTTTAAGCGGTTGGGGAATGGGGTACTTTTGATGGGTTTTCGTGTCTAAAATATCTATTCCTTGGTCGAAGTAGCTGATCCAGAGTTTTCCAGAGGGAGAAAAGGCGAGCGAAGAAACAGTATTGCTACTTAACCCCGCACTTGAGTTAAGGCTGGTAAAGGCGGGGTTGGTAAATTTATAGACACCGTCGCCGTCGGTTGTAAACCACAGGTTTCCTTCGCGGTCTTCGAGTAATCCTTTGACCATAAAATTGGTAAAACCATTTTGTAACCCGAATCGTATAATCTTTCCTTTTTGATAGCGCATTGCGCCCGCTACCAGCCCCATCCAAATACTACCGTCGGAGGTTTCGGTCATTTCGAGAACTAATTCTTTGCTAATAAATTGTAAATCAGAAATTTTTAGGTTTTCTTTTTGGGTAGAAACCCTAAAAATTCCTGCTTCTGTACCGAGCCAAAGACTGTCTTTTGAATCAAATAAAATGCTTCTTATCACCAAATCTACGGGTAGATTATAACGTTTGAGAAGGTGAGTGGGGGTGACCTCAAAAATCTCTCCACTGTAGGTAGAAACCATCAATACCCCTTGCTTATTGATGGACATATCACTGAAAAAGGAGGGGCGAGTAGCCTTGTTTTTCTTTAGAAATACGAGGCTATCTTCTACAAGTCGGCCCAGCTGACTGGCATTACAGATGGCATACACATTACCTTTTTGGTCGCCAATTACCGACGAAACCGTGTAAGATTCGCGGTCGGGAGAGTGAACGGGGCGTGTTTTTTTGCCATCATATACCGAAAGACCCAAGGAAGTACCCATGTACATTTGCCCCTTGGCATCAATTTCGAGCGAGAGAATGTTGTTGGCGGGAAGATTGTCTTCTTTCCGATAAGTAGTAAAATGCAAACCATCGAAGCGCGAGAGTCCACCGCCGCGGGTCGAAAGCCAAATGTATCCAAAGCGGTCTTGTTCGATATCGGAGACTTGTGACTGCCCCAACCCCGAAAAAATGTCGTAGTGCTGAAAATGATACACCTGTGCTACCGATATATCCGTAACCCACAAAACCAACGCGAACACAATAGACCCGCTGGTGAACCAACGTCTGATTAGCATTTCATGACTGACAAATAAAAATGAAGTGTACAAAAATACAATAATTCTCAACACGGCAAGTGTTTTTGTGAAAACGGACAATATTTTATCAAAACCTATCAAGTAACGCTTATAAAAACTCGTGGTATAGGTCGTACCTTTGCGGGCATCAACTTGTATCTCAAATCTACTATTTAAGCATGAACGCAGTTACAATTATCGGAGGGGGAGTAAGCGGCTTATTTTCGGCTTATTATCTTCAAAAAGCAGGGCATCAAGTAACCATCATAGAGCAAGGAAGCTTTGCCGATGGCTGTTCTTTTGGCAATGCGGGGATGATAGTACCGAGCCATATTGTGCCCTTGGCTCAGCCTGGAATGATAGCGAAAGGGCTGCGCTGGATGCTCAAGTCCACGAGCCCATTTTACGTAAAACCTCGTTTGAGTTTGGATTTGATGCGTTGGGGGATGTTGTTTTGGAAACACTCAACCGAAGAACACGTGCAGCGTTCGATACCTATTTTGCGCGATTTAAGCCTTTTGAGCAAAAAACTTTTTCAAGAATTGGCAGCATCGGGAGAGGTAGATTTTGGCTGGCACGAGCGTGGATTGCTGATGCTGTATAAAAATGCCGATACCGAACACGAAATGGCCGAAGAAGCGCATTTGGCCAACCACGCGGGAATTGTTGCCGAAATCTTGAATCCACAACAAGTACAGGCCCTCGAACCCCGAGTAAAAGTGCAAGTACGTGGAGGTATCTATTATCCTGGAGATGCCCATATTACCCCCAATTTATTGATTAAAAATTTGGTCACTTATTTGCGAAAACAGGGAGTGCAGGTCTTGGAAAATGAAGAAGTGATTGATTTTGAGAAAAAAGGAACTAAAATAACCGCGATTCAGACCCAAAATAGTAAACACGAAACGGAGGAACTTGTCGTTGCGGCAGGGGCATGGTCACCGATTTTAAGCCAAAAGTTAGGAATTTCGTTGCCTTTACAGGGTGGAAAAGGCTATAGCTTTATGCTCAAAAATGTAAAAAATAACATTGAAGTGCCCGCCATTATGCTCGAAGCCCGCGCTACGGCCACCCCCATGGGAGGTGATTTGCGCTTTGCAGGCACGCTCGAAGTGGCAGGCACTGATTTATCAGTAAACATGAATCGGGTGAAGGGCATTGTGCAGGGAATCAATCATTACTATCCCGAAATCGAAGTGACGCTTCCCGAAAAAGAGAAAGTATGGAGCGGCCTGCGTCCATGTTCGCCCGATGGCTTGCCTTATATTGGTCGAGTAAAAGGGTTTGATAACCTCACCCTCGCCACAGGGCACGGCATGATGGGCATCAGCCTTGGCCCTGCTACGGGTAAGTTGGTTGCTGAAATCGTGATGGATAAATCTACCACCATAAGTACGCAGGCATTCAACCCCTTACGATTTGGATAGTTTGGGCTATTTACTGGTAGTATGAGGCATTCCTTTCTTCTTCTTCTGATAAATCTCCCACTGTTCGGGGGTCAAAATGGCTTGAAATTTAGCTTCTTTTTCGGCTTCCCATTTATCCACAGTCGTTCTGACTTGTTGGAGTTCCTGCGGAGTAGGTCGGCTATTTGCGTGCAGTTTCATAAAAGCCTCTTGATAATCCATCAAACGCAAGGCAAAATCTAAGTTAACCGTCTCCACCGAAATAGATTGGTCTTCGGTGAGTTTGAGTTTTTTGTTCATCCACTTCGTTTGCTCTTCTGCAATCTGATCAGAAGTAAGCGGTTTTCTGGGGGTAGAAGGCATCTGATTCAAGGCACTGTTACGGTTATACCCGCCATATCCCCCATAGCCACCACCGTAGCCATACTGTGCCATTGTTTGAGTGCTGATTAGAAGAAGAGAGGCACAAAAGCCAAATAAAATCAAACCTTTTTTCATTGTGACGTTTTTTAGAAAAGTGCATTAAAGGTAATTATTTCGATTTGTTTTCAAAAATCCAGAAAGCAAGTAGGGTTACAAGCTCAAGGCGGCTTTACGGGGTATTCTTAATCAAAGTTTTGCTTTTTTTGTACAAATCCTTGACAATCCTGCATGTCTCCCCTATATTTGCACCATCAATTTGTACAATTCTTCGTGAAAACACCGAACTACGCTTTTTTTCGACATCGTCACTTCCACGCCTGCGGGCGAGCGTAGATATTTTCCCCTTCGCGTGATTTGCTGATGGAAATCATGCGTTCTTAATAAACTTACTTATATTTTTAAGGGTTTCAATAGGCCAAAATTCTTTAATATTGTTTGCCTACTGTAAACTGTAAACTGTAAACTATTCATGTTACGCATTGCCATTCAAAAATCGGGACGTCTAAGCGACGATTCCATCAAATTATTCAAAGAATGTGGTATTCAGTTTGATAGTAGTTCTTCGGGAAAACTCAAGTCTGTTTCTGCCAACTTTCCTGCCGAATTTTTATTCTTACGCGACGACGATATTCCGGGCTATGTCGAAGATGGCGTGGCGGACTTAGGTATCGTTGGCGAAAATGTTTATGTAGAAACAGGTCGTGAAGTGACCGTTGTGCATAAATTAGGTTTCTCTAAATGCCGCTTGTCATTGGCTGTTCCGCGTGGTACGCAATGGAACGGCGTTCAAGACTTGCAAGGGCGCGGCATTGCTACTTCATACCCGCGTATTTTGGGAAATTACCTCAAAGAAAATGGGGTAGAAGCCGACATTCATGAAATCAGTGGCTCGGTCGAAATTGCCCCCAGTATTGGTTTGGCCGATGCCGTTTGCGACATTGTGAGTTCGGGGAGTACGCTTTTGAGCAATGGCCTCAAAGAAGTCGAAGTGATTTATCGTTCAGAGGCTATTTTGATAGCTGCCCCTGGCTTGAGCGAAGAAAAAGCAGCTTTGCTCGACAAAATCATGTTCCGAATCAAAGCCGTACAAGCCGCCCAAAACCACAAGTATATTTTGTTGAATTGCCCCGCCGATGCCGTCAACAATATCATGCAGTTTATTCCAGGCATGAAAGCACCCACAGTAGTGCCATTGGTCACCGAAGGGTGGGTGTCGCTTCATTCGGTGATTAACGAAAACGATTTTTGGACCAATATTGAGAAAATCCGCGAAGCAGGCGCGGAAGGTATTTTGGTGATTCCTATCGAAAAAATGATACGATAATGCAAATCATACCCTATCCCAGCCGTAGTGAGTGCCTCAGCTGTTGGCCAGACCTACCCAAAGCATCGCCAACATCGAAAAAGACGTGGCACCGATTCTTGCCAAAGTACAAAAAGAAGGAGATGCAGCATTGCGTGCGCTTGCGTTGAAATTTGACAAAACCGAACTCTCCGAAATTTCGATGCCGCAGTCGGTCATGGCAGCCGCGGAGGGAAGCTTGACCGAAGAACTCAAAGCGGCTATTCGTCAGGCTTATGCCAACATCCGTACTTTTCACGAAACCCAACACCAACCCGATCAGACAGTAGAACCCATGGCGGGGGTGACCTGTTGGCGCAAAAGTGTGGGTATTGAAAAAGTCGGACTGTATATTCCAGGAGGCTCGGCCCCGTTGTTTAGTACGGTGTTGATGTTGGGTGTGCCTGCGCAGTTGGCGGGTTGTAAGGAAGTGGTACTTTGTACCCCCAGCGACCACCCAGCGATTTTGTACGCGGCTCAGTTGGTAGGAATCACCAAAATCTTTAGGATAGGTGGGGCGCAGGCCATTGCAGCGATGGCCTACGGAACAGAATCAGTACCGAAAGTGTATAAAATATTCGGCCCTGGTAATCAGTATGTTACTGCCGCTAAGATGCTCTTAGCCAAAGAAGGTGTTGCGATAGATATGCCCGCAGGCCCCAGCGAAGTAGCGATTTATGTGGATAAAACAGCTATTCCTGCTTTTGTGGCGGCCGATTTGCTTTCACAGGCTGAACACGGCGAAGACAGCCAAGTACTGCTGGTATCAACGGATAAAAAACTGCTGGCCTCTATCAATTTGGCTTTGATGACGCAATTGGAAGCCCTTCCTCGAAAAGAAATTGCTCGTAAGGCCATTGAAAATAGTAAGGCGGTTTTGGTTGAAAATGAGGAAGATGCCATTGATTTACTGAATGATTATGCCGCCGAACACTTGATTTTGAGCGTAGAAAACGCCGAAGAAGTCAGCGAAAAAATCATCAATGCAGGGTCTATTTTCTTGGGGAATTATACTCCCGAATCCTGTGGTGACTATGCGTCGGGTACAAATCATACCTTGCCTACCAACGGTCACGCCCGTGCTTACAGTGGGGTATCATTGGATAGTTTTGTCAAAAAGATTACGGTACAGCACATTAGCGAAGAAGGAATCCGTGTCCTTGGCCCCACGGTCGAAGCCATGGCCGAAGCAGAATCGCTGCATGCTCATAAGCGAGCAGTGAGCTTGCGGTTGAGCAGTTTGAAATAATGAAAGAAATTTGTCGTATATTTATCGGAAAAATTTCGCAATTATGACAGCACTATCCATTGCCAACCGCCTCGGAGGAGCCAAGGTGTTGGGCCGTACCGTTAGCTCAGATTTTGATTTTTTTGATTTGGCGGCGGCGGGTGTACCCAAAGCCACCATCAAACATTTGGCCGACTCGCTCGGAATAGAGGTAAGTGAACTGATTAAATTCTTGCCCGTTACGAGCCGTAACCTACAACGCTATCAAGATACCGACTTACTAAATACCGTTGTCTCTGACCACCTGATTGCTTTGGCCAAACTTTTTGCCTACGGCGAAGAGGCCCTCGGTAGAGATTATTTTCGGGATTGGTTGCAAGGGCCTATTCTGGCTTTGGGTTACGTAAAACCCATTGATTTTTTGAAATCGCACGCAGGTATTGAGATTATCAGACGGGAGTTGGGTCGAATCGAACACGGAATTTTTGCCTAATGGAGCTGTTTAGAGTAACCAAGCAACTGTATCAGCATGATTTGTCAGGACAAGGATCGTTTCTCAATGGAGGGCGTTGGAATAGTATTGGCTATGCAGCACTATACATGGCTTCGCATCGTTCGTTGGCTATTTTAGAAACCGTTGTTCATTTGCGTGTGCCACGCCCACCCGAAGATTATGTTATGACGGTTATCTATGCCCCCGATACCATCGCTATTCAAAATATATCGCTCAATGATTTGAGTAAAAATTGGAAAAAAGACACCCGCGAGACCCAACAAATAGGAGATAAATGGCTGGAAGTCAACCAATCGCCTATTTTGCGCGTGCCTTCGGTGATTGTCAATGCTGAGTACAATTATATTTTGAACCCCAAATACCCTGCTTTTCAAGAACTCAAAATCATCAATACCGAGCTATTGATGTTTGATGAACGTTTTTTTAGGAAAGTATAATGAAGTTTCAAGGTGATATGAAAAACATTGATAAAAAAAGTTTGGAAAATGCTTATCGCTTGTTTGAAACAAATGATATTGACAAAATAGAAATAGGAACTACTAAAGGATTACAACAAATACACCTCTATCTATTCGGCGGACTGTATGATTTTGCTGGAAAAATACGTACAAAAAACATCGCAAAAGGCAATTTTAGGTTTGCAAACGCATTGTATCTGAACGAAATTTTGGTGAAAATTGAGCAAATGCCCGAAAACACTTTTGAAGAAATCATTGCCAAATATGTGGAAATGAACATAGCTCACCCTTTTATGGAAGGCAACGGTAGAACAATGCGTATATGGCTGGATATGATTCTGAAAGCGAAACTGAGAAAACTGGTCAACTGGCAGTTGATAGATAAAACCCTTTACTTGCAAGCGATGGAAAGAAGCCCCATCAACGATTTGGAAATAAGAACATTAATTGCCGCCAACTTAACCGATGAAATAAACAACCGAGAAATTATTTTTAAGGGCATAGAACAATCCTATTATTATGAAGGCTATGAGAAAGAAACCAATGATGAATAATAGGACTTAATTTTTTTACCACAATGACTTTTGACTTAACCAAAATACTGCGTCCACACATTTTAAATTTAGTCCCTTATTCTTCGGCAAGAGACGAATATACGGGAAAAGAAGGTGTTTTTTTGGATGCCAACGAAAACCCTTACAAAAGCGTAAACGGGCAGCATTGGAACCGCTATCCCGACCCGTATCAGTCGGCTATCAAAGAAAAACTCGCTCCCATTAAAGGCGTACGTCCTACCCAAATTTTCTTGGGTAATGGCTCTGACGAACCCATTGATTTGCTGGTTCGTGCTACGTGTACCCCCCGCGAAGACAATATGCTGCTCATGCCGCCTACCTATGGCATGTACCAAGTAAGTGCCGACATCAACGATGTACCCGTGATCAAAGTGCCATTGACGCCTGATTTTCAGATTGATACTGAAAAGGTATTAGCGGCTATGACGCCCAAGACCAAAATCATCTGGATTTGTTCTCCCAACAACCCCAGCGGAAATTTGGTGAAACGCGAAGCTATTCTTGAAATTTTGAACAAGTTTGCGGGGCTGGTTGTAGTAGATGAAGCGTACATTGACTTTGCAGATGAACCCTCATTTACGCAAGAATTGGAGCGTTATCCCAATTTAGTAGTGTTGCAAACCTTCTCGAAAGCGTGGGGGTTGGCTTCGTTGCGGCTGGGAATGTGTTTTGCTTCGGAAGAAATCATCAAGGTATTAAATAAAATTAAGCCACCTTATAATTTGAGCGGTGCCACGCAGTCCATTTTACTGGAGGCACTTGATTATGTTGAGGCCAAAAATCAGATGGTCGAAGAAATTTTGTCCGAAAGAGAGAGGCTAAAGCAGCAGTTAGTTGTCTTATCGTCAGTAAAACATATTTATCCTTCGGATGCTAACTTTTTATTGGTTAAGTTTGAAAATGCGAAACAGATATTTGATGATTTGATTGAGAAAAAAATTATTGTTCGTGACCGTTCAAAAGTAACCCTTTGTGAAGGGTGCTTACGGATCACGGTCGGAACGGCGGAGGAAAATAAAACGTTGATTGAGGCCCTAAAAAGCCTGTAAAGTAAAACCACAGAGAACCTGAGAAACCCAGAGAAAAATACCATGAAAAAGTTGATAATTACTCTAATTGCCCTTTGCTTAACCGTTTCTTTTGCCAATGCGCAGTACAACAACTGGGCAGTAGGGTTTCAGTTGGTAGAGCCTTCGGGGGTGAATGCCCGTAAGTATTTTGGAGAAAATAAAGCTTTGGATGTGTCATTTGGTACATACGGGCTGTTTTATGGGCGTGACCGTAAGTACCGCAAGGGATATTATCAAAATGCGGGTTTTTCGCTACGTGCTACCTATCTATGGCATACGTCTTTGTTTAAAAAAGAACAACTCCGAGCTTATTATGGCTTTGGGGGGCAAATCAATTCGCGCCGTTACTATTTTGACTCACGTAATGCCCCAGGTTTAAAAGAATACGACAATGCCATAGCCCTCGGAGGAGCGGGAGTGGCTGGAGCAGAATATTTTGTGTCCAGTAGTCCTTTGTCGGTGTTTTTGGAAACGGGACTTTACGTTGAATTAGTGCCTGATATATTTTACCTTCATCCTCAGGGAAGCATTGGAGTAAGGTTTAATTTTTAGGGCGTTAAGTTAAGGAGACCTACAAAAGCCCATTGGACAGTTATATTCTGACGCCCATGGGCTTTTAAGTTGATGAAGCTAACAACAGGAATTTGTCTCTTCTTTCTGACGATTTATCAGGTGGTTGCACTCGCCTACGACCATCCTGGAGGAATGCATCCCAAAGTCCAAATTGATTTTGTTAGAAAACAAATCAAGGCCAAACAACAACCTTATTACGACGCTTATCAGCAATTAATGGCTCGTGCTGATTCAGCAATGCAGCATTCCAGTCATGCTTTGGCCGACTTTAGTGTCCCTGGTTATTATGTCAATGCGGCCATGCACCGCAAAAATTCCATTAGCTTAAATTCCGATGCTTTCGACGCGTATGCTTGTGCTTTGGCTTATCAGTTGAGTGGGCAAAAAAAATACGCAGAACAATCACTATTTTTCTTGAAAAGTTGGGCTGATTTGAATTCCCAATATTCTGAGGCTGACGGCAGTTTGGTAATGACCTATGCAGGTACGGCCATGGTCATGGCTGCCGAATTGCTACATAACTACAAAGGGTGGAAAAAGGCGGATCAGCAACAGTTTAGGAAATGGGTGACAGATGTTTATCAAAAAGCGGCCAATGAAATCCGTACCCGAAAAAACAATTGGGCTGATTGGGGGCGTTTTGGCTCCATTCTTTGTGCTTATTTCTTGGATGATTCGGTAGAAATAGCCGAGAATATTCGCCTCATTAAAAGTGATTTGTTTCATAAAATTGCCGAAGACGGCAGTATGCCCGAAGAAACTCGAAGAGGCGCAAATGGCATTTGGTACACGTATTTTTCGTTGGCGCCCATCACGGCGGCTTGTTGGGTAGCTTATAACACTACGGGCGAGAATCTATTTACTTATACCCAAGATAACCGCTCCATTAAAAGTGCGTTAGATTATTTGCATTACTACACTCTCCACCCGACCGAGTGGAAGTGGTTTGCGAAACCCAACCAAGGCTCTCCTGCCAACTGGCCTGGGTTTCTGTTTGAGGCCATGTCGGAAGTATATGGTGATGCGCGTTACAATGAATACGTAAAACCAGCCCAGCCACTCATTAACACTACGCACCATTACGCTTGGACTTTTCCGACGCTGATGAAGGTTCAATTGAATGGTTATAAGAAATAGTTCCTTTCTCTGCCCCAAATCTTCAAAATAATATTCCATGAAACGATTAGTATGGATGGGTATCTTTTTGATGCTATCTTTTTTGGTAAAAGCCCAAGATGAACTTTTGGTTTTGAATTATTGGAATTACCACAACGAAGAATCTCACCTTCTTTATAAACACCTATGCAACAGAGCTTTTGGGCAGTTGCAAAATAGAAAGGAGAAAATAAGCCAACTAAAAACCAAGCAGGATTGGCAGAAACGACAAACGTTGGTAAAGCAAAAATTGCAAGAAGCCATTGGCCTTTTTCCTGAAAAAACACCTCTCAATGCCGTTGTTACAGGTACGATTGAGCGAGAGGGAATAACGGTTGAAAAACTCTATTTTGAGTCGTTGCCCAATTATTACGTGACGGCAGCTTTGTTTTTACCCGCGGGTAAGCGCGAAAACCTCCCCGCAATAGTTTATTGTAGTGGACACAGTGAAAACGGTTTTCGTAGCCAAAGTTATCAGCAAATTATTCTCAATTACGCCAAAAAAGGTTTTGCCGTGCTTGCCTTTGACCCGATAGGGCAGGGCGAACGAATCCAATACCCAAAAGCCAAATCACCCCAATACTTTTTCCAGCGATTTGGGCCTACGCATGAACATTCCTACGGTGGCTCACCCGCTTTTTTATCGGGTGTTTCGCCAGCACTTTATTTTGTTTGGGACGGTATCCGAGCGCTTGATTACCTGTTAAGTAGGAAAGAAATTGATAAAAGTCGCATTGGCATTGCGGGTAGATCGGGCGGAGGCACTCAAAGCGCGTACATTGCTGCGGTAGATGCTCGAATTTTGGCGGCAGCGCCTGAGTGTTACGTTACTTCCTTTGATAAACTATTGCGTTCGATGGGGCCACAAGATGCCGAACAAAATCTTTTTCACACCTTTGACAAAGGGCTTGATATGGCCGATTTGCTCGAAGTAAGAGCCCCCAAACCGACGTTGATGGTAACCACTACCCGCGATATTTTCAGCATTGAGGGAGCGCGAGAAGTGTTTGACGAAGCCAAAGTTGCTTACCGAAATTTGGGAGCAGAACCAGACCTAATGATGGTAGAAGACGATGCAGGACATGCTTCTACCAAAAAGAATCGAGAAGCGAGTTACGCTTTTTTTCAGAAATACCTCCAAAACCCAGGCTCAAATGAAGACACGAAAGTGTCGTTTTTTAGTGATGAAGAATTGTTTGTCACACCCACGGGCAATGTTTACTCGTCTTTGAAAGGTGAAACGCTTTTTTCTTTGATTCAAAAAGAGACCTTTGGCAGGCTCAAAGAACAATCCAAAGTGCTGCCCAATGCCCTCCCCACCAAAGTCGCTTCGTTGATGAATTTTGTTTCGCCAAAATCTGAGAAGAAATCCTTGTTTTCGGGTAGATTGATACGAGAGGGCTATGTCATTGAAAAATACCTCGTGGCGGGGCCTGGCGATTATTATTTGCCTGTTTTGTGGTTGAAACCCCAGAAGACCAACAACAAAACAGTACTGTATATCAATACGAAAGGAAAAGGAGTCGTGGCCCAGAATGGGGGCGTCGCTGAACAACTTGTCAAGGAAGGTTATGAGGTAGTGTTACCTGACTTGAGCGGCGCGGGGGAATTATCTAACGGATACATCAAAGGTGGAGATTCGTTTATTGATAGTACTTCGCTGAACCTTTGGTACACCTCTATTTTGACCAATAAAAGTTTGGTAGGGATACGGACGGAAGAAATTCAACTCATTACGGAGTTTATGAAAAAAAAGTCAGGTACTTCGTCCATTACTGCAATTGCTTCGGGTGTCTTTTCGACCGACTTGCTGCACGCTGCTGTGGTAACAAAGGCTTTTGAGCAGGTCGCCTTGCTGCATGGACTGATTTCTTATCGTTCCATCGTTGAGCAGGAACACTACCGTACCAAATTTATTCCCTCGGTAGTGGCGGGGGCGTTGCCCTTTTATGACTTGCCTGATTTAGTAAAAGTACTTGCCCCACGAAGAATTTTTGTGCAAGGGGTAGTAGATGCAGCAGACCAGCCAGTGGATACGCAAACCACGGAACAGATTTACGCGGATGCAATACAAGCGCACTCTAATCATAAAAGTCTTCAAATAGGCCAAGCTACGCAAGCCGACGAACAGATGCGCGAGTTACTGGGTTGGTTGAGGTCAGACAAAAATTAGAAGAGCGATTCAAGATTTTTTTTGATTGTCAATAAATTGATTATGAGTAAAATAAAGGCTATTCCATTATGGCTTTGGAAGAGTTGACCAGTTTTTCAACGTCTTTGAAATAGAATATACTTAGTGAACCCTAAAATTCCATTTAGAATTATCGCTGTTAAAATCAAATTCTGCCAATGTCGGTGTACTGTCTCCTGAAGATACCAGTGCTAACTTCTTTCCTGAATTAGGAACTACCTTTGGCATGATTCGGTAAGTGCCATCCGTCAATTGATCAATGCGCCATAACTGTTCGGGCGCGCCAGTAAATGCTGGTACAGTAATTACGTCTGCATTGGCAGTAGCAGCCAATGCCCGTTCTGTTCCTGCCAATACAATTTTGTAATACGGCCCACCTAAATACCCCGTCGTATCAGGCGCATCGGTAATCGTCCATTGTTGATGAGGACGCGACATGTAGTCGCCTATTCTCACATTGATAGCCCCTGTTGGCCAGTTTTTGATGACATCGGCTAATTGCTGCGATGGAACGGGTTTTATCGGTTCATTGGTGGGCTGACCGAATCCCCGTACAACGGGCATTCTGGTAAAATCAACGGCCAACTCTAAGCCATATCCTCTTCGTACCGATTCGATTTCATACGTGCCTTCTTTAAACTTTTCTCCGGCCACAGGCCATCCGTCTTTCCAAACCACTGGAAGGATGCCCAGTACGCTTCGCCCACCCTGCTCCAGATCTGCTTCATAATGGAGGGACATTTTTTCAACTCCTTTCTCAAGCATGATGTGTCCAAAATGCCCGGGGCCAATTAATCCCCCACGGGTAGCCACCACCATTTTGCCGCCGCCTTCCAGCATACTTCTTCCTACATTATCGAGGTAAGGGCCAGTTATTTTTTTGGATCGGCCTACCACCACATTGTAGGTAGAGTTGGCCCCGTCGCAACAACTGCCATGCGTAGCAAGCAGGTAGTACCACCCATCACGATAAACTAACGTACTGGCTTCGCATACAATGGCTACATCCACGGGTTTATTACCTGCTTTGAGTTTTCCAGTTTTAGGGTCTAATTCTATCAGGCGAGTGAAGCCAAAATAGGTGCCGTAAGTTAGCCAAAGGCGTCCAGTTGTTGGATCCAGCATAACACCTGGGTCAATGGCATCGTTTTCTTCATAGCCATCCGACGTAGCTACTACTATTGGCTCGGAATACTTAAAATCAGGGGATTTTGGGTCTAATGTCTTGTTCCACATGGTAAGAATAGCTCCTTTGTGGTTGGGAGAGCCACCGGTGGCTCCATAGATGACAAGATAACGATCTCCAATTTTGATGACATCAGGAGCTGCTCCACCACCCGGTCTCACCCCGCCCCCGTGCCATGTCCAGCCATCGTTGGAAATTAATCCGCCACCGCCCGTGCCAAATGTATAATACTTGCCGTCGCACTCAGCGATGGTTGAGGGATCATGGATAAACGGTCTTCCGACCTGTGCCGATACTATTTGTGTTATTAATAAAGCAAATAAGGTTGTCAGGCTGGTTACTTTCATTCTTTTCATGTAATCATTTGTTTTAATTGCCGGTTCTCTGATAAATTTTGTGGTCAATGATAAGGGGACACAGAGTAACTCAGAGTAAAACACAGAGTTGCTCTGAGAAACCTAAAAATACCTTGTGTAACATTGTGAAAAACTCCGTGCGACTTTGTGGCCGCAAAAATTGTCGTATAACCTAATTGCCTTAAAAAGACAGATTCCTGTTATTCGTAACTGATGCTGAGGTTTTTGACGGGTGTTCCTTTTTCATCTAAAAAACGAACACAGAAGTTAGCCATACCCGGACCGTTTATGACGGCCCCTCGGATGATATTCTTTCCCTTTTGAAGCGTTAAACGGGCAGAGGTCCCATTATCGGCAATCATATCCCTGTCACCCGAAAGCAGCAGTGCTTCTTGGCCATTCAACCACCACATACTTCCAGAATTACATCCAGCAGCTATCCTGACGTTTTGGATTTCTTCGGGGCAATTTATGACCGTAACCAGCCAGACAAGTATTCCGTACTTGGGTTTGTTAAGGGCGTAGGTAAAATGGTATAAATTAAAGTTAAATGCCTTGCTGTCCAATGCATACCACTTCAGTTCTTGGTTTCCCACTTTTACCGTTTCACCGTTTTTGGGAACGGTGGTATAATCGCCAGAAAAATTATCAGTTGAAAAAGTGGTTCTGAGGTAGTTGTCAGTGAAAATATTATTCCTGACAATATCTTTCTTGACAGGTTCCAGCACCAGCCA
>JBGAUP010000134.1:0-15090 GCA_044228585.1 Runella sp. | reverse complement strand
CACCAACCAATCGTTGAATAGAACATGAAACTATACCGTACCCATCGAGGCATCATCATTGAATCCGAAGCTCAATTTTACCTTTCTCCCCAAAAAGACTGGGATGTTTACGTTAACCGTGACGATTTATTTGACGCCATCTCAGCCGAAATTTCCACCCTTTCAGCCGATGCTTCGCTGAAAGAGGTGATTGAAGCCAATACTTTGCCACCTATTCACCAGCAGGAAGTGTGGGCATCGGGAGTCACTTACCTGAAAAGCCGAGAAGCACGCATGGAAGAATCCAAGGATGCGGGAGGAGGCGATTTCTACGCCCGGGTTTATGACGCCGAGCGTCCAGAGTTGTTCTTCAAAGCTACTGCTACCCGAACTGTCGGGAGCGGTGATAAAGTGTTGATTCGTCGCGATTCGAAATGGAACGTCCCCGAACCAGAGTTGACTCTTTTTGCGACTTCCAATGGCAAAATTGTGGGCTATACATGCGGCAATGATATGAGTTCCCGCGACATTGAAGGCGAAAATCCGTTGTATTTACCCCAAGCCAAAAGTTACGACGGAGCAGCGGCGATTGGTCCATGTTTGTACGTTCCTGCCCAACCTATTAACCCAGATGCTCAAATCAACATCGAAATCGTACGAAACGGAGCAACTGTTTTTGAAGGAAACATCTCTATCAATCGTATGAAACGTAAACATACGGAGTTAATTGGCTTTTTGTTCCGTGAGACTTCTTTTGCCCACGGCGTTTTTCTAATGACAGGTACGGGTCTGGTGCCGCCTAATGATTTTACGTTGGCAATTGGTGATGAAGTTAGAATTACGATTGAACACATAGGAACGCTTATTAATATAGTTACTCAAAAATCACCTAACTAATGAATTTACAAGGAAAACAACTCATAGGATTTGCCTTTTCTGCCGAAGGAGAAAGCACTTTTCAAGCTTTCAATCCCACCACGGGCGAAAAACTCCCTACGCAGTTTCACAAAGCGACTAAAGGAGAATTGGAGCAGGCAGCTGAAAAAGCCCAAGCGGCATTTCAGGTGTATCGTAAAAAATCGGGTCTTGAAAAAGCTTCTTTTTTAGAGAAAATTGCCGAAGAAATTGAAAATATTGGTGATGCTTTGGTCGAAATTGCCACGGCAGAAACAGGTCTGCCAGCGGGGCGTATCCAAGGTGAACGCGGGCGTACTACGGGGCAGTTGCGTTTATTTGCTCAGTTGTTAAGAGATGGTTCTTGGGTCAATGCCCGCATCGAAACGGCGATTCCTGACCGTCAGCCCCTTCCCAAAGTAGATTTAAGAATGATGCACCGCCCATTAGGACCCGTGGGCGTGTTTGGGGCGAGCAATTTTCCCCTGGCGTTTTCGGTGGCAGGCGGCGACACGGCCTCGGCATTGGCGGCAGGTTGTCCTGTTATTGTCAAAGCCCACTCAGCCCATCCTGGCACTTCGGAGTTGGTAGGAAAGGCGATTCAGCAAGCCGCGCTCAAATCAGGAATGCCCGACGGTGTATTCTCATTGCTGCATGGTAGCGGTGCAGAAGTAGGAGCGGCTTTGGTACAGCATCCGTACATCAAAGCAGTAGGTTTCACAGGTTCGTACCAAGGCGGAATGTCGTTGTTTCATTTGGCCGCCAATCGTCCTGAACCCATCCCCGTATATGCCGAAATGGGAAGCACCAACCCCGTTTTTATTTTACCCCAAATTATGAAAGAAAAGGGAGCGACGATTGCCCAGCAATTCGCAGCTTCTGTTACATTGGGAGTTGGACAATTTTGTACCAATCCAGGGATGTTAATCGCAAGTAATTCAGAGGGTTATGGTGACTTTCTGACGGATGTCCAAGGTCAGTTTCAAAATGTAGCGGGTGGTGTCATGTTGACCAAAGGGATTCAAGAGGCTTACCAAAAAGGCGTGGCTCATCATTTAGAAAATGAAAATGTGACGGTAGTGGCCCAAGGAAAAGAGGTGGAAGGCTTTACGGCAGTACCGCCCGTATTGTTCAAAACCGACGCTCAAGCCATTGCCCAAAATCCAGCTTTATCAGAAGAAATATTTGGCCCCACCAGCGTCTTGGTGGAAGCCCAAAGCAAAGAGGAGTTATTGCGTGTTGCCAAAAATTTGGAAGGCCACCTGACAGCTACCGTACACGGAACCCCCGAGGAATTGGAGGAATATGCCGATTTGATTGAGTTGTTGGAACAAAAAGTAGGACGATTGCTTATCAATGGTTTCCCAACGGGGGTAGAAGTATGTCACGCCATGATGCACGGTGGGCCATTTCCTGCTTCTACCGATTCGAGAAGCACTTCGGTAGGCACAGCGGCGATTTATCGTTTTACGCGCCCTGTCAGTTATCAAAATTTCCCCGACAATTTATTGCCCGATGAATTGAAAGATGCTAATCCTTTGCAAATCTGGCGTTTAGTGAATGGGACATTTCAAAAAGCATAGAAAGATTTTTTTTGATAGGTTAAGAAGTGAGGCAAGGTCTCCTGCTTTGTGGGAGACCTTCTTTTTAAATCACCCCATCTAAAACAGTCCGCCGTCATGGCTTCCCCATTTAGGAACGACTTTAAATACAAAAACACAATGCAACATAAAGTTTTAAAAGTCAACGCCTCAGACAATGTGATTGTCGCGTTGCGCTCGTTAGAAGCGGGCGAAGTTATTGATTTTGAGGGAGAAAGTTACGTCTTGCCTCGGGCCATTGCGGCCAAACACAAATTCGTTACCGAAGATTTGAATACGGGCGACCACGTCACCATGTACGGGGTTTTGGTAGGGAAAGCCACCCAGCCTATTGCGCGCGGCGAACAAATCACGACGTTTAATCTCAAACACGAGTCCGACGAATATTCGGTGTCGAAACGCAAGCCACAAACCGACTGGCAAGCCCCCGACGTGTCTAAATGGGCCAATCGTACTTTCATGGGCTTTCCCCGTTCTGACGGGCAAGTGGGTACGGCCAATTATTGGCTGGTGATTCCGTTGGTATTTTGCGAAAATCGCAATATCCTCAAACTTAAAGAAGCTTTTGACAAAGCCCTTGGCTACGCCTTTCCAGATATTTATCAGAAACAGGTGGAAGATTTGGTCAAATTGTACGAGAAAGGAGATACAAATACCTTAAAAGAATACAATGCCACGGCCCAATCCACGACCTCAGGACACCAACCTTTGTTCAAGAATCTGGATGGCATCAAGTTTCTGACGCACGAATCGGGTTGCGGCGAGAGCAATCAGGAATCGGCTGTTTTGGCGGCCTTGTTTGCCGCTTATGCACACAACGCCAACGTGACAGGAATTACCGTATTGAGTTTGGGTTGTCAAAAAACGCAATTCACGGATTTGATGAACGAAATCCACAGCCGCGGCTCTTTCGATAAACCGATTTTGTTTTTTGAGCAACAATCCTACGGAACGGAGTTTGAAATGCTTTCGGCAGCCATCAAAGAAACCTTTGTGGCGTTGATTGAAGCCAACAAACTGGAGCGTCAACCCGTACCGCTTTCCAAACTCAACATCGGCCTTAAATGCGGCGGTTCCGATGGCTTTTCGGGCATCTCAGCCAACCCCGTCTTAGGGCATTTGTCCGATTTGGTAGTGACTCTGGGCGGCAATACGTATTTAGCCGAATTTCCCGAACTCTGCGGGGTGGAGCAAGAGCTGATAGACCGCTGCACAAGCGAGGAAAAGGCATGGAAATTTGAAACCCTCATGCGCGATTACGCCGCAAAAGCCGAAGCCGTAGGTGCGGGATTTGACATGAATCCTTCGGCGGGTAACATAAAAGATGGACTCATTACCGATGCCATCAAATCGGCAGGGGCTGCCAAAAAAGGAGGCACTGCTCCTATTGCTGACGTATTGAACTATACGGAAGTCGCTAAGGAGCATGGCTTGCATTTGGTATGTACCCCCGGCAACGATGTGTTGGCTACTACGGGTCAAGCGGCGGCAGGGGCCACTATCACACTGTTTACCACGGGTTTAGGTACACCCACGGGTAATCCAATTTGTCCTATTGTAAAGGTTTCGACCAATACCAAACTGGCGCAAAAAATGCCCGACATCATTGATTTTGATTGCGGTGCTATTATTGACGGCGAAAAAACGATTGAACAAACTGCCGAAGAACTGCTGGAATATTGCATTGAATTAGCAAGTGGTAACATCAAAACCAAAGCTCAATTGCTGGGGCAGGATGATTTCATGCCGTGGAAACGGGGCGTGAGTTTATAGAATAATCCTATGAGGTTTCTGACGGTGAATAGCTTTGAAACCTCATAGGATTCACGCCTTTTTTCGCAACAAAATAGAGATAGTGGCAGCAAAGACGAAAATTATTCCCACCAATACCAGAAGATAGACATAACCTTTCGTAAAATCAGGAATTGCTGAAGTCGTATTGGCTATCAGCATTTGGTATTGTGGTATCATCCAGCTAAATAAGTAAGCCTGCGCCAAAACAATAAAGCAGATAAGAATAAGCATAAAAAAACTGTGCTTTACCGTAAACCTAAAAAGTTCGGATTCTTTTCCTACCAGATGACCCGCGGCAGCGGCAACCGCAATGGATTGGGGCGAAATCATTTTGCCCACTACCCCGCCCGATACATTGGCCCCAACAGTTACCACGGGATCTACGCCAATCGTAGCGGCGGTGGAAGCTTGGAGTTTTCCAAATAAAGCATTGGCCGAAGTGTCCGAACCCGTAATAAAAACCCCCAACCACCCAAGGACAGGCGCAAAGAAAGGGAATAAAAAACCCGTATTGGCCAATGCCTCGGCCATGGTAATGGTTATACCCGAATCATTGACGAGGTAAGCAAAGCCCAACACCGAGGCAATGGTAAGAATCGGAAAAGTAAGTTGAATCAGCGTTTCTTTAAATATCTTCAAGGCTTCACTAAATTTCATTCCTATTAGCGGCACAGAAACGATTGCCGACATCAATATAGCTGTGCCAGAGGCAGATAGGTAATTAAATTTAAAAATGTGCGGGATTTCTTTTCCATTTTTATCAATAATCACATTATGAATTCCTGGAAACTCAAATTGTACTTGTCCGACGGCGTTGAAAACATCTTTAATCGGTTTCATGCCCCAAGCAATGATGAATAGGGTTAATAAAATAAAAGGCGACCACGCACGGATAATTTCTCCCGTTGCGTATTTCACATCCATATTGATCGTTGGGGTGGGTTCATTGGGGAATCTCCATACACTTTTAGGCTTCCAAAATTTCAGCAGTAGGACTAAACTCACAATAGAACCAATCCCCGCTATCACGTCAGGAAGGGCTGGGCCAATGAAATTAGAAGAAAACCATTGCAAGAAGGCGAAGGAAACTCCTGTTACAATAATGGCGGGTAAAACTTCATTGGTTTTTCGGAAACCCGCTATAATCATGACTAAATAGAAAGGAAGCACCACTGATAAAATCGGCAGCGTTCTTCCTACCATTTGAGAAATGGCCATTTCGGGGATAGACGTAACTTGGGACGCCACCGTGATTGGAATACCTATGGCCCCAAATGCGACGGGGGCGGTATTGGCAATGAGACAGATGCCAGCTGCATACAGGGGATTGAACCCTAAGCCCACCAGCATGGCCGCAGTGATAGCAACGGGTGCACCAAACCCCGCAGTACCTTCCAAAAAAGAACCAAATGAAAAAGCAATCAGTAATGCTTGTAACCTTCGGTCGGAGGTAATGGAGGCCATGTAGTGTTTTATAATCTCAAATTGCCCGCTTTTTACGGTGATGTTAAACAGAAAAACGGCAGTGATAACAATCCAGCAGATGGGAAACAAGCCATACAAGGCCCCATTTGCCGTAGAAAGCAATGCCAATTTGACGGGCATCCCGTAGGCTGAAATGGCAATGAGGATGGCTAAACCAATCGCAATTAGGCTCGCTTGGTATCCCTTCATTCTTCTGATAATCAATGCCCAGAAAATAAAGAGAATGGGTACGATGGCCAGCAATGCTGATAAACCAATGTTATTAAAAGGGTCTATTACCTGATTCCAATGCATAAATCGGTTCCTCCTTTTTTAGGTTTGGGCCGTGTAAGATTTAGCAAAAAAGGTGTTTCACAAGCTTCCCTACTATGTTTTTTGTAGTGATTTAGAATGAATACGCTGCTTTTATGATTGTTCCGAACTGATTTTCTAAGAAATCAGCGTGAACGGATTGGAATATTTGTTGAAGCTTTTGAGGGAGTAAACATAGATTCTCTGAACGAAAACGCCCCGACCGACAGGTTGGGGCGTTTTTATTAGGCACTTGTTTTTGACTTAAAATGCAACCGTGTCTGTCGCCACTTTCGGCGCGAGACGGCATAGATGTTGCCGTTGGTGAGCTTGATTTGCTTGTCGAGTACACATTCCACAAAATGGGGATTGATTAGGTAGCTTTTATGAATTCTCAAGAATGAATTTTCGGGTACGTGCTGTTCCAGACATTCTAAACACTTAGAAACCACCAAAGTACGCCCGTCGTTTAGGTAAATCAACGAATAGTTGCCATCGGCTACAAAACAGACAATCTCCTCGAAATTAGCAAACTGTCCCGTTTCAAAAGTGGATAAGCGAAAAAGTGAGAGATTCATACAATCAGCCGTTAGAGGAGGAAATTATTTTTTGTTTTCTGAGACCCTGACCGTTTCTTTCTCGTTGTCAGTTTTCAGCATCAGGCTTTTCAAACTCGCCATTTGCGCTTTTAGCTCATCCATTTCTGCCACTTTTGCCGCCATTTCATTCATGCTGTTTTTAAGCGCAGCATTTTCAGTTTTAAGTGCATCTACCTGTTTGGCAAGTTCTTGCGTGGCCGATACATTCAACATCGCAATCGCGTCATAATCCACATTGTATTGAAAGGTTGGTTTACTGAAAAGGTGTGGCTGTCTATGACGGTGACGTCAACGATTTTTTCACCTGCATTTTCTACAATCAATTTCACTACATCGCCCGTTACAAAATCGTGGGCTTTGGTGGTGACAATTTGGGTGGTAGTGCCAACGACGGTTGCTTTCTTAGCTACCTGATACACATTGGGGATAATACCTTTGCTTTGATTGATGGCTATGGGGAAGATTTCTTTTACTTGTTGAGCAATTACCTTTTTCTGCGGCGTACTTCCGTTGCTGACCTCATCAATGTATTTGTAATCGGTGACGGCGATTTTCCGTAATTTTTCGAGGTCGTCATTCGTATTGGTGCGGCCAAGGATGTTTTTTATACGAGCATCGGAGGTAGCGACAAAGCCACCGCCATCGGCCCAAAAATAGCCATCAGCGTGTACCCTAATGTCACCCGAGGAAGAGGTATTATTTATAATGGAAGATCCCGTATTAAAAGTAAAGTAAGCTCTGGCTAAAGAGGGGGTTGTAAATCCGGCCCCCTTTACCTGCAAGGGAGAATCGGGGGTAGTGGTGCCAATGCCGACTTTGTCACTTACGGACAAATTATCCCAAATTCTTATTCCATTGTTAAAACCTTTCATGTCAAGAGTAGTCCAAGCGGCATTGGCAACATTGTCCAACATACCGGGCATTATTCCAAATTGACTGGTGCCGGCCTTGACGGCAAATTTCTCGCCGGGGGTAAAGTCGCTTGTACCAATACCTACCTCTCCATTGAAGGTAAGTATAAATTTGTCAGTCACTTTCCCATTTGCTGATAAATATAAATTCGCTGCCGTAGTATAAAGCCCTACGTTATTATCGGCATTCAAAGTAGGAAATCCTCTTTGCAGTCCGTGGGCTGAGTTACCAAGGTATAAAGCGCCGCCGGTCGCACTGGCAGTACCCACGGTTATAGCAGCAGCACTTCCTCTCACATCCAATGTTGTTGCAGGGGCAGTGGTGCCGATGCCCACAGTGCCACTTACTGAAAAATTATCCCAAACCCGTAAGCCTCTTGTGGAATTCATATCAATGGTAGTCCAATTAGGATCTGGGGTGCCATCCAAATAGCCGGGAAATATTCCTAATTGCAAAGTAGAACCCTTAACGGCAAATTTTTCCCCTGGACTAAAGGAACTTGTACCAATACCTACGTTGCCATCATGATCAATTTTCATTCGGTCGATCAAAGTTGTTGTTCCGATTGGCGTTGTTGCAAAGGTCATCCATGTTCCATTGCCGGTAGGAGTAAATGCTTCCGCAGTTCCAAAAACAATAGAAGCATTATTCGTAGGAGAAAAATCAGGGCCTATATATCCTCTTCCTCCCAGATTTAGTATCCTATTACCATTTAATGTACCTACTGGCGCAGCGCTACTTCCGGACGCCCTTCTTCCAGTAAAATTAGGGTCGCTTGAATATTGAGTTACCATTACTTTATCACCATTTGGAACGATAGTAACACTTTGGGCAAAAGCGCAACTTACTGCTAAAAAGCAGAAGAGGATGGTTGAAAGAATAAGTTTTTTCATGATAGCTTTGCCTTCTTACTCCCTTAGAAGGGCTTGGGTTTTTTGGGGTTGGTTCATGCTTTTGGGAGTTTAAAAGCACGAAGTAGGGAAAGCCAAAAGTACCATACCCCTTCAACTAAGACCTGCACTCAGCTTGCAAATGTCTGGACTGAGATTGCATCAGGAAAAAACACACTAATACTTATTTGGAAAAAGAATGGTGTAAGTGGGTATTTAAATTTGTTTGCAAAGTGGTACTCATACAACCCCTATCCCCAACCCTTGCGGTTCGCCGCTGCGACCCCTGTAAAGGAAAGGGAGCGTAAGAAGTCCCTCCTTCACAGGGGAGGTCGGCCGCTGCCGAGGGATTTAGGGTGGGGTACAACTTTGCAAACCAATACAGCACTTAGTTACTTACGAATAGCACTCGGTGCTTTGCCAAATTCTTCGTGAAAGGCCCGTGAAAAATAGTTGGGGTCGGAGAAACCTACCGCGTAGGCGATTTCGGAGACGTTGATTTCGGTGGTTTGGAGCAGTTGGAAGGCTTTCTGCAAACGTACTTTTCGGATAAACAGCGTAGGGTTTTCGCCCGTGAGTGCTTTCAACTTCCTAAACAATTGCGTGTGGCTCAGATTCACCGCGTCACAAAGGTGGGTAACGCCGAGCTCAGGATTATCTATTTTTGCTTCGATGGCTTGGCGAATCTTTTGTAAGAAAATATCGTCGAGCGTGGGGGCAGATGGCTTAGGCAGAACACCTTTCGATTCTGTCAGTTCGTTTGTACTGTATCGCAGCTGTAACCGCTTTCTTAATTCGATGAGTTTTTCCAGCAGCACCAATAACTCCGCTTTATCGAAGGGTTTTTGTAAATAGGCGTCGGCGCCCGCCCGCAAACCCATTATTTTGTCTTCCTGTTCGGCTTTTGCCGTCAGGAGAATAATGGGAATATGACTGCTGCGCTCGTCGTGTTTCAGGGTGTCACATACTTCGTACCCGTCTTTTTCGGGCATCATCACGTCGCTAATGATGATGTCGGGGATGATTTCTAACGCTTTTTCAATTCCTATTTTCCCATTAGCTGCCGTTTCGACTTGATAATCATGGCTCAAGAGTCCCTTGATGTAGGTGACCACGTCCCTATTGTCTTCGATAATGAGCAACAGGGGTTTATCTGAATCAGTCGTTAATGAAGTGTTTTCTTGAGCAGCTAAAGGAAAATTAGGTAAAAATTCGAGCGCAACGTTTTGTTTTGTGGGAGTATGTCCCTCCTGTGGTTGGACAGCCATTGAATGCCTAACTGGTAAGAGCAAAGTAAACACCGTTCCTTTACCCAGCGTACTCTCTACCGTAATGCTGCCTCCCATCAATTCGACCAATTCCTTGGTAAGGGTTAGCCCAATGCCCGTTCCTTCGCTTTTGCGGGTACTGGAATTGTCGGCTTGATAAAAGCGGTCAAAAATGTGCGGTAGCTCTTTTTCGCCAATGCCGACTCCGGTATCCTGTACTTTTAGTTGCAAAAATGGGGCAGTGCTTTGCTGCGTTTGCACCGCGTGTAATACTACTTTGCCGCTTTCGGGGGTGAATTTGAGCGCGTTAGAAAGGAGATTATAGATAATGATTTGCATTTTTTCCTCGTCAAAATCCATCACTAATTCGGGGGTTTCGGGATAGAAAATGAGCCTTATTTTTTTCTCTTGGGCCATGGAATAAAACGACTCGACGAGGTATTGCAGGTAGTTGATAATATCGGCCTGCACCAAATGGGTTTTCATCGAACCCGAGTCAAGTTTGGAGAGGTCGAGCAGTTGATTAATGAGACGCAGGAGGTTTTTGCTGTTGCGCTGGATCAGGCTGACTGCTGTAAATAGGCGCGAAGTAGATTTACCTTTTTCCTTATTTGCTATTTCTTCAATTTCCGTTGCCATGCCCATAATGACCGTCAGTGGCGTGCGAAATTCGTGGGTGATGTTGGTGTAGAAGCGGGTTTTTAGAGTGTCGAGTTGGCGCAATTTTTCAGCCTGTCCCCGGATTTGCTCCGTTTGCACTTTTACTTCGGTTTCGAGGCGTTGCTGATTTTGTTTTAAATCGCGCGTTCGCCATTTGTACAACAACCAAGCAGTTCCTACAATAACGACTAAGCTCAAGAATAGGAACCAATACTGCAAATAAAACGGGCGTACTACGCGTACTTTGATGTTGAGTTCGTTGCCACCCCAAAGTCCATTGGCTGCCTGGCCTTTGATGTGCAAGGTGTGCGTCCCGTAAGGCAAGCGAGCGAGGCGTAATCGGGGTTCATTTTGGTAGTTCCAATCGGCATCAATGCCGTCAATTTTATACGCATACTGAATTTTATCACTTTGATTGAAGGTCAATAGCGCAAATTCAAGGTTTAAAAAACGGTCACTCGGATTTAAAATAATTTCGTTGGTAGTGAGCAAATCGCCTGTTTTGTCCGTCAATCGGTTACTATCACCGTTAAACTGTTGAAAGTTAGTGATAACCAGCGGTATTTTTTTGGTTTTCTCTTTCCCATAAAAATCGTTTGGATTGAAAGCCGTAATGCCATTTAGGCCACCAAAGTACAAAGTGCCATCCTTGCCGCGATAATGCGAAATGCGATTGAATTCTGGATGCGTAATGCCGTCTTCGGGGAGGTAAACGCGACGTACCTGCCCTCTTTCTTTATCAAACTGAATAATTCCGTAATCACTCGGCAACCACAGATGTTGGTGATTATCCTCATAAACAGCATAGACCGTATTGTTGGGCAATCCTGCTTTTCGAGAAAACTGTTGGGTTTTATTGTTTTTTCTATCCCAGCGAATCAGACCACCGCCTCCCGTAGCGAGCCAAAAAATACCCTCCTTGTCTTCGTAAAAATGATAAATATTGTCATAAGGCAAATGAAACGCCCCTTTTCCCCCCGACCAATGCCGTTCGGTAATGCCTTTTTCCAAGTCAAAGAGATAGAATCCTGTGGTGGCACATAACCAAATATTTTTATCTTTATCCAGTTGAATAGACACGATACCCGCTGTTTTCAATTCATCAAAGCCATTGTATTTGGAGAAAGAGGGCAATTGTGAGGTTTTTAGGTCATATACTTGTAGCCCATTTTGATAAGTGCCAATCCAAAGTCGTTGCCTATGATCGTGAAAAATCGTCCACGGTAATATATAATCAGCCTTTTCAGTGTCAAAAATCAACTTGGTATTTTTAGAAGAGAGAATATCTAAATGTAATATACCACTATTCCAACCCGCAAAAATATTGCCTTTTTTATCCTTTGATAAAGCATACCAAAATGTACTTAGCCCAACAGATTTTCCATACCCGATAACTATCGGGTATGGTTTAAAAGCTCCAGTTGTTTTATCAAGTATGAAAATTGCTCCTTCTGTATTTACAATTAATTGGTTATCTTTCTCTAAAATACCCCGGCAAGCGATTCCTATTTTTAAAACATCCTCACTGAAAAGATATCGTTGGAAACGATTTTCGTGCATATTAATTAGCAATAGCCCGAAGTCTGTTCCAACCCAAATTTTTTCAGAGCGGTCTATCAAAAGAGCCCTTGCTGATTTGTTTACACCGGATTGAAAATTGCTAAAGTCGAATAGCGGTCGTTTGTCGCCCACTTTAAAAATACGATAGTCAGAAAAAAGTAATTTATCCTTATGAAGTTTACCGTAAGTTGTCAAAAAATAACTATAATCGAAATCAGGTGGCGAGGTCAGGGCTTGTATCTTATTGTCTATCCCAATACTTATAAAAACCGCCTTTAGAAGCGTTGTGTCAGTTAAATTGTAATGATGTGTCAACTGATTCGAGAGACGTCCTGAAAGAACGTAGGTAACGTTCCCTTTTTTATTTTCAATATTTTGCAAAATATGACCTTCCGCCTCTATCTCTACAATATTTTCGCTGTTATGTTTGTAAATGACTCCCCAAACTGTGTTTTGAGATGATACAAAATTTAGCGTAAATTCAGCCCCAGAAGCTATTGCGCTGTCCCGAATACGGGTTAAATGAAAGCCACGCCTTGGGTGAAAAGTAACAAATCCGCGACGCGTAGCCCAGTACAGGGTAGAGTCTTGGGTTAAAATAGGTTTTCCAATTTTATCTTTAAACCCATTGGGAATTTTATTGCCGTATTGAGCAGAAAATGGAACTACTTTGTTGCTTCGGGGGTCAATGAGATCCACATGGTTCACAGAGATTGCCCAAATAAAGCCATAGGCATCTTCAAAAACATGGCTAATCTGATCGGAATGAAGCCCATCTTCTGTTCCCCAAATCCGAAACGAATACCCATCAAAGCGATTTAACCCTGCTGGCGTAGCAATCCAAATAAATCCTTGTCTATCTTCTATTACATCGTTGACCTGGCGGTGCGATAAGCCTTCTTTGACGCTGTAAACTTTGGTTTCAGGAACGTAATCTTGCCCTTGAGCAATCAGGATGAAGAAAAAAAACGCAATTAGATAAAAAATGAAACTTTTGCCCCCATTCGGATGGATGTATAACTTTTGGCAAGTTTTACTCATTGGAGCATTTTAGAAAACTATGAAAAAAGGAGAGGGTCTTTCAGAAACGAATTGCGTAAATATTCTAATAGATTGCTTTATTTCCAAATTTTATACCACAATTTAGTAGTATTTCCAAACTATGGTATAAAATATGCCTAAGGTGAGGCTCTACAACGTCTCCTTCAACCACCTAAAAAACTCCCGCTGCCATACTTGTGCGTTTTGGGCGTGGAGTACCCAGTGGTTTTCGTCGGGCAGTACTACCAAACGACTTTTGAGTCCGCGCAACTGTGCCGCCTGAAATGCCTGCAAGCCTTGCTCCAAGGGCACACGGTAGTCTTTCCCTCCCTGAAAAATTAAGATTGGAGTATCCCATTTGGCTACAAAATTGCTCGGTGAAAACTGCGCGTAGGATTTTTGGGCGGCGGCATTTTTGGTGTTCCAGTACGCACCGCCGTAGTCAAAATCCACAAACCACAGCTCTTCGGTAGAGCCGTACATACTCCTGAAATCAAATATACCGTCGTGCGAAATGAAGGTTTTGAAGCGACGGTTGTGTAAAGAAGCCAACATAAGCACCGAATAGCCACCGTAACTCGGCCCCACACAGCCGAGGCGGCTTTTGTCCACAAATGGCTCTTTGCTCACATTGTCAATAGCCGCTAAATAGTCTTGCATTACAATCCCGCCGTGGTCTTGGCTGATTTGTTCGTTCCATTTGGTACCGTGGCCGGGCATACCGCGTCGGTTGGGGGCTACCACGATGTAGCCCTGCGAGGCCATCAGTTGAAAATTCCAACGGTACGAATAAAATTGCGTCAAGGGGCTTTGTGGACCACCTTGGCAGTAGAGGAGGGTTGGATACTTTTTGGTTTTATCAAAATTGGGCGGATAAATCACCCACACGAGCATCTGCTTGCCGTCCACGGTTTTCACAAACCGCCGTTCGGTTTTGCACATGCCGAGCGTAGCGTAAGTCGCATCATTGACGTGGGTCAATTGGGTGAGATTTCCATTGGTAAGGTCAACGGTATAGAGTTCGGCAGAGTGGTTCATGTCGGTACGGCTTACTACGAGCGTATTGCCGCTTTGGCCTACGATACCGCTCACATCAAAATCGCCTTTGGTAATCTGCGTGATGACGGGCATCATTTTGTTTAAGCCAGGATAAGTTACGCGAAACAACTGCAACGTACCGTTGGTAGGTGCAATGAAAAATAGACTACGACCATCTTCGCTCCAAACGAAACTTTCGACGTGAATATCGTCGCGTTGCGCCGTGAGGTTCATCTTGACGGTGCCGTTGGCTACTACAAGGTCTTGCTTGTCAGACTCGTAGCCGTCGCGCTTCATTTGCAGCCACGCCAATTGCCCTTGTGCGTTGAAAGCAGGATTGATGTCGTAGCCTTTGTTTTCTTCGGTGAGGTTGGTGGTAGTACCCGTGGCCAAGTCGTAGGCGTAAAGGTCAGTATTGGTACTGACGGCATAAGCTGTGCCAAATTTTTTCTTGGTGACATACACGACTTTTTTTCCGTCGGGACTCCACACAAAATCTTCATCGCCGCCGAATGGCTTTTGGGGACAGTCATAAGGCTCACCTGCCATCAGGTCTTTGGCGGGGCCGCCTGCTGTGGGCGTAAGCATTACGTGGCTAAATTTGCCGTCTTCCCACTCGTCCCAGTGGCGGTAGTTGAGTTGGTCGTAAATCAAGACGTTGCTTTTCGGGAGGTCGGGATAGCTGTCGGTTCCCGTTACTTTGTTGATTTTCACCTCTTCGCTGCTGATTTTAAATTTACCGTCGGGCGAAATTTTGGTGTTAATCAACAACTCATCAGCGTTTGCTATTTCTACCGCATTGCCTCCACTGATGGGAATCAGGTAAGTTTTGCTCGTGCTTTTATCGGCTTCAATACTCGGCGTACTCACGCTGAATACAACTGATTTTCCGTCTTTGGAAATACCTCGACCGCTCACACGCCCCAGTTTCCAGAGTTGTTCGGGAGTTAATAAGTTTTGAGTTTGTGCTGTTGTATAGATCAACAAAAAGAGTAATGATAGGAGCTTTTTCATACTTTTTAGGTCTCGTTTGAAACTCAAAGATAGGGGATTAAGTCATTTTAGAAATTGTGTGCCA
>JBGAUP010000001.1:0-82755 GCA_044228585.1 Runella sp. | reverse complement strand
AAATTGATGAATTAGGTGAGGTGTTGGATGGTAGCGTGGAATTGGCCTCACAGATGATTCCAGTAAGCGACTACGAGCTTCTGTTCGACCTTGGTGAAGCCAAAGTTATAGTCAACGAGCAAATGGAGGCTATTTATTTTAGTCGCCAAGTCATCCCTTTTTTGAAAGGAATACCACAAGAAGATTGGCATAAACACCATACTTACTATCGGCAAGTGGGGATGTACGCGTATCGAGCTGATATTTTAGAAAAAATCACTAAACTACCTGTTTCAACCTTAGAAAAAGCTGAATCGTTGGAACAATTACGTTGGTTGCAACACGGCTACAAAATCAAAATGGCCCTCACAACGTACGAAAGCCACTGCATAGATACACCCGAAGACGTAGAAAAAATATTGAAAATGCTTTTTTAAGTGTCGAATGCAAAATGCAGAGCGTCGAATGATTTTTATTTCGACACTCTACATTTTATTTCGGCAGCCTGCACACAATTATTTCGACATTCTGCACTCTAAACTTGACATTCCAAAAATATGTCTTCTTCAAAAGTGGGTCTTTCCCCTGGTACATTGGTTTATATTGGCCCTACTGTGGCCAAAGATACTACCCTCACGATGGTTGAGTACAATGAAAAATACCATAAAGTACGAAGCATCGAAATCTTGGAAGAATGTCAGATTACTAATGAGACATCTTATGTCAGTTGGCTCGATGTGGACGGTATTCATGAACCTGAGGTGATTGAAGCCGTAGGAAAACTTCACAACATCCACCCCCTGTTGTTGGAAGATATAATGAATACCCGGCAAAAGCCCAAAATTGAGTTTTACAACGACTCTTACGTGTTTATATCGTTGAAAATGCTTTACTGGAATGAAAAAGAACTTAGCATTGATGCCGAACACGTAAGCTTTTTACTTGGCACGAATTACCTCATCTCGTTTCAGGAAAAACGTACCAACGACATTTTTCATCCTGTCTTAGAACGGATAAAAGCCTCTGTGGGGAAAACCCGACGAAACGGGGCCGATTATTTATTGTTTTCGCTCGTTGACTTGATGGTTGATAATTACCTCGAAATCTTAGAAAAAATGAGTGAGCAGCTCGAAGAATTGGAGGGGTTGATTTTAGAAAGTAAACACAAGAACCCCATTGGGCAGCTGTATAACCTGAAACGGCAGCTTACGCTGATGCGAAAATATGTTTGGCCTCTCCGCGATATGCTGAGTCAAGGGTTACGAGAAAATTCAAAACTCATTCAGAAAAGTACCGTTCCGTATTTTCGGGATGTCCATGACCACATTACAAATGTGATTGATTCTATTGAATCCAACCGAGAACTTCTCACGGTACTGATTGATATTCACTACTCTACGCTTAGTTCACGCATGAATAGTGTCATGAAAACCCTGACGATTTACTCCGCTGTTTTTATGCCATTGACATTTATTGTGGGGATTTATGGTATGAATTTCGATAATATGCCCGAACTTCGGCAGCCTAATGGCTACTTCTATTGCTTAGGTGCAATGGCTTTGTTAGCTACTGGACTTTTGATTTATTTTAAACGAAGGGGCTGGTTGTAATGATGGACAAATTAATGACACAAATCAAACTCATCGCAACGGACATGGACGGTACGTTGCTCAATTCAAAAGGCGAGCTCGACGCTTCATTTTTCAACTTATTTTCCCAACTACGTGCTCAAGGAATTCAGTTTGCGGCTGCCAGTGGCCGTCAGTATTATAACCTTGCCAAATACTTCGATGCCATCAAGGATGACATGTTTTTTGTGGCCGAAAACGGTAGCTACGTCATGCACCGCAACCAAGAGCTTTACATTCAATCGCTTGAGTTACCCATTGTCCATGAGATTATTCGCGTAGCCCGTACCATCCCCAATGCCCATATTATCTTTTGTGGCAAGAAAAAAGCCTACGTCGAAAGTGATATTCCCGATTTTTGGGCGCAAATTGTCAAACACTTTGAACGATACGCCCTTGTGGAAGACCTCACCCAAATTGAAGATGACGAATGTTTGAAAATAAGCATTTGTGATTTTGCAGGTTCAGCCAACAACAGCTATCCACATTTTAAAGCGTGGGAAAACGACCTCCAAGTCAAGGTTTCGGGAGGGATTTGGTTGGACGTTTCGCACAAATTGGCCAACAAAGGACAAGCCCTCAAAGTCTTACAAGCACAATTTGGCATCACTGCCGAACAAACAATGGTTTTTGGTGATTACCTCAACGACCTTGAAATGATGCAACAAGCACACCATTCGTATGCCATGGAAAACGCTCACCCTGACATCAAGGAAGCGGCACGTTTTCGGGCAAAATCAAACGATGAAAAAGGGGTTTTTGAAGTTTTAGAGAAAGTAACTGAGCGTTAGAATGTACTTTTTGAAGTAAACACCCATGTTCAAATGGTACATACGCTCATTATTGGGGCGGGGCCTTTTGGTCTAACCCTTTCTGCCCACCTCAAAAAACAGGGAGTTTCTCATGTAGTGGTCGGCAAGCCGATGGAATTTTGGGAGAAAAACATGCCCGAAGGAATGTTCTTACGCTCAAGTTGCGATTGGCACCTTGATGTTGCAGGGGAGCATACAATGGAGGCATTTATACAAGAACGTGGCCTTACCGTTGCCGAAGTAGAACCCATTGCACTTGATTTTTATTTGACGTATGTGCGGTGGTTTATGGAGCAAACTGCACTCCCTATTCATCAAGCCTATGTCACTAATTTGCAGCAAAAAGGAGGCCACTTTTTGGCAAAATTAGACGACGAAAGCCTTCTGGAAGCCCAGCATGTGGTCGTAGCCGTTGGTTTTTATTATTTCTCATTCACCCCTACCGAAGTCGCACAGTTACTGCCCCAAGGCTATTTTTCGCACACTTGCCACGCAGTTGACCTGCCTTCATTTTCGGGGAAACGGGTGTTGATTATTGGCGGGCGGCAAAGCGCCTTTGAGTGGACTGCCCTCCTTCGCGAAAAAGGAGCACGCGAAGTCCACGTCAGTTATCGTCACGACACACCCAAATTTGCCGAAGCGCATTGGGGATGGGTGATGGACGTTGTCAACACCATTGGTGCCCACCCAAGGTGGTTTCGTGAGCTTTCTCCCGAAGGCAAAGAAGAGTATCGGTATCGCTTATGGGCCGAAGGTCGTCTGAAGTTAGAACCTTGGCTCAATGCGCGTGTTCATCACGACAATGTAACACTACACCCTCATACACAACTGGTTAGTACGGAGGTTACGCCACAACATTCGCTAAAAATTCAATTAAGTTCGGGTGAACAAATTGAGGTTGACCACGTAATTACCGCAACGGGTTACAAAGTGGAAACAAGTCAGTTGCCTTTTTTACACCCTGACTTGTTAGCATCGCTTCAATGCAACAACGGTTTCCCGTGCTTGGACGCTCATTTTCAAAGCAATATTCCTGGCCTTTATTTCACCAGTTTCATGGCTGGTCAGGATTTTGGGCCTTTCTTTGGCTTTACCATTGCCGTTCGTACTTCCGCAAAATTAATCAGTCAAAGCTTACTCTCTTGTGGCTAAGTACAAGTTTTTGGCGTCTTCAAGAGCCTTAAGAATCTTAGCGCGTTCGGTCGAAAGAGTTTGCATCAACGAAGGTTTTTGGCGAAAAAGCCGTAACGCTTGCCACAAATGTCCAAGCCGAGTAGCAATGTCCCAGTACCAAAGTACAAAATAGCCCAAAAGAGGAAGCGAGAAAGTAAAAAGAAAAGTCGGCCAAGTAGCTTGAAAAAGGGAATGAAATCCCCAAATTTCTAAGCCATAAAACAAGGGGAAAACGACAATCCCTACCGTCATCATAATAGGGGCACGATAGGTAACATCGGACGAAATCCAACGGGCAATTTTTGATGGCAAAATATAAGGTACATAATTGGTAAACAACCCCAAAACATACAAGGGAAAACCTGCCAACAAGACCAAAAATGTACTTCCCAAATGACTATACAAGCGTCGGGTTTGGGTAAAAATTTCGTCGGAGAGATTGAGTTTTTGGAGATTGTCGAGATAATTGGTCATTTTCACCCGCAGCGTTCGTACTTGTTCGGGAAGTATCTTCTTCGTCATCTTCGGTGACGATGACTGTTTCCGCCAGACGTTGCTCAATCAATTGGGTCAGGGTTTCTACGGCTTCAAAAGAATCTGGATTGTATTTTTCTTTAAAATCGGTCAAAAGAATCGGCTGCCCTACATTGACAAAAACTTCAGTTCGAAAATGGGTGGGATCGGAGTAGTTGAGGCCAATGGGTAAAATTTGGATACCCAACTGAAATTCGTTGTCGGCTTCAGCTCCCAGGGCAATTCTTGCCGTTCCCGTTTTAATTTCGCGCAATCGTCGTTCTATCTCGCTGGTACCTTCGGGGAAAATGAGGATTGTACCGTTGGCTTCCAAATAATCATAGCACCTTTGAAAGGTTTTTTTGTTGAGTTCGGCGGGAGATAAAGGTACGTCAGAGGTATCTTTTTTGCGATAGACGGGTATGACGTGAAAGTACTTGAAAATGGGGCGAGTAAAACGATTAAAAATACTGCCGTTGGCAATGAAGGCCACGCGTTGGCGTACCAAAGTAGCTACAATCAACGGATCCATGAAGGTATTGGGATGATTGGCGGCTAATATCAATGGACCTTTAGCCTTGCGTAGTTTTTCGCCCCCTTCGATTTGAAACTGCCGAAAAAAAATGCGCAACGAAACTCGTAAAATGAATTTGAGAAAAGCGTATAAGAGCATCTTGGTAAGGTTCTTCCCGAAAGTTGAGAACTTTTAGGAAGTTTACCAAATAGATTTGTAACTATGCCTTTATTCCGTCCCAAAGCACACTAAAGGTAAGCTCCCACTCGGCTTGGGTGATATCCCAATATAAGTGTTACGAGCCATTCGGGGTCAGCTTCTTTGATGAGGCTTTGGCGTTGGCCTTCTACTACCCATTGGTAAATAGGATGAAGTGATTTTTCGCCTTCGGAACGGTTAAAATCGTCTTTTTGAAAATAGGGAGAACGAAAATATTGCTCAAAAAAAGCACCGTATTCTGGATGGTTAATATGGTCATCCAAATAGTTACGGGCTATTTTCTTGATTTTTATTTTAAGCGGGTCATTGTCCGAAATTTGTTGCGAAATATCGGTAATATTACCCCGCGTCAGGTAAAAATAAAGCTCTTGGATGAGCTGATTTTTGTCTTCAAAATAGATATAAACGGTTCCCGTAGCCACGCCCGCTTCCTTAGCCAAGTCCGACATCTTGAGCCCCGCCAGTCCTATTCGCGCAATCATTTTAAGCGCTGTGTTTAGAATAAGCTGAACCTTTGTTTCGTCTTTTGTTCTCATATTTTTGGGGTAATACGGCGTTATTTACTTCGATTTAGGGGTGCAAAAAACTAAACTTACGGTTTTGGTAGTGCGGACGAGCCAGCAGTTTATCCATGCTTGCAAAAGATTGATAAGGGCCTACCGCAATCAGTGAATTGACGAGCCAAATTGGCAGTTCGCCGCCTGGATCAACGGCAAAAGTATAATCTATTCGCAACCTTTTACTGTCAATTTCGTGAACCGTCCAAAGAGAATGCCAATGTGGGATTCGAACCACTCCTTTTTTTTGAGGGGCCAAAGCAGGAGCGTTGCTACCACGAATGTGGAGTGTTCGGGTAGGGTGGTCCATCTCAAATTCCATGCGAATCACCAAGCCGCGGTTTGAGACGGGCCATATCATTTCGGTTTCGCTGTAATAATAAAACTCCCGCTCATTGACGCGCTTCACTAAATAAGCCTCCGCCACCCGATAGACCGCCTCTTTGTAGTGGTCAATGTCTGATATGAATGCTACGAGTTGCGATAGGGTAGCGTTGAGTTCACGGGTTACTTTTACTTCTTTGAGTTTACTTCCTGTAAGTTGGCGCGAATACACCTGAATTCCGTTTTTATCTTTTTCCAATGTCCACTTATTCTGCTCCTGACTGGCGGAAGTGAAGGGCAACAGAAAGAGCAAAAAGTAGAAATAAGAGTTGAAGTTACAATTGACAAGCATAGGCAATCAGCATTAACATCGTCCAGTGGTATTGAGATGAGACTATGGTTTGTTGGAAGTTTTTATCAATTCATAGACTTTTTGAATATCTAAATCTCGGTTTTTTTGTACGTCTTCAAAAGTATATTCGACGGGGTAATCGGGCATCACCCCACGGCCCTGGTCGCTCCCTGGGACTCGTAATACGATTTTAAACATCGGAATCCGTACTTTGGCTTTGGTGTGTGGAAGAGTGAGGTAAGGGGAAATGAAGGCGTTGCAACCGTATTGCCCACCGCCTGTTTCGCGTCCAATAACCGTGGCGCGGGGATTGTATTGCTGAATGATGGAGGGAAAAATCGCTGCGGCTGAAAAAGAGCCTCCGTTGGTCAGCAGATAGACATGGCCTTTGAAACCATATTTGCGATTGGGCTTATGCAATTTGGCAGTAGATTTATTGAGCAAGAATCCCGAAGGTAGTTTTTTCGACCAGAAGGTTCGGGCAAAGAATCGTACAAATTTACTTCCGTAGTGACGATTGAAGGAAGGTTTTCCTTTTAAGGCTAAGATTGTATCATATACCACGTAGTTAGAATCAAGAAGATAAGACATGAGATTGAGGCTTGCATCAGACCTGCCGCCGCCGTTGGCTCGAAGATCAATCACTAAGTGTTTTATGTTTTTCTTTTTGAGCGTTTTGAAAGATTGACGATAAAAGCGGTGATGCCTATTGTCGCGGAAAGTATTGATGTCCAGAATAGCTACGCTACTATCTTTTTCCGAAATCTTTAGGTTCCGACGCTTGTCGGTTTTCGCCACTTTAGTTTGCGGTGGAGGAGTTGGGCTGGTATTGGGTTTAGAAGTAGTAGCGGGTTGTGAAGCAGGCTTTTTGGTAGGTTTGGGAGGCTTATTGAAAGTAAGTGTTAGTGTACGCTTTTTATTCGTTGAGTCTTTGACTGTTACTTTAAAAGTCTCATTGTTCCCGTATAGATACCGATAAAAAGAACCGAAATTGCCATTAATGACGGTGTTTTTGAACGTCTGATTGTAGCCATCAGACGGAATCAAACGGCGCATTTCGTCAATAACTGCACCAGACGACCGCCCGTCTAAATTCACAACTTCAGTGCCAATGGTTAAGGTAGAATCGTCGGTGCGGTTTTGAGTAATTCGAAGCTTATTCTCTAAATAATAGACCGAAAGAGGAAATTCTTTGGGTTTGTTTTTTTTGATGTATTGGGTGTATTGCTTGGAAGGATAAATGTCGGTATGACCACAGCGGATGTAAGAAAAAATGGGATTGACTACCCGACGAAACTCTCGCTCAGTCATAGGATGATTTAGTTTTGTCTCGGTTTGGTCAAAAATCCATCGGATGCTGTCGGGCGAAGTATAGCGATAGAGACCAGGATGAGCCTCTTCCAAGGCACGTCGCATCAGGGTATAATCTTGACGAATTTGCGCTACCGAGTATGTTTGTTGTGGGTCAAAGTGGCGGTTGCAAGCAGAGAAAAGTAGGCAGTAGGTAGTAAGCAGTAGGTAGTAAGCAGTAGGCACTAAGCAGTGGCTTGTCTTACGATAGAGAGCAGGCGGTGAGCAATTCACAATAAACTGTTTTTAGTAATAACGGCAAATTTTCACAAAAAAATACATAAATTGCTTGAAAACAAAAGCGAGACTCAAACGGTTTTGTAGTTCGAATAACCTAAAAAACAACGATATTTTATGGCACGCCCGAATCTTGACCTTATTGCGGCACTTCGCCGCACAGCTCGAAAAATAGAACAAGGGGCTCCCTACCAATGGGGACACATGGGGAGTTGCAACTGCGGAAATTTAGCACAAGAAATTACTAAACTGACCAAAGCCGAAATCCATGCACATGCCCTTGCCAACGGACGCGGAGATTGGAACGAACAACTCAACGACTATTGCCCAACGAGTGGTTTGCCGATGGATTTGCTTATCAATGAGATGATTGAAGCAGGTCTTGACCCCGACGATATGAAGCACTTGGAGCGTTTGTCAGACCTGCGGATTTTGTATCGGCTTCCCGAAGGAAAACGACATTTACGCCACAATTTTCGAGATGATGTGGTGTTGTACATCAACGAATGGGCCAATCTGCTGGAAGAACAATTGCTTGCGCCCATTAAATTACCCGATTTGTGGACTCCAGTGGAAGAAGTTATGCTGTGAGAAATACACCAGAACGCGGATTGGACAAATCTAACGGATTATGATAAAATTTATTCTAATCCGTAACATCCGTTTCATCCGCGTTCTGTTATTGATTACCTACTTTTTCCCTAACGAAATAAGGTTAGCAAACAACCGATACGCGCCCGAAACTCCCGCAGGAAGTTCACGGAAAAACACAATACCCGTATAAACATAGTGCCCTTTGCCATAAGGAGCATAAATCAAACTTCCTTCTTTGGCGGCTTCGCCCGTATCGTTGGCCGAGAAAAGGGGCGTATAGTTTTTGTCCCATTCTACGGCAAAATAGATACCGCGCTCCTGAACCCAACCTTCAAAATCTTTGGCAGTGATTTTATTGGGTGTATTTAAAATCGGGTGATTAGGCTGTAAAATACGCATTTCGGCATCTTCTTCCGTTACGCGGTCACGGCCTACTTTAAATGGATACGGCCCTGCTTCCTTCACTTTAAGGGTATTTCCAAAACCACCCGCGGTGAAATACTGCACCACCATCGTTCCACCGTTTTTGACGTACTCCATGAGTTTTTCTTGAAAAAACTTGATGCGGTCTTCGGTGTTGTAGGCCCGCACTCCTACCACAATGGCATCATAAACCGAAAGGTTTTTGCCCAAAGCTCCTTCATCAAGCAGGGTTACGTTGCATCCCATTTGACGTAACGCCGCAGGAACTTCGTCGCCAGCCCCTGCAATGTAGCCAATGTTCTTGGCTTTGTTTTTGATGTCGAGTTTTACCAGTTCGCTGGTAGCCGCAGGAAAAATCGTCTGGGTAGGTATGTGCTTGTATTCTACTGTTTTGAGACTGTACGAATTTGTCCCGTTATCGGTTGTGGTGATTACTTTTAGCTTAGCTTCGCTTTGTTGAGCTGACGGAAAAACCTTGATGCTCAGGGTTTTTTCTTGGTATTTTTCGGGCAAATCAAATGGAATCTCTAAGGGTTCTACCCGCCAGCCCGCAGGTACTTCAAAAGTAACTTTTCCTTTGACGTTGGCACGGTGCGCTTTTACCACAATATCCACCATCTTGGGTTGATTATCCGCAAAAACATATACTTTTTCGGTGACATTGGCCGTGACCTCGGGACGCACTTCGTACGGACGATATACCTCGCCATCCACAGGGTCGGTTGATTTATACACCCAAGGCTTGGTAAACACAAACGACTGACCATCAATCAGAAAAGTAAAGGAGGTCTGTAATGTAGGAATATTCTCGGGAGTGCTAAGTTTAGATTGGTCATCAATCTGGAACGCCCCATCTTTGATGGGTTTTTCCAACCAATAAGGCTGGCTAATTTTTGTGTTTTTCGGAATGAGGGCACTAAATGAGAAATTAGAAAGCTCATTGTTTTTTAAATCGAGCGTCAGAGTAGTATCTTTTTCTGCTCCTAAAAATCGCAAACGGGTAAGTTTAAGCGGATAATCGGCTCGTTTGACTACACTCACACGTACACTGGCGCGGTCGCCTTGTGCCACGGCATAATCGGTAGGGTTAGTTTCAAACCACAGCCCCAGACAGTTTTGAAGCAAGATTTCTACTTCTGCCTTTTTTTGCTGAACGTGTAAGTTTTTAGGATCAAGCTTACTCAGTTCTTCGTAAATCTTTACCAGTACAGGTACTGATGACGCAGGATAGTTGACATTGTAATTCCGAATGGCTTGATCTATCAATTGCGCCACTTGCTCGCTGCCTTTTACGCGATTCCATGTAAGGTCAATGCCGTCAAACAAATCTTTTTCGGCAGGAGTACCGTCTTTGTGCATCATAAAATCAACACGGGCGTTGCGGTTGGCACCTGAGCCAAACCCTTGGCTTTTGTGCGAACTGCGACTTTCGGCGGCAATTTCGGCGTAAGACTTCCCAATGTAAGGATTATACCCACCAATATCAACGGTGATAAAACTGCCTTTGTCGGTAGGTTTTTGGTTGGTAAATCCGGGCGAAAAGGAGTTCCAAACGATACGCTTGGGTTGCCACAGCTGCACTTCCTTGAGTTGTTCGGGAAACTTGGTGGGGTCGTTGGCCATGTTAAAGGCTAATTCCGCCAAAAATGCTGATGAATTGTGGTGACCATGTCCCGCACGGGCATCGGGCGGAAAGCGCGTAATGAGCACGTCGGGTTGGTTTTTACGAATATGATACACCACATCCGAAAGAATGTTGCTTTCGCCCCAAAATTTGAGGGTTTCTTCGCGGGTTTTAGAAAAACCAAAGTCATACGCTCTCGAAAATAATTGTTCAGCCCCGTCAATACGGCGAGCAGCTAAGAGTTCTTGAGTGCGGATGATACCAATGTACTCACCTTGTTCGGGACCGATGAGGTTTTGGCCGCCGTCGCCACGGGTAAGGGCAAGGTATTGGGTTTTTACGAGACGTTCTTTGGATAAGTAGGTGAGCAGTAATGTGTTTTCGTCGTCAGGGTGGGCTGCGATGTGCATGGCACTACCCACTACATTGAGTTTTTTGAGGTTTAAAAGAATCTCACTGGAAGTTAAAGGTTTTACTTGGGCGTGGAGGATTTGGTAAAAAATGGTAAAAAGTAGGGAATAGAAGACGTTTTTTCTCATGGTTTGGTGTTTTTGCGAGTGATTCGACAAAACTACAAAAACTAAAGAAAATTTTGTCAAAACATTATTGCTACCTGGGGTATCAATAATGTTTTGACAACACTAATTCTGTGGAAAGTCGATCGTAACACAATAATCTTTACAACACCGCTTTCACCACATAACCTTTTTTTCTCAACAAGTTCAGAACCCCTTTGTCCCCTCCTAAGTGCCCCGCCCCTACCGCAAAAAAGGTGGGTTTTGCCTGCATGGCTTTTTCCATGACGGGTATCCAAGCCACATTACGATTGGCCAACAGTAAGTCTTCGTAGCCATTGAAATCCCATTCACTTTGGTCCATCACTTTCAATAAACCTTCCACATCTTGCGCCTTGTACAAAGCCACCATCTCGCCAAACTCCTTCGAGGAGTCTTCTTTTTTACGCACCATATCGGCCAGTAAACCCGCCTGTTTTTCGTAAGGGATTTGGTCAAAAACACCCATTTGAAACTCTACCGTTTCCAGTCCGAGCATTTCTTTTTTGGCGTTGGTAGCCATTTGGGTAAAAGTTAGCTCATACGACTGCGGCTGACAACTCAGCAAAGTCATGTACAACATAGACATGACCGTAAAAGGCTTCATCCCGTTGATTTGCTCTATGCCCATGCCCATTCTTTGTTTGAAATAGTCGTTGAGCAAAGCAGCATCTTCGGGTTTTAAGTAATCTTTGAGCTTTTTGCCATCACTAAACATAGAAGTACGCATCATTTTCGACATCAGTGCGGGGTCATCCATGTCAAGTTCAAGATAAACTTGCTCAGTTTTAGCAAAAGCCTCCTTGGTGGAGTCTGTCATGAAATAGTCTTTAGGGCAAATCAAATGAATTGTGCCATAGAGATACGACGGTTTGGTCAAGCCATTGCCTGAGATTTGCCAGAGAAGCGATTTTTCTTGGGCGTTGGCGAAAAAGGTAAAAAGAAAGAATACAAGAGTTTGAAGTGTTTTCATGGTTTTTAATAAGTTGATGATTTAAGCAGTAGTTAAAAGTAGAAACGTAGCGACGTCCAAATCCCCACATTCACTCTGTGCAATAGGATAAAAGTGAGTCCAAATGATACTGGCCAACCAAAATGCGTGGGTAGTCTTCATAAAATTTGTCTCCATGATAAATTCCGTTTTGGCACGACCATCGGTAGTAATCAAACGCGCTTGCACCAATACGTGTCCATCAGCATCCAAGAGTTGAATCCCCGCCAGTGGATTGTTGGTATATTTGAGGCTATACTGTTGGTCGTTGATTGTCAATATTGACGTAGTTCCGTACCAGTTTTTAGGGCGCATTTCACCCACCACCTGACCGTCAGCATCTATCAACTGATACTTTTGTTTCCAACTGTTTTTCAATTGAAAGCGATAGTCGCTTCCCCCAAAATGCCAAGAACTACTCGTGGCTTCGATTTGTAAGGTTCCGATTACTTGACCGTTTCCAATAAGCTCAAAGGTGTGTGAAGCAATTTTTCTCCATTCCATAACATGACTGATTTTTTGTTTGTTTGGACAATAAGTCGGTTATTTCTTCAAAATGTTACAGTCTCAGTTATTTTTTTCTTCTAATTCTGCTAAGCAAGCAGTGAGTTTATCCAAATATTGACCGTATAATTTTTTTATGTACCAATTGACAAACGGAATACACAGCAAAGCATAGCCTACCGACACCCCCAAAGTGACCAATAAGGCTGTCGTCGAGAATTCGGTAATTATCTTTTCTATCCAATAAAAATACAATACCGCCCAAATGACTCCAAAACCTGCAATAGGTGTTAAAATCAAGTTAAGCCGACGATACCATTGCAGGTATTGGCGTAGCATATCTACTTGCCGACGGAGCGTTTGGTGCAAATCTTCGACAGGGTGTTGGTCGAAGTTCTTGAGCAAACGGTAAAATCGTACGAAAGGCTTAATAAAAGGTAAAGACAGCAAAATCAAAATCACCAACGTAATCAATCTAAAATACCAAGGAAAAGAGGCGAAGCCCACGATTAAAAAGCACCCCACTATCAATGCCATTTCTCCGTAAAAACTCCGCAGCATTTTATCCGTCAAACTACTTGACCGCTGTTTAATCATTTGATGGAGCGCATTTTCCGAAACCTCATAATGTTGTTTTTCGGCTTCGGTCACTCGTTTCCAAGTATTTTTCAAATCATCCAATTCCATGACTTAGGCAGTTTTGAGTTTGCGCAATTTTTCTTGAATTCGGTGCATTTTCACCCGTACATTGCCTGGAGTGATACCCACAATCTCGGCAATCTCGTCGTAGCTTTTTTCCTCTAAATACAACATCACTACTGCTTTTTCGGCGTCTGATAGCGTATTAATAGCCAGATGTAGCCACTGAACTCGTTCTTGCCAATCGGCAGTGGTAGCATCGTCGGGAATCTGCGTAAGGTGTTCGGAGATTTCTACCCGAACTCCGTGTTTACGACTGCGTCGGTAATCGGTGATGGCCGTATTGAGCGCAATTTGATAGACCCATGTACTCATTTTGGCCTCCCCGCGAAACTTCGGGAACGCTCGCCATAATTGAAGTACAATTTCTTGATAAAGATCGCGGCGTGACTCGGCATCAGTACAGTACATCGTACACACTTTCACCAAAATACCCTGATTAACCCGTAAAATCTTCAAGAACGCTTCTTCATTCATGCATTCGTTATTTTACCAATAAGTCGCGGAGAAAGGAAAATTGTTACAGAAGAGTTAAAAAATATTTGAAGTAAAAACTACCCGTTTTTAAATTTGTGCGTTTTATTCATCTTTAAACTCTTATAACATTCATTTATTATGGGAAAAGGAGACGTAAAAACAAGAAAAGGTAAAATCTGGCGTGGTTCTTACGGTGTATCGCGCCCTTCAAAAAAACAAACGCCTGCTGCTACCACAGGAAAAAAAGCTGAAACAAAATAGTTTTAGACCAAAACGCGTCGGTTAGCTATCATAGCCGACCGACGCGCCGAATCACTTCACAAAACTTTCTTAACCATTCTTCTTCCGGGTAGCCGACGAAATTTCATCCAGCGCATTTACCAGCCGATCAAGGTCTTTGGGTGTGTGATACACATGCGGCGTTACACGCACACCTTTGATGTTTTCCCATTCGATACCCGTTGTATGAATCTTGTATTTATTGAGGAGTTGTCCATCCAATTCTGAAGTTTTCAGGCCATCTACCGACACCAACGCAATAGCGCAAGCGTATTTTGGGTCGGGCGATGTGTGTATTTTTACACCAGGGATTTGGCGGGCTTTGTCCGTCCAATAGCGTTGGAGATAGTGCGCACGGGTTTGTTTGCGCGCCGCACCAATCGAAAGCTGAAAGTCAGCGGCGGTTCCAATGGCCATCTCTGAGGCAAACGAACGCGTTCCTAAGCTCTCAAACTTACGAATATCGGGGCCATCGGGTTCGTTGTTCGACAACAACGCCCATACCTTCGATATTTTGTCTTTTTTTACATACATCATACCGCTTCCAAACGGCGCACAAAGCCATTTGTGCAGGCTTGTAGCGTAGTAGTCACAGCCTAAATCGGGAATTTTAAAATCTAACAGCGCAAACGTATGGGCACCATCGGCAATCACTTCGATTCCTCTTTTATGAGCTTCATCCGCAATTTTTCGTACGGGTTGAATCTGCCCAATCCAGTTAATCATGTGGGTGATGTGCACCACCTTGGTACGTGATGTAAACGCACTCACAAATTTATCTACAAAATAGGCATCATTTTCTTGGGGTAAGTCCAGATTCAACCATACCAACTTGATGCCATCGCGTTTTTCGCGTTGTTTCCACGCATTTATCATGTTGGGATAGTCTTGTTTGGTCAATACCACCTCATCGCCAGGCTTTAAATCCAGCCCAAAAATGACAGTGTTTAATCCCTCGGTGGCATTGCGATTGATAGCAATTTCTTCGGCATCACACCCTGCCAAGTCGGCCAATTTTGAGCGCAATGATTCCCGTCCTTGGTCTAAAATCCGCCACATGTAGTAGCTGGGAGCTTCGTTGCAATACTGATAAAACCGAATGTGGGCATCTTGTACGGAGCGCGGTTGCGGGCATACGCCCCCGTTATTAAGGTTGAGCAAGTTGGGCGAAACGGTAAATTCAGTCTTCACCCACGCCCAAAAATCTTCATTTTGAGCAACTTCGACGGGCGAAAGAGACGCCATTTGACGATTCATTTGCTCAAAGGCAGTGGCTTCGGCAGGGGCTAAAAAGGGTGGCAGGGTCATGGCGCCAGCAGCAGCACTTAATGAACCCAAAAATTGACGGCGGTTAAACATTGTCTAAGTATAGTTTGAAAGTGGAAGCGGCTGTACAATACTACGAAGACGCCCGCAAAAAGGCAAATAGAATCGCGATAAAACCGTTAAATAAAAGAGGTGTTTCAAATCGAATTTGTTTTTCTAACTTTGTTAAGAATTCATACTTTTTCATTAACCCATTATTTCCACCTCTAACAACCAATTAATTATGAAACACTCGCGCTTCACCTCCCTCCTGTTGTTATTGTTTGCAACTGTATTTTTCATTTCTTGTAGCAAAAACGAACCTGAACCTTCGATGGGCGACCAAGTGGCGGGTAGTTATACCCTCACTAAACTCCAATTTAGCGGTCTTACTGCTGATTTGCCTCTCACTGACCCTTCATCGGGTTCTACGCGTTCGGGTACGGTAGTGGTCACCAAAGTAGCAGATGATAAGGTGACGGCTAAAATTACCCAATCAATCAAAGACAAAGCTGGCAAGATTACCAGCGGAGTAACTGATTCTGGAGAAGTAACATTAAAGAAAGCCACTACTGGCGAAATCGAAGCCTATATTGGTACTTCTAAAATTGGAATGTATAGCAGTTCGTTATTGACCCTTTATGTGATTGATCCTTCACTGGGAGCAGTTACTCTCATCGGGAAAAAAGACTAAATATTAGTTTGTTCTACTAACTTGAGTCGGCCTCCTTGTGGTTTGCCGACTCATTTTTTGTTCATACGAGTACTTCGCTTTTATCTGGAATAGAAACGGCTCCACCTTTTCGGGTCACACAAATGGCTGATGCCTCGGTAGCAACGTCTAAACATTCTCTCAATTTTTTCCCAGAGGCCCACGAAGCTAAAAAATAGCCAATAAAGGTATCTCCTGCCGCCGTGGTATCAATGGCTTTTACTCTCTTGGCTGCTATTTCAACACGGGCCATTTGGTGCGCATAAATTGCCCCTTTTTCGCCCAGCGTCAATAGCGTAGCAGCCTCAGGAAAACGCCCATTCATTTCCTTCAAAATTTCGTCAGGTAAGGTTTGCCCGGTTAATTCTTCCCCTTCCGCTTCATTAATGATAAAAACATCAATTTTATCTAACGGAAATTGATGTACATCCGAAGTCATGGGAGCAGGATTAAAGAAGATTTTCATGCCTTGGGCGGAAGCCGATTCGATGATTTCAGGGATTTGATTTATCTCATTTTGAAGCAATAAAATATCCCCTTGGCTAAAATGGCTCAACACATTTCTGATTTGCGATGACGTTACGGCTCGGTTAGCCCCGCCATGAATAATGATAGCGTTTTGTCCTTCGGGTACGACCTGAATAATGGCATGGCCCGTTGGGCCATCAGTCAGAGACAGAAAACGGGTATCAACGCCCCACGCGTCCAGTTGGTTTTTAATCCACAAGCCATCGTTTCCGATGTTTCCAGCATGAAATACATTAGCGCCTGCTTTCGCCAAAGCCACACTTTGATTGCAGCCTTTGCCCCCCATAAACACCTCATACGACTGACTGGCAATGGTTTCAGCAGGCTTCACAAAATGTGGTACGCCATATACGTAATCAATATTAACCGAGCCAAAGTTGAGGATTTTCATAAGTAAGGTGTCTAATCAAACGAATCATAGAGCATTTTCAAAAATTTATCTCGCGACGCCTCCAACACTACCTCTATATTAGGTTCTTTTTTAAGGATATTGGTATGATCTACGATGGTTTGTCCGCGCGTAAGCCCCTCCCCCAGCGCCACTTCTACGTACAGACTTCGCACATCAGTCGCCACACTTCTATCCAACGCCACTGCTACTGTAATGGGATCGGGTAAATCGAAACCCAACTTTCCCGAATTTTCGGCAGTAAACCGCGCTTTTGCCCCTTGAATGTCCACTACAAAATCAGCCAAAGGTTTTTGAAGTGTACGCAATTCGGCAGTAGCCTGTTGGTCAAAGGCCGCGTATTTGATGGAAATATCCCAGCCTACCATCGTCATTTTCATCCCCGACTGAAATACCATCTGAGCCGCTTCGGGATCTACCCAAATATTGTACTCCGATACGGGTGTTACGTTGCCATACCCCATCCCAATGCCCCCCATAATCACACATGACTTAATTTTTGGAGCAATTTCGGGAGCTTTAGCCAGTGCTAACGCGAGGTTGGTCAAGGGACCGAGCGTAATAATCTCGATTTCGTTGGGGAAAGCATTGACCATATCAATGATGGCATCCACGGCATGACCTGGGTGCGGCACACGTCCTTGTAAGTCTAAGCCAATATCGCCCATACCGTCGTCGCCGTGCACAAACTGCGCCGTAAACAGCGGACGAATCAAAGGCTTTTCTGCACCCAAATACACCTTCGTTTCGTACTGGCACAGCTCCACCATGTAGAGGGCATTTTGCAAGGCTTTATCGGCAGGAACGTTGCCCGCTACAATCGTAATAGCCTCAATGCGTACATTGGGGGCTTTCATGGCCATCAGTAGTGCCACGGCATCGTCCGAGCCTGTATCGGTATCTATTAGTAGGTGTCTCATAGGTTACACTAAAATCTATCTTAACTCTGTTTAGTTACGAACTAACCGTTTCACTTTCTCCTACTTGCTGACGCCACATGGCGTAGTACAATCCTTTCTGAATCAATAAATCTTCGTGGTTTCCTGACTCTACTATTTTGCCTTTTTCCAAGACAAAGATACGGTCGGCGTGCATGATGGTACTGAGACGATGGGCGATTAAGACGGTGATATGCTGCTGATTACGCGACAAATCGCGGATGGTCTGCGTAATTTCTTCTTCGGTCAATGAATCAAGGGCAGAAGTGGCTTCGTCGAAAATCAATAGATTAGGATGGCGTAGCAGTGCACGGGCAATAGACAAACGTTGTTTTTCGCCTCCTGACACCTTCATTCCGCCTTCTCCTATGACCGTGTCTAAACCATTATCCGCGCGATTGATGAGTGAATACGCGGCTGATTTTTGTAGTACTTCCAAGCATTCTGCATCGGTTGCGGTAGGTTTTACAAAAAGTAAGTTTTCGCGAATCGTTCCCGAAAACAATTGGGCATCCTGCGCAACAAAACCAATCTGCTCTCGCAATTCGTCCTTATCAATCTCTCGGCTGTCAATGCCGTTGTAGGAAATACTCCCCTGTTCGGGGTCATACAGCCCAACGAGCAATTTGATAAGCGTGGTTTTACCACTTCCCGACGGCCCCGCAAAAGCAATCGTTTCTCCTTTTTTCACTTCAAAATCAACATTTCGCAAAGCAGGTCGCGCCGCAGTGAGGTGCTTAAAAGAAACACTATTAAAAGCTATGTTTTCAATACGCGTCAATTGAGCAGGTTGGGCAGGCTTAGCTTCAATAGGTTTACTCAAAATATCCCGAAAGTTGTTGAGCGAGACTTCGGCTTCACGATACAACTGGATGACATTTCCCAATTCTTGCAAAGGCCCAAAAATAAAAAATGAATACAGCAGCAACGAGAAATATTGCCCAATGGTGAGCACTTCCTTAAAAATCAACCACAGCATCAAGGCCACAATACAGCTCCGCAGAAAATTGATGGTAGTCCCCTGCACAAAACCTAACGTCCTAACAAATTTGACTTTGCGCAACTCCAAACCCAGAATTTTTTCGGTATTCCCATTGAGGCGTTTGATTTCTTGGTCGGTTAGGCCAAGACTTTTGACCAGTTCAATATTGCGTAGCGATTCGGTAGTACTCCCTGCTAAAGCGGTGGTTTCGGCCACGATTTTGGTCTGTATTTTTTTGATACGTTTACTCAGTACCGAACTCAGCCACGCAATCACAGGAATAGTCAAAAAATAAACGGGGGCAATAGGCCAATAAATGCTCCAAGCATAAATAATCACAAAGGTAATGCCAATCACCGACTGGAACACCACGTTGACCACCGACGTAATCATGCGTTCGGTATCGGTTTTTACTTTTTGCAACACGCCCAAGGTTTGCCCACTACGCTGATCTTCAAACACTTGGTAAGGCAAGGCCAACGAATGTTTGATACCATCGGTATAAATCTGAGTTCCGACGCGCTGCGTAATGACACTAATAAAATAATCTTGAAAGTTTTTGGCAATACGCGACACCATCGCCGCGCCAATGGCCAAGCCTACAAATTTGAGAATACCCCAAATGTATTCACTTTCCGTAAAATTCTTAAAATTAGACGCATAGCGGTCAATCACCAAACGATAAATGTAGGGATCGAGTAGCGAGAAAATCTGGTTGATAGCGGCCAAAGTAAGGGCTACAAGAATGAGTTTCCAGTAGGGACGAAGGTAGCGGTAGAGTATTTCCATGGAGCAAAAACACCGACTTTTGTATTTATGTTCCGTGCAAAGGAAAAGAAGGATAAGTTCATTTTTACAAGTATAATTTCTTTTTGGTTCGTCTTTTATCAAAACTATTTAGCACCTTGCATCATTTAGTCCTAAACCTGTTCCTGTATTCGATGGCTCCCATTTTAATTGTATTTATTGGTATCTTAATCGTCCTGGGTTGTATTATTTACTTTAGGCTCAATGCCGTCATAGCCCTCCTACTTGCGGCATTGGTGACGGGGATATTGACCTCCTCATCCCAAATCTATGATTATGCTTTGCAAGTAGTCTGAAAGAAGCCGAAGTATTGCAAGCTTCCCAGCAAATGATAGGCACGAGACTTGCCAACGCCTTCGGAAATACCGTTGGTAAAATTGGCATCCTCATCTTACTTGCGTCTATCATTGGCTCGGCACTGATGAAAAGCGGGGGAGCCGAAAGGATTATCCGAAGTTTATTTAAAATCACTGGTCCCAAAAATGCTTCCTTGGCTTTCCTTTCGGGAAGTTTTACGTTGGGTATCCCCGTTTTTTTTGATACCGTTTTTTACTTAATGATTCCCTTAGTAAAGTCCATTAGCATTAGAAACCCTAAGCGATTTAGCCTTTATTTGATGGCGGTTATGGCGGGAGGCACCATGTCTCACTCCTTAGTTCCCCCTACGCCTGGGCCCTTGTTTGTAGCCCAAGAACTGGGCGTAGATATGGGTGTAATGATGGTCGCGGGGATTATTGTAGGTTCATTTACTGTATTTTGTGGCTATCTGTATGCCCTCTGGGCCAATAAAAAATGGGAATTACCCATGCGAGACACCCCCGACATTAGCATTGAAGAACTCAAAGAAAGTAGCGAAGTAAACCAAACCCAACTACCTCCTCTTTGGCTCTCGCTGCTTCCTATTCTGTTACCTATTGTATTGATTACGGGCAATACCTTTCTGGAAATGATGATTGATGTCAAAGGCCCACAAATCAGCACATCCCAAAAAAATCTTTTATTCGTTTTTAAAGTCATTGGCGACAGCAATATTGCCTTGTTTATCTCGGCTTTTGTAGCATTGTATCTACTTTGGACAAAAACCAAAGATTACCAAAAATTTGAGAAATACATTACCGAGTCGCTCACCAGCGCGGGCATGATTATCTTGATTACTGCAGCAGGGGGAACTTTTGGACAAATGCTCCAACAGACAAACATCGGCGGCAGTATTAGCCATTACGCGGGGGCTTATCAAGCGGCTATCTTGCCTCTGGCTTTCTTTGTTACTCTGGTAGTTCGTACAGCCCAAGGTTCTGCTACTGTGGCCATGGTAACCTCCATCGGGGTAATGAGCGGACTTCAAGGAGCCAATGGGCTGGGATTTCATCCCGTATATTTAGCATTGGTGATTGGGTGTGGCTCCAAAATTTTCCCTTGGATGAACGACAGTGGTTTTTGGATTATTACAAAAATGTCAGGAATGCACGAAAAAGAAACCCTTCGATTTTTCTCGTATTTGCTTACTGTCATGGGCTTTTCGGGGCTTTTTATCATCATGATTTTATCAAAATTTTTTCCTCTGGTATAAATGTCAACCATGACCGAAAATATTGTTATTAAGACCTCTCCCACCGACAACGTCGGGATTGTATGCAATTTAACTGGATTAAAAAAAGGCGCAAAAGTACTGAATGAAGTAGTTTTACAACAGGATATTCCCATGGGACATAAAGTAGCCTTGGTTGACATCAATGAAGGTGAAAAGGTGATACGCTACGGGGAAATCATCGGTTATGCCAAAACTCAACTCAAAAAAGGTGAATGGATTGACGAAAGCAAAATTGTCTTACCGCAGCCCCCCGATTTGGATTCGATACCACTGCCACAGCCTAAAACACCCTCCATCATCCCCCTCGAAGGGTTTACTTTTGAAGGCTACCGAAACGCGGACGGAAGTGTTGGCACAAAAAATATTTTGGGCATTACTATAAGCGTTCAGTGTGTAGCAGGTATTACGCAGTATATTACCCAAAAAATCAAGCAAGAGTTGTTACCCGCCTATCCCAACGTGGACGATGTCGTGGCTTTTAACCATAGCTACGGCTGCGGAATCGCCATAGATGCACCCGCTGCCATCATTCCGATTAGAACCATCAAAAATATTGCCCAAAATCCCAACTTCGGCGGCGAAGTAATGGTAGTGGGATTGGGTTGTGAAAAACTTAGACCCGAAAAATTGGTTCCTGCTGGCAATACCCACTCCATTCTGTACCTCCAAGACGAAAACTTCAATGGGTTTGAAGAGATGATTGAGGGCATTATGGCATTGGCCGAGAAGCACTTGCAAAAGCTTAATGAACGAAAGCGTGAAACTTGTTCCGCTGCCGATTTGGTGGTAGGTATGCAGTGCGGCGGTAGCGATGCTTTTTCGGGCATTACGGGTAATCCCGCGGCAGGTTTCGCCGCCGATTTGATTGTGCGGGCGGGCGGTACAGTCTTTTTTTCGGAAGTTACCGAAGTACGCGATGCCATCCATTTGTTGATACCCAGGGCTGCGACTCCAGAGGTAGCCCAAAAGCTCAAGGATGAAATGAAATGGTACGACGAGTACCTAAAAAATGGTTATGCCGATCGGAGTGCTAATCCAACGCCTGGTAATAAAAAAGGAGGCCTGAGCAATGTAGTAGAAAAAGCGTTAGGCTCCATTGCCAAATCGGGAACAAGTCCGATTGTGGAGGTGATTTCACCCGGTGAAAAGGTAACCAAAAAAGGATTACACTTTGTAGCAACACCCGCCAGCGATTTTGTTTGTGGCACGCTACAATTGGCCGCAGGCATGAATATGCACGTCTTTATCACGGGCAGAGGTACGCCGTACGGACTCAAAGAAGTGCCCGTTATCAAAGTAAGTTCCAATTCAAAATTAGGAAATCGCTGGCACGATTTAATTGATTTTGATGCGGGTTCCATTGCTTTTGGTCAAAAAACTATTGAAGAAATGGGCTGGGAATTGTTTCGACTCATTCTTGAAGTAGCAAGTGGCACTAAAAAAGTGGCCGCCGACCGCATCGGTATCCATAACGACCTGGTGTTGTTTAATCCAGGGCCACTAACTTAACTGAAAAATATAACCACAAAACCATAATTCCATGTCATTATCACTCACACAAATAAGAGCAGCCCTCGAAGACGGCTTGCTGTCCTTCCCGATTACCGATTTAGACGAAAAGGGACAATTTAAGGCCGATACTTTCGGCCAAAGAGTAGAATGGTTTGTTAGTCACAAAGTATCTTCGGTATTTGTGGCGGGAGGAACGGGGGAATTTTTCTCATTGTCGGAGAGCGAGTACCGAAACATCGTGGAAGTTTCGACCGAAGCCGTTCAAGAACAAGTTCCCGTCGTTTCGAGCGTAGGCCGTAGCATCCCAGAGGCCATTGCTTTCGCAAAAATTGCCGAAAAAGCTGGTATCCACGCACTATTACTCATGCCCCCCTACCTGACCGAATGTCCACAAGATGGTATCTACGCCTACGCCAAGGCAATTATTCAAAACACGAGTTTACCAGTAATTTACTACAACCGTGCCAATGGGGTATTATCGAGCGACTACATTCAAAAATTGGCGGATGCTTGTGACAACTTCATTGGCCTGAAAGATGGCACAGGCAATATGCAAGAACTCAACGATACCATCAAGTCGGTTGGCAACCGATTATCTTACATTGGTGGCGTTCCTACTGCCGAAATCATCGCCGAAGCTTACCTTTCTATTGGGGTAAATACTTATTCATCGGCGGCATTTAATTTTGTACCTGAATTGGCTAATCAATTTTACGCGAGCCTGAGAGCAGGAGATAAAGAAACGGTAGCCACTATCACCCGAGAGTTTTATATTCCTTTGGTAAGATTAAGAGGTAAAAAGAACGGCTATGCGGTCAGTTTGATAAAAGCTGGCGCAAAACTTATTGGGAGAAGCGCAGGGGACGTAAGACCCCCGTTGGTCATGCCGACCGACGCAGAAGTGGCTGAGTTAGAAAAAATCATTGCAAAAGGGAATAGTTTGATCAAGTAAGTGCTATTCAAAATAAAAAGCCGAGCCTCAAATGAAGCTCGGCTTTCCGACGTTTTCTTAACCTAAACTAAATTTTTAATTTTGTCCTGAATTAGCCCGATTACGTACATCTTCGGTACTTGTACTCCGCTGACGGGCGGCCTTTACATTCTGATTTCCAAAGCGATACGTAAACGACAAGCGTACCTGACGGCTCTCCCAACGCGACATCACGCGGAAGTTTAAATCTTGATATTTAACAGTTCCTGCAAAGCGATTCAAGAAAAAGATGTCCTGAACATTTAGACGCAAAGATGCTTTACGATTCCATAACGACTTGGCAAAACCTGCGCTGATTTGTCCCTGTGCTTGCGCTCTGAGAATGTTGTACTGCGTAGGTGAATTCCAGAAGCCACTCAACTCAGCCGTGTAGCCCTTGGGAAGAGTGAAGTTGTTCATCATAAACACGGTTGCTCCAAACTGCCCCAAATCCAAGTCAGCCCCGTAGTAGAATGAGCGGTAACGGTTGTAAAACGCACTGATGTTGTTTTGCATTGTCCACCATTTCTTGATAGGAATCGGAATGCTCAACGTCAAGTTATAATTGTCTTGGTGGTCAAGGTTTTCGGTAGTCACGTACGTTTTGTTTTCCTCAGGAATCTGTTTTGGAATCTGGTCAGCAATCACGTCGTTGATACGGCTGTAACCCAAGGTAGTCGAAAAAGCTCCTTTGAAAACGTGCGTAATCTGAAACGAGTTGGTAAATTGAGGACGCAAATTGGGATTTCCCTGTTGGAAAGTATAGGGATCTAAAAAGAACTGGAATGGGTTCAAATTACGGTAATTTGGGCGGTCAATACGGCGACTAAACGACACATTCAAAACGTTATTGGTATCTAACGTCCGCGACACAAATACACTGGGGAACAAATTGACGTAGTTGCGATCAACGATGTTATTCAACGTCACCGAATTACCTTCCGAATGGGTGTGTTCGGCACGTAATCCTAATTGAAGTTGCGTTTTTTTGTTGAGTTTCGTACTATAATTAGTGTAAGCAGCGTTGATATTCTCCTTGTAAATGAAGTGATTAGAGCGAGATGGATCCAAAACCCACTGATTGTCAATTTGGGTTTCAAAACGCATATTATTATCCGAATTTACGAAGCTACTTTTCGCTCCTACTTCAAGTTTACCTTTTTTAAGGGGGTGGATATAGTCAACTTTTGCACCCGCAATGCTGATAGTCGAGGGCATGATGTTCCGAAAAACTTCCTTGCTCGTCACGACATTAGTGGGGCTATAATAAGTAGTATTGAGGTCATTACCCGAATTTCCATCAAAGTACGAATAATCGGCATCAGCAGTTAATTCACGGCCTTTCCCAAAATCATGTTTTAAGTTGATATTCCCAGTGTAGTTATTTAGGCGATTATGATTACGGGCATCCGTTTCAAAACTACTGGTCAAAGTTTGGGTCTTGTCTCGAAAATCGGTGCTTGAAATTCCTTTCATCTTGAACTGGTTCACAAAACCAGTAGCCAATACCCCAATTGTTGTTTTTTTACTTACAAAAAAGTCCACTCCACCACGGAAACTTAAATTTTGGGGATTGCCTACCCTCGGACTATTTTGGTCCATATAGGTAATTTGGTCTTTGTAAGCAATGGTACGGTCAATGTCTTGGGTATTCTGAAAACGCGCGTGAAAAAGGCTTACGTTACCAAAAGCGTTGTATTTGGCGTTGCGGTAGTTAAGACCTAATGAACCGTTAAGTTTTTCATATCGTCCGTAACCTGCTCCGAGCGTGTAATTACCGTTTGTTCCAAAGTTTTTGTTTTTCTTTAGTACGATGTTGATGAGTCCCGTATTGCCTGCGGCATCATATTTGGCGGGGGGATTGGAAATCAATTCAATTTTCTCGACGTTGTCGCTGGGCATAGCTTGCAGCATATTCATCAGGTCTTGCATCGAAATTTGTTGCAATTTCCCGTCAAGCATTATCATCACGCCCTGACGACCTTTGAATTGGAGACGGTCGTTTTGACGGTCAACGGTCACACCTGGTGCTTTTTCCAACACCTCCAAGGCCGTACCGCCCGCCGAGCCAATGTTGTTTTCAACGTTGACCACCATACGGTCAATCTGTTGTTCTACAAACGGCTTTTTGGTCACTACTTTTACTTCTTGGAGCGTTTGGGTATTTTCGGCCACTTGTAGCGCAGGGACTGTCAGCAGGGTTTGACTTTCATTGATGTCAAAGGGAGCTGAAAAGGCTTTTTGGTAGCCTATCATGGTAGCTGAAACCAAATAACGTCCAAGCGCCACATTTTCAAATTCATAATGCCCTGTTTCACTCGAAATGGCTCCTTTGGCCAAAGTTGAGTCTTTGGCATGAAGCAACAGAACCGTAGCAAATGGAAGGGGTTTTGCAGATTTTTCTTGAACTTCACCCGATACTTTTCCCTTGAGAGAAGACTGCGCAAATGCAGAAGAACACAACAACAGCATAGCTGTCGCAACACTAATAAAAGTTTTCATGGCTATTGTTTAAAATGGCTGTTATTAATTACCGCTCCAAAATTATGGTACTTTGCAATACAAGCTACCTTTTTTTACATAAACGGTTTAAATTTCTTGACAAACGGTTTGGAGCGAAGTTGTCAGTCTGCAGTCCACAGTTTACAGTAATACTCACTGCCTGCTGCCGACTGCAAACTGCCTACTATTGGATTGCTGATTTTGTTTTCATGCTGCTAAATTCAGGAATAAGATGTCAATTCAACGGGAAAGGTTGCATGAAGAGTAAAAAATAATTGATGAAAAGTAAAAATTGGTTTCTCATTCGCCTTTCTCGTTACTTTGTATTTAAGTACATTTCTACCAAAAAATATGTCCTTACCTTATTCTATTGATATGATTGGCGTTTTGGTCTTTGCCATATCAGGAGCCTTGGCTGCTTCCGATAAAAAAATGTACCAAGACCTATTTGGGGTATTCTTTACGGGCTTTATTACGGCTATTGGGGGAGGAACCCTCCGCGATGTAACCCTCGGTGTCTATCCTTTGGCGTGGGTAAAAGACATGAATTACCTCATTTTTATCACTTTAGGAGTCATCATTACGGTCTTGTTTAAGCGGGTGATTCTTCGCCTTCATAAAATCATTTTTTTGTTGGATACCGTTGGGATTGGGGTTTATACCATACTTGGCGTCCAAAAATCACTTCAAAACGGGGTTAATCCCTTTGCGGCCATTATTCTGGGCATGGTATCGGCAGTGTTTGGGGGAGTGATTCGAGACACGCTTATCAATGAACTACCGCTTATTTTTCAAAAAGAGATTTACGCTACGGCTTGCATGGCTGGCGCGGTGGTATTTGTATTGTTGGATTATTACGACATTCATACCCAATGGATAAGCTTTGGATGCGTATTATTGATTATTATTGTCCGACTAATTGCCGTCAAGTACCGCTTATCGCTACCCAAAATTGACCTATAAATACCTGATGAAAGAATCGTTAGCTGCCTTAGATTACATTCGCCTCAATTTTTCAGCCGAAAGCTCGGCTACTGTCAATATCGCCTTATCGTTGATGATGTTTGGGGTCGCACTTGATATTAAACCCCACCATTTCAATAGTCTTATTCAAAACCCAAAGCAACTGCTGGCAGGTGTATTGAGTCAAGCGGTAGTAATGCCCGCTGCTACTTTTTTACTTGTCATGGCCTTGGGCGATAACATCACCGTAGGTGTCGCCTTGGGAATGATACTCGTAGCCGCCTGCCCAGGGGGTAATATTTCCAATTTCATTACGTCTCTGGCCCGAGGAAACGTGGCCTTGGCAGTGAGCCTTACAGCCATCAGTACGATGTTGGCCGTAATCATGACACCCTTCAACTTTACTTTTTGGGGTAATCTGTACGCCCAAAGCAGTTCTTTGGTTCGGCCCTTATCCTTGGATTGGCGCGAACTACTCAAATCTGTATCGTTGATATTGGGAGCACCCATGTTATTAGGAATGCTTTGTTCCTATTATTTACCGAAGGTTGCCGAATTTCTTCTAAAGCCATTCCGCATTTTATCGCTGTTGTTTTTCATCGCCTTGGTCGTCATTGCCTTCACCCAAAATTTTGATATTTTTATTCATCACATTGGCTACGTCTTTGTGGTCGTATTGCTCCAAAACACCATCGCGTTAGTGACAGGTTATGGCATGGGAACGCTGTTTGGACTTTCTACCCAAAACCGCCGTACCCTGAGCATCGAAACGGGCATTCACAACTCAGGTTTGGGATTGGCGTTACTATTCAACCCTGCCGTTTTCCCGACGGACTTACCTCTGGGAGGAATGGCTATCATTGCGGGTTGGTGGAGTATTTGGCACATTCTATCAGGGACTGCCATCGCCTTTTATTGGAGTCGTAAAAGTAGAGTTATCCCAAGGTCATAAATAGAGATACTATAAAAGTTCTTCCCCAAATTCTTCTTTTAAGTAGCACCACCTAAATCCTCACGGTACCGCACAGGCCCGCGACGGCGTACCGTACCCTGGCCGTCTCGGCCGACAGGGAAGACCTCAAGTACCTGATAATCAAATTGATAAGACACAATCAAATACTTGAAAACTTTTACTCAACTGCTAATTGTATATTTTACCCAGTGGCTTTGTGTAAGCACACCCCTCATGGCCTTTACGTAATATAAAAAAGCCCCCGCTTTTCAGCAGGGGCCACATCATGAAACGGTATGGAAAACTAAAAAGACATTAAGCATCTTGTTCTGTCAGCTCGGGCATATCTGCTTTCGTGTCGGCATTGGGCTTATGATTGGCTGACAAATAAGAATAAATAGCTGGAATGATATAAAGCGTGAGAATGGTAGAAAATAACAACCCCCCTACCACCGAGATACCCATTGAAACGCGACTTTCGGAACCTGCTCCCAAGGCTAAGGCAATAGGCAAAATCCCCAAAATAGCACACAAACTCGTCATGACAATAGGGCGGAAACGTGCCGCCGCGGCTTCTTTCACCGCTTGCATCTTGCTAATCCCCGTTTCTTTGCGTTGATTGGCAAACTCCACAATCAAAATCCCGTTTTTAGTCACAAGACCCACCAAGGTAATGATACCAATTTGGCTAAATACGTTGAGGGTTTGGCTAAAATCCCACAACGACAACAACGCCCCACACACCGCCAAAGGCACAGTAAGTAAGATAATAACGGGATCCATAAAACTCTCAAACTGCGCGGCCAAAATTAAGTAAATGAGAACCAAAGCCAAGGCGAACGCAAAAAGAAGGCTCGATGAACTATCTTTCAACCCCGCGACTGTCCGTCTAAGGCCGTGGTATAAGTTTCGTCCAATACTTCTTTGGCGATTCTGTCCATTTCTTCCAAAGCTTTGCCCAGCGTAACTCCATTGGCCAATCCTGCCGTAATTGTAGCCGCCGACGAGCGGTTGAAACGGAACAATTGAGGGGGTGAACTTTGCTCGGTTAGTTTCACAAAGTTGTCCAACTGAATCAGCTCTCCACGGTTACTTTTGACAAACAGTGATTTTAAGTCCATCAAGTCATTGCGGTCGGGTCGGTCAATTTGGCCAATCACTTGGTATTGTTTTCCGTTCATTAAAAAATAGCCAAAACGACGTCCTGACAACCCCAGTTGTAACGTTTGGGCAATGTCTTGGATTGAAACGCCTAAGTTTTGAGCTTTATCACGGTCAATTTCGAGACGAATTTCGGGTTTAGTAAATTTAAGGTTGATGTCAGTACCTACAAACATCGGGCTTTCGTTGACCCGCTTCATCAATTCTGGAATCACTGAACGCAATTTCTCATAACTGGTAGCTTGCACTACATACGATACGGGGAAGCTACTACCACCTCGTTGGCCTGTTTGAATCGTAGGGTCTTGAAGCACAAACGATTTAGCACCCGAGATTTTCTTTACTTTTGCTTGCACAGCATCCGCAATTTGCATTTGTGAACGCTGACGCATCTCTGGCTCACTCAGTACCACGCGCACAAAACCCGTATTGGTGGCGTTGGTCGAAAAGCCTGGGGCTGTAATGGTGATAAGCGCATCGCGTTCATTGACTTTTACTTCATCTACCACCACCTTAGCAAAATCTTGCAAATAACGGTCGGTGAAATCAAACGTAGCCCCTTCCTGCATCGTCAGCGATACCCTAAAACCGCGGCGATCTTCCATCGGAGCCAATTCAGAAGGAATAGCATCGTATTTAAAGAGCGCGTAAATAATCCCGATAAACCCTGCCATGAGTACCCACGCCAACCAGCGTACTTGCATAAAACCTGCCAAAGACGACTCGTAGGCGTTGTTGAGCCATTTAAAAAAGGGCTCTGTCACTCGGTATAGCCACGGCTGTTTATGGCGTGTTTTCAACAATTTAGAGCTGAGCATGGGAGTAAGTGTCAGCGATACAAAGGCTGAAATAATTACCGACCCCGCTACCACAATCCCAAACTCGCGGAACAGACGCCCAGTAACCCCCTGTAAGAAAATAATGGGCAAAAACACCGCCGCCAACGTAACTGTAGTGGATATAATCGCAAAATAAATTTCTTTTGACCCCTCAATCGCAGCTTTACGGGGTGCCATCCCTTCCTCAATTTTGGTATAAATATTTTCTAATACCACAATGGCATCGTCCACCACCAAACCAATCGAAAGTACAATCCCAAGGAGTGTTAAAACGTTGATAGAGAAGCCCATCACGTACATTAAGAAAAACGTACCTACCAACGATACAGGAATCGCCGTGAGCGGAATAATGGTACTGCGCCAGTCGCGCAAAAAGATGAAGATAATCAATGCCACCAAAATAAAGGCTGTAATGATGGTTTCTTCTACTTCTTCAATGGAGCGGCGTACCGATCGTGTATAGTCAAAACCTATTGCGGGAGTAATATCAGCGGGCAAGTCTTTTTTGATTTGCTCAAAACGCTTATACACTTCGTCCACAATCGCAATCTGGTTAGCTCCAGGCTGAGGTACTACCGCCACTCCCACCATCGGAACCCCATCACGGCGCATCAGTGTACGTTCGTTTTCAGGGGCTAATTCGGCGCGGCCTACATCCTTAAACTTCACTACGCGATCGGATTCTTCCTTGATGATCAAGTTGTTAAATTCTTCCGCAGTAGTCAATCGCCCCAGCGTTCTTACGGTAAGTTCGGTGGTAGCCCCCTCGATGGTCCCCGAAGGAAGTTCAATGTTTTGACGCGTAAGTGCATTGAGAACATCAATGGCCGTAAGCCGATACGAAGCCAATTTGAGTGGGTCAATCCACATACGCATTGCATAGCGTTTCTCGCCCCATATTTGAATCGAACTCACCCCTGGAATCGTCTGCAAGCGCTCTTTTACTTGTCGTTCTACAATATCGGTCAGTTCGAGTAACGAGCGCCCACTTTTTACATTCATGAAGAAAATGGGGTTGGAATCGGCATCTGCTTTAGAGACAATCGGTGGGTCAATATCGCGCGGCAATAGCCCCAACGAACGCGAAACCCGGTCGCGAACGTCGTTAGCGGCGGTTTCTAAATCTACTCCTAAATCAAATTCAACCGTAATGACACTTCGACCATCGCGACTGGCCGACGAGAGGGTCTTTATTCCCGAAATCCCGTTGATAGACTCTTCCAAGGGTTCCGTAATTTGTGATTCGATGATTTCGGCATTGGCCCCCGTATAGTTAGTCATGACGTTGATAACGGGTGGGTCAACACTCGGATACTCACGTACACCCAAATAAGAAAACCCAATAAGACCAAAAATGATGATAATCAGCGACATTACCACTGCCAATACGGGTCGCTGAATGCTGGTTGTTGATAGTGAAGCCATTTTTTTTCATTTTAGCCCCCTTGCCCCCAAAGGGGGATTTTCTGAGGAGTTTTTTGGTTTTAAGTTATTAGATTTACAGTTTTTTCAACACAAACCTTGAACTGTAAACACCCAAACTACTGGCCACCAGCAGCCTTAATATCTACCTCTCCGCCAGGTTTTACTTGTAATATTCCTGACGTAATGAGCGTGTCGCCTACGCTTAACCCTTTGATAATCTCGATTGTTTTGTCGTTGCGTGTACCAATTTCAACCAAAACAGACTCGGCTTTGTTGTTACGCACCACAAACACACTGTGTCCGCGTAAATTAGGAATCACCGCCTCCGTAGGTACTACAATCGCATTGGCCTTGGCACTCAGTATAATCTCTACCCGTGCAAACGACCCTGGCACGAGTTTACGACTACCGTTCGGGCTTGTTGCGCGGAGTGTAAGCGTACGCGTACTGGGGTCAATTTTAGGCTCAACGGCATAAACTGTACCGTAATATTTTTCGTCCCCCCCTTCAGTCGAGAAGGTAATAGAGGTTCCTTTCCGCACGATGTTGGCATATTTGGCAGGTACAGAAAAATCTATCTTGGCTGGGTTCACGTTGGTCAAAGTAGCAATCCGCGTGGCATTGTTGGTATAACTCCCTTCGCTGATGTAGCGCAAAGCCCACTGACCCGTCAAACGGTGCTTTGATGACTGTCTTAGCGATTTGGGCTTGGAGGTTTTCAATGTCGGCGTTGATACTGTTCAAGTTGGTCAAACTGATGTCATAGTCACGCTGACTAATGGCTTCTTTTTCGAGGAGGCGTTTTTGGCGCTCTTCGTTTACTTCGGCCAATTTTTTCTGGTATTTTAGCTTTTGGAGTTGAGCCTGTAAATCAGCGTCGTTGATCCGAATCAAAACTGTTCCTTTTTTGACATAATCCCCCTCTTTGAAATTAATAGAAGTTACCCGTCCTGCTATTTCGCTGCGTATTTCTACCTCTTCATTGGCAATAATCGTACCTGTTGAGAGGATTTTTTCTTCCATACGTTGATTGGTAACTACCATTATTTCAATCGGAGCTGCACCACCTCCCGGTGTTCCTGCACCACCTGCTCCTGCCTTACCTGCATTTTTTGCTACTCCTGTTTCCTCTTTCTTAACAATATATTCTTTCAAGCGTGGATAAAAAGCCAAACCCGTAATCAATAAAATAACAATGACTGTTAAAATAGTTTTTATAGACTTATTCATGATTGTGAAATAGTATTGAAGAGTACGTATCGAAACTTACCGCCGAAAGTCGAGCTTCTTAACTTCTCTTATTATACGGCATATTTAACAAAAAATGGGCAAATTTGATTTTACTAACGACGAATTTGAGTATTGTGTCGGCTAACTGAAACAAAAAAGCGACGCTTTGAAGGCATCGCTTTTTTGTTTTGAGCAATGAATGTCCACTTAAAGCCTAATTGTAAAACCTAACTTCTTAAAGTTTTCGTTTGGTTTAATGTCGGTACCATTTCCTTCCAATACCAACACTACATTCACTGTTTTTCCTGCTTGTGCAGGTGCCGCCAAAATATCAATTTGGCAATTACCAAAACTCTCATTAGCAGGAATAGTAACATTATTGCTAACGAGTTTGAAATGCGTCCCTTCGGTAGCAGTTGTTGCAGGATCAATAGATACCTTGATTGTTTCTGCATTGGCACGTTGGGGTCCCACTAAATTAATACGAGAGGTTTGCACTCCTACGCCTCGATTAACACTAATGAGTGGATAAGTAACTCCTACGCCAGGAGCAGTGATAACTGCCTGATTAAATTCGACAAGCGTAGGGCCGTTGTAAGTCCGGTTGATGTCTTCAAAGCAACCCGTGAGAAAAAGGGTACTAAGTAAGGCAATAGTTGAAAGTATTTTCTTCATGATTTTGATTGCTTAAATGTTAATAACCAAAGTTTTGACGCAGATTAGGATTTATGGCTATTTCGGAAACAGGAATCCTTGCTAAGACCTTGAAATCAGTAAAGTCGAGATTGGCAGGAGCTTTAACAATCGTACGTCCTAAACGCTTTAGGTCAAAAAAGCGAGAACCTTCAAATGCCAATTCGATACGACGTTGTTTCAAAATTTCATTCAGCAACGCAGTTCCTGTTAAATCTTTGGCTTCTGGAAGGCCTGCCCGAGTACGAATTACGTTTAGGTCTTTTAGTGCCTCTGTCTCATTTTGTAAGTTGAAATTAGCTTCAGCCCGATTTAAATACATTTCTGAAATACGAATAACAGGAATATTATCCAAGTTTACTTGGCCATTCTTCCCTAAAAACTTTGTACATTCAATCTCTGCCGTACCACGCCCTGCGGTTCCAAGTTCGTAAAGCTGACGACGTACATCCAGCACTTGACCTGCTGCATTTTTTTCAGCTTCCATATCTGCCAGCAAACTTGCCGTTGGCACTAAATCACCAAACCCACCCGTTTGAGTCCGATTACCCACTTGCACTAAGGTAGTATAAGTGGTTTGAAGTGAAGTATTTACACCAATATTTTCGTTAGTTTGATAGTTAATTTCAAACATAGATTCTGGGTTAGACGCCGTTCTCCACGAAGAAACATACGTTGCTGTCGTCTGGAATCTTCCTACGCCAGAAGCAAGCGCATCGGTAGCAAATTTGCTGGCATTTGTCCAATCACCCGCATACAAAGCTACGCGAGAAGCAAGTGCTTGAGCAGCACCGCGAGTCACATAAAATGGAGCGCGAGACACGGCCACGTTAGCCAATTTAGTGATTGCATTGGCGAGATCGGTGTTGATTTGTTTAAAACAATCATCAACACTTGGACGGTTAGGGCGAGTTACCTGTGATAAATCTAAAACACCATCCAAAATGATAGGTACACCACCACGGTCTTGTTGCGATATAATAGCTTTGGGCACATAGGCATAAGCTCGCATCAAATCAAAGTACAATAACGCACGCAGAAATAAGCATTGCCCTTCCACATTATCTTTGTTAGCCTGCGACATAGTTACTGTTGGCAATGCCTTCAAAATCAGGTTAGCTTGATTAATAGCATAATATGCTTGTGACCAGTTGGCTAAATGTGAACCTGGCTGGTTTTGCCATTCAGGTACTAAACGCCCCGATTTGTTGGTAGCTCGTCCGTTATCAGAGAGAGCCTCTGGAATAGCTATTAAATCGCGACCATAAAGAAATGTACTCTGTAAGGCGTCATACACAGAGTTTACGGCAGCATTCACTGCCGTTTCGCTCGTTAGCGCAGTAGCAGAATCTATCTGCAAGCGAGGCTTTACGTCAAGCGTATCGCTGCACGATGCTACCAAGAACATCGAACTCAAAAGAGTTACTTTGAATATATAAGAATTATGTAGTTTCATCTGACAAAAAAGATAAATGAATAACGAGTTTGTTATCAACATTAAAAACCGAAAGATACACCGAATGTGTAGCTACGTGACTGGGGTACAACCCCGTTATTTCCCGCTCCCAAATTGATAAACTCAGGGTCGTAACCAGTCCACTTAGTCCAAGTGAGCAAGTTGAGTGCTTGCGCATATACCCGTGCAGTCCGCAAAAACTTCGTCTTAAGCAGAAGATTTTGAGGAATGTTGTACGATAAATTCACCTGTTTCAAACGGATATAAGACGCATCCTCCAATGTTCGTGTACCCGACATGTAGCTTGCTCCTCTTAACTCAGCAGCTCCATTGTAAGGACGTGGTACATCAGTAATATCTCCTGGTTTTTGCCAACGGCGCTCATACACACTCGTAAGAGTGTTAAAATTACGGTTTCCGTTTTCGCTCAAGAATGACCCTTGGTTGTTAAAGGCTTTACGTCCAAAATCATATTGGAAAAACGCTGACAACTCAAGGCCTCCGTAAGCCAACGTATTGGTAAACCCACCGTAAAACTTCGACAGTTCTGAACCAAAATATTTCAAGTCACCTGGATTACGGAAGTTATAGACGATGTTACCGTTTTCATCATAGAACATCGCCCGACCCGTTGCAGGATTTACCCCCGCATACTCAACTGTATAGTTTGCATATACAGGTTTTCCTAAGATAAAGGTACGGTTTACTCCCGACGCAGCAGCAGTAATCAAAATCAAGCTATCTTTGTTTGCCTGTGGTCTAATTCCATCATAAAGTTTAGAAACGTAATTGTCAATCATTGTAAAATTGAAATTAGTTTCCCACTTAAACTTAGGTGTTTTTACGTTTACCGTATTGATTTCAAACTCCCAACCTTTATTTTTCACTTCTCCAACGTTAGAAGTAATGGCGCTAAAACCGCTGGTTGTCGGTACTTGCTGCGCCAACAATAAATCTTTGCTGGTACGATCAAAATAATCAATTTGTCCATAGACACGGTTGTTTAAAATACTGTAATCAAGACCAGCCGCAAACTCTACGTTACGTTCCCAGCGTAAGTCGGCATTAGCTAAGGTAGTTACGGCAATACCTCTGACTGCGTTATAGTTAGCTCCTCCTACGTACGTTCCAAGAGAAGGGAAGTTACCGATTTGGTCGTTACCCGTAGAACCGTAGCTGGCACGTACTTTCAACTGATTGATTACCTTACTGTTTTTCAAGAAAGACTCTTCTGACAACAACCAACCAGCAGAAACCGATGGGAAGAAACCAAAACGATTATTTTTACCAAAACGCGACGAACCATCGTAACGACCAATGGCACTGAAGTAATATTTGTTGGCAAAGTCATATTTTAATTGGCCAAAAACAGCATTCTTACGAAACCCAGTCCAAAAACCACCCAAAGCAGTGTAGTTAGTTGAAGAACTCAAATAAATAAAATCTGGGGTTGGGAATCCTTCGCCCGTACCACTATATCCTTCGTTTACATCGCTTCGGTACTCAGCTCCAACCAACGCTCCTATTCCATGCTTGTCCGCAAAAGTTCTGTTATAGTTTAAGGTTGCATTGGTGAGGAAGTTGATATTTTGGTTGTATTGAAATGAAGCACGACCATTTACGTTGAAAGCATCTGGTGTACGTGGATCGGTAAAATTATCTCCTTTGATTGTACGATAATCCAAACCTGCCAAAGCCCGCAAAGTAAGGTTGTCTGTAAATTTATAATTGGCGGTCAAATTTCCAACTACTTGGTTTACTACAGCCTGAATTTTGTTCAATTCACTCACCATGATGATGTTTTGATTCAAAATACCTGGTGTACCACCTTCAGCAGGTGTACCAAAATAGCTACCATCTTCCTTATAAATAGGCACTGTTGGCAACATCAGGGGGGAAGAAAAAGATGAAAGACCTAAAAACGACCCTCCAGTAGGTCCACCAAATTGTCCTAACGACTTAGTCGAACTGAAATTCAGTGATTCTGCAAATGAAAATTTAGCATTTACTTTATGATCTACCTTAAGACTGGTAGTAGCACGTTGGAAATCTACATTTATCAAGTTGGCATCCTGATTATTCAATGAACCCGACCAGTAAAAAGTAGTCTTATCGTTACCTCCGCTAGCTTTCAACTCATAATTATTGATGCTACCCGTTTTGAAAGCCGCCCTTTGCCAATCGTAGGTAGGGAGTGCTGCAATTTGAGACTCACTCAAATCCCCTGCTAATCTAATACTCGTCAAAGCCGCCGTACGTGCTTGCTGAACAGTGTAGGCTGAATTTGAAGCCGAGTTTTGATTAAATAGAGCTTCGGTTCGCATCTGAATCCACTGCTGGCTATTCAATACGTTCAGATATTGAATAGGCTCCACGACTCCTTTGTAATAGTCGAAATCAAACTTAGTCTTACCTGCTTTTCCTTTTTTTGTAGTGATAATGATGACACCATTGGCAGCCTGAGACCCATAAATAGAGGCTGCAGCAGCGTCTTTCAACACCTCCATAGACTCAATATCGTTGGGATTGAGGAAGTTGAGCGGATTAGAACTTGTAAATGAAGAGTTGTTGTTACTATTCAACTGTACCCCATCTACAATGTAAAGGGGATCATTCCCTGCCGAGATAGACCCTACCCCACGAATACGAACTTGCACTGCGCCTCCTGGTACTCCATTGGCAGCCGAAACTTGTACCCCTGCCGCACGTCCCTGTAAAGCACGGTCAAAACTCTGAATTGGCATGTTCTCAATCGTCGAACCTTTGACTTTTGAGATAGCACCCGTGATTTCTCGCTTATTCAAAGCCCCACCATAACCCGTAACTACTACCTCAGTAAGTTCGGTAGCATCTACTTTTAGACTGACATTGACCGTTGAACGATTCCCAACCGCCACTTCTTGTTTCTCAAAACCCACAAAACTAAACACCAACTGGGCGTTGGAAGGTACACTAATACTGTATTTCCCTTGTCCATCTGTGTTAGCACCACGGGTTGTGCCTTTGACCACCACACTTACCCCTGGAAGGGTAGTCCCGTCATCACTACTGGTAACCGTACCAGTAACGGTTCGCTCTTGTGCCCGAAGCTGGACAACAAGCGTCAACAACAAGCCGAAGCTTGCCAGTAAAATTTTACGCATGAGATTTAGTTTGGTTTTTAGTTGAACAAAATGGTGTTGTTACTTTTTTTAGTAAAACAATAATTTTTACTAAATGTTGCCGCGAAATTAAAAAACGATTAAAGTTTCGCACCAAAAAAAAAGAACAAAAGCAGGAATAATGGCTATAATTGTGAAATTTAGCGACGAAAAGTAAAAAAAGTATAGATAAACCCCACCTCAAAAAGAATTAAAAAAAAGCGATTTTATATGCTTGAGTCATTCTTAGAAAAATCGGCACGGTATATTTTTGATAAATATCCAGACCTTCAATCACTTGACAAACTATGTATTGTTCTCCCTACTCGACGCGCTGGTTATTTCTTTAAGCGAGCCTTAGCGCAGTGCGCTGACCGCCCTTTTTTAGCGCCTGAAGTAGTGGCTATTGATGATTTTGTAGCCCAAAGATGCCAAGTGGAAATTTCGGATAATGTTAGTTTACTATTTGAGTTATACGACATCTTCAAAAAAGTGGATAAAAACATCACTTTCGACCGCTATTTGCAGTGGGGAACGATGCTGTTGCGTGATATTGACCAAATTGACCAGTACCTGATTGACCCTGATTATCTTTTCAACTATATCACCGAAGCCAAAGCGATTGAACGCTGGCAAATTGACTGGCCCAAAAGTCGAATGACCACCGACTCCGAACGCCTCAAAGGATATTTTGAACTATTCGCCAATCTACGAGAAGTATATCGGCTTTTTAGGGAAGACCTTCAATCTCGGCACCGCGCCTATCGTGGTATGGCCTATCGGACTTTGGCCGAAAATGCGTTTGAGCTTTTGCTTAACAGTCCACAGTCGGCAGTTGACAGTCGGCAGTCGGCAATCGGCAATCAGCAATCGGCAATCGGCAATCAGCAATCGGCAGAAGATACACCTCCCCACTCCTCACCCCTCACTACTCACTACTATTTCATTGGTTTTAATGCGCTAACATTGGCCGAAGAAACCATTATCAAAACCCTTATCAAGGCCAAATGCGCCGAAATTCTATGGGATAGTGATTTTTATTACATGCGCGAAAACCCGCTGGCCGAAGGCGGAAAATCCTTGCGCAAATACCGCGATGCCGCTTGGTCGGGCGAGTGGAAATGGACTGAAAATCATTTGCTGGACACCCCCAAAGATATTCACGTGTATGCTGTTCCTAATGCCTCTATGCAAGCCAAAGTAGCGGGTGAACTTTATCGCCAATGGTGCGATGAAGGGCAAGGCGGTACCGAAAAACGCCCCGTAGGTATTGTACTGGCCGACGAAAATTTGCTCGTACCCATGCTCAATGGCTTGGATGAAGCCATCACGGATTTGAACGTAACCATGGGGCTTACCCTCCGTAATTCACTGTTATTCACGCTGGTTGACTCTTTATTTGAACTCCAGTTTACGATGGCAGAGTTTCGCGCCAAAGACGGACGTAACCTAAAAATTCCTAAGTTCAACCACCGAACGGTTCAAAAAGTGTTGAACCATCCCTTCATTCGACGATATGAATTTTTGGAATTACAACACCGCGACAGCACGGCGTCCAGTATTATTCAAACTACCATTCGAGAAATACAGCAACGCAATCTCGTCTATCTTGATCCAAAACAGCTGTTTGAGTGGGGCGAGAATCACCCCCTTTTCAAAACCCTTTTTACCCGTTGGGACGACCATCCACACTCGGTTATCAAGGTGCTTTACCAACTCATTGACTTGTTGCGAGAAGTATATAAAGATACCCAAAATGCCATTGAAACCGAGTATTTGTATCTGTTTTATACCCTGCTCAAACAACTCGAAACTACCCTGAGCAACGAACACATCGAAAAACTCAATCTTCGCACTTTCAAGGCGTTTTTGTACGAGCTTATCCGCCAAACGCGCATTCCTTTTAGTGGCGAACCCGTCAGCCCGTTACAAATCATCGGGATGCTCGAAACCCGCGCTTTGGATTTCGAGCGTGTCATAATTCTTTCGATGAATGAAGGAGTTTTTCCAAGTACCAAACGTCAAAACTCGCTCATTCCGTGGGACATAGCCCGCGAAGCGGGTTTGCCCGTATATAGTGACCAAAACGCGGTGATGTCGTACCATTTTTATCGCTTGCTCCAACGCGCCCACGAAGTTCACCTCGTTTATGTCACCGACCCAAACACTTACAACGGCGGAGAAAAAAGTCGCTTTATTTTACAATTAGAACACGAACTTGTCCCGAAATCAAACGGAAATATCCAGTTTACGGAACACGTAGTCATGTTTCAGGAGAGTCAGCAGTCGGCAGTTGGCAGTCCACAGTCCACGGTTAGCAGTCAACAGTCAACAGTCAACAGTCAGCTCGAAACTGTAAATAGTAAACCCGAAACAGTAAACGCCAAACCCGAAACTCTAAACCAAAAACACGCCTCCATAAGCGATTGGACAGTACCCAAAACACCCGAAATCTTAGATTTTTTGCGGGGAATATTAACCAAAGACGGTTTGTATGCTACCCACCTGAACCAATATTTAAAATGCTCGCTTCAATACTATTTTAGTCGGGTGGCAGGGGTTGCCGAAGACGAGGAAGTAGAAGAGCGCATGGGAGCCGCTGATTTTGGCTCATGGATTCACAAAGTACTCGAACGCATTGATATTGAGTATTTAATGGAAAACAAACCCATTAGCGATGAGCAAGTGAAGGTAATTCTCCGCGAAGAATTTGAAAAGATGTTTAGAGGTTACGATGCCGATTCAGGCATCAACCGTTTGTTGTACCAAGTCGCGGAACAAACGGTCGTGGATTTTCTGCAAGAACAACACAAGCGCAACGATGGATTGGTCGTATTGGCTACCGAGCAAAAACTAACGGCTACCGTAGCCGTGCCACTGGGGAATGAAGTGTTGATGGTAAAAATAGCTGGTAAAATTGATCGTGTAGAATTATTGGACAATACGATTCGCGTAGCCGACTACAAAACGGGAAAAATAGAACAGCTCCCCAAAGTAACCCCCGAAAAGTTGGAGGGTATTATGACTTCAGGAAACAACTCCAACCATGAGAAAATCAGGCAGTTGTGGCTGTACCAGTATTTAATTTACAAACAAATGCTACGCGAACGTGGCCTCCGCCTGCGAGGTCGAGAATTTCATTTAGACAACTACGAAGTAACGTCAGGTTTTTATTCTTTACGAAACATCAAAAAAGGTTTTGTTAACAATCCCCTGCGTTTTGACGAAAACTCGGATGCCGAATCATACGTGGTAAATTCCGAAAAATACCTTCAACGTTTTATTGTTGACACCCTACTTAATCCTGATGAACCTTTCCGTAAAACCGACCATCTTACAGCTTGCCAATACTGTGATTTTCGGGAGATTTGTGGGCGTTGACGACCTAAGCAGCTTGTCGAACTGCTTCAAAATGCTTTATTCTCCTTCGTGAAATCGGTATTTCAAAACCGTCTTTTAGGAGAAACTTTCCTTCTTTTAACGAAATAAGGAAAGACATATTGATAATACAGCCACGGCTGACTCTCACAAAAGTAGAGGGAAATAGCTCATCAAAAAGTCGCAGGGTTTTGGCTACCAAGATTTTTTTGCCACTATTTAGAACAAAAAGTGTGTAATTTCGCTGACCTTCGAGACGAATAATCTCATTTAAAGGAACGAACACTTTGTCTGTGAGTATCGGCAATCGAATACCCACTAAGCCATTGGGCATCTGAGTAAGTTCAAGCGTTGTCATGATGGAGGGTTTGTAAAGTACCCTGCAAAAATGCGTGATTGGGAAGTGCGGAACAACGGGAAATTTCCCGTATCGTATCGGGTTTTTTCCCGTATTTTGCGAAATAGTTACTTCTTTATGTTTGCAATTGTTGATATTGAAACCACGGGCGGAACACACGCTACAAGCCGCATTACCGAAATCGCCATTGTCCGCCACGACGGAAGGCAAGTAGTGGATGCTTACCAAAGTTTAGTCAATCCGCAGTGCTGGATACCGAATTTTATTACTCAACTCACGGGTATTGACAATCAAATGGTGAAAGATGCCCCTACTTTTGAAGAAATCGCCGATGAAGTACACCGCATGACCTACGATGCTGCATTTGTAGCGCACAACGTCACGTTTGACTACGGTTTTGTAAAACGAGAATTTGGCAGACTCGATACCTATTTCAACCGAGATACCCTCTGTACGGTGAAACTAAGCCGCAAGATTTTTCCTGGCTATAAGTCATACAGTTTGGGCAACATCTGCCGAGATTTGCAAATCCAACACACCAATCAACACCGCGCCATGGGCGATGCTGCCGCCACGGTTCGTTTATTTGAGCTTCTTCTCCAAAACGACCACAAAGGATTGCTGCGAGACTGGATACGGTAAAAAAGGCAAGTTTGCGATGAACTTTGTCGGAAAACATTCGATTATGTACAAACCAATGACTCCCTCCAATCAGTCAGCTCATGTCCCGCAAACTCAGAAAAACAATGTTAACTTTAGTGATTGTTATCGTAACTGTCCCGTCGGTTGTGTATTTGTATATGAAACAACCGCAGTTTGGCCGCAATCCTTCAGGAAAGCATCTTGAACGTCTCAAAAAATCACCCCAATTCCAAAACAATGCTTTTCAAAACCAAAGCCTAACCCCCGATTTGGCCGAGGGCGTTAGCTACTGGGACATTCTGAAAGCATATATCCCAAAGGTTGAAAACAAAGAGCCAGACCAACCACTCCCCTCGGTAAAAACAGACTTAAAAAACATTCAGTCTGACAAACCCGTCATTGTCTGGTTTGGACACTCTTCTTACTTTATGCGTATCGCAGGCAAAAATATTTTGGTTGACCCTGTCTTCAGCGGCTACGCCTCTCCCGTCTCTTTTTTTGGTTCAAATTATGCAGGAAGCAACGTTTATTCCATAGATGATTTTCCTGATTTAGACTTACTTATCATCACCCACGACCACTATGACCACTTAGATTATGAGACGGTCAAAAAGCTCAAGCCTAAAGTAAAAAAGGTAATCACGTCGTTGGGAGTAGGTGCTCACTTAGGACATTGGGGCTACGACGAAGACCAAATTACGGAGTTGGATTGGTGGCAAAAAGTAGCCATTGATAGCACCTTAGAACTCACGGCAGCTCCTGCCCGTCACTTTTCAGGAAGAGGTTTTAAACGAGGACAAACGCTGTGGTCTTCCTTTATTCTAAAAACACCCCACCACAACATTTACGTGGGCGGTGACTCGGGCTACGATACTCATTTTAAGGAAATCGGGGAAAAATATGGCCCCTTTGACTTAGCCATTTTGGAATGTGGCCAGTACAACGAATACTGGAAGTACATTCACCTCATGCCCGAAGAAACTGCGCAAGTTGCCACCGAACTCAACGCCAAAGTACTCTTACCTGTTCACTGGAGCAAATTTACGTTGGGGCTGCATCCTTGGACAGAACCCATTGAGCGGGTAGTGAAGCATGCTAAAGCATTGAATCAAGCCATTACAACCCCAATGATTGGGGAAAAAGTGGAGATTAATGGCAATTATCCAACAAAAGAATGGTGGAAGTAAAAGCAGCAATCAGTACGCAGGGGTAAGATTTAAGGCTTCTACTTTCTTGATTTCAGGAACTGACTTCAAGATGGCTTCCTCTAATCCCGCCTTAAAAGTCATCGAAGACATGGGACATGAACTACAAGAACCCATGAGTTCAAGTCTTACTATCATGTCTTCCGTTATTTCTTTGACAACCACATTGCCGCCGTCAGCTTCCAAATAAGGGCGAATGCTATTGAGGGCTTTTTCGACGCGTGTTTTGAGTGAATCTTCGATGAAAGTTTCCATTTCTTATGAATTAATCCGCTAATATGCGTTTTTTTGGGTTTATAGTCAAAAGTTGGCAGTCCATAGCCCACAGTTTGCCGCCCACAGTCAAGATATTATCTATACCTATAAGACTGTGGACTAAAACACTACACCCTAATCTCCACTTGCTTGGTTTTGGCCAAAGTTGCATTACGAATCGCTACTTGTTGGGCTAAATTTTCGGCTGCTTCCTGAAACGCCTCTTTTGTAATAATATCATTACTCAAGTACGCGGGACGGCCTTCGTCGCCCCCTTCGCGGATTCCTTGCACGAGTGGAATTTGACCCAAAACGGGTACATCAAATTTCTCAGCCAGTTGTTTTCCTCCGTCTTTCCCAAACAAATAATACTTATTGTTTGGCAGTTCAGCGGGTGTAAAATAGGCCATATTTTCTACGATTCCCAGCACAGGGACGTTAATTTGCGGTTGACGGAACATTGCCAAACCTTTGATGGCATCGGCCAAAGCCACTTTTTGGGGAGTCGTTACGATTACCGCCCCCGTCACGGGCAAGGCCTGCACAAGCGTGAGGTGAATATCGCTGGTACCTGGTGGTAAATCAATCAATAAATAATCTAACTCACCCCATTCTACATCGCCAATGAGCTGACGAAGGGCAGTACTTGCCATGGGGCCACGCCAAACGGTAGCACTGTCGGGGGGAACGAGAAAGCCCATCGAAATGAGTTTAATGCCCCACTGCTGAATGGGTACCATCATGTTACGCCCGTCACGCGTCACGATACGAGGTTGCATGTCTTCCGCCCCAAACATCACGGGCATCGAAGGCCCGTAAATATCCGCATCCAAAATCCCTACTTTTGCCCCCGAACGATAAAGAGCCATGGCCAAATTGGCCGTAACAGTTGACTTTCCGACCCCCCCTTTACCCGACGCTACTGCGATGATATTTTTCACCTGTGGCACTACTGGGCCACCCGTACGGGTCGTAGTCACGTCAGCTGTCAGGTTAATATTTACGCGAATGTGGTCGCCAAAAAACCGATGAATGGCATTGGTACAGTCTTTCCGAATGAGTTCTTTCAAGGGACACGCGGGGGTAGTCAAGACCACCGTAAAAGACACGGTATCAATCCCCGTTTCCACGTCGCGTATCATACCGAGGGTTACGAGGTCTTTTTTTAAGTCTGGCTCTTGTACCGTACTGAGCGCTTGAAGAATCTTCTCTTTATTGATGGTTAAATCACCCATTATGTTTACGTTATCCGTTAATCGCCCTTTGTCAAACTCAAGAGCGAGTATAGTCGCTTATCTAAAACGATTAACTATTTTGTGTAGATTGTTTTGATTCTAAATTAACCCCAAAATTACAAGGAAAGTTTGCAAAATGGTGATTTGTACCTTTAAAAGCCCGTTTCTTTCTTGTGATGCCTTGACGCTTACTCCTCAAGTCATTATTACTCATAAGTTATGCACCCCGCTACTTTCAAAATTTAAACGTGCGCTGAAATAATAGTACCAGTAGCAAACCCATGGTTTGACTACTGGTATTTCAAAAGTAACTTTCAAAGCTTTGCCCCTTTTTCTTACAAATCTAATCACCACATGAAAACACGCTTTTTTCTTTGTCTTTCTTTTCTCTTCTTCTTTCTTAGTTCGTCTATTGCCCAAACCTACGATATTTGTGTGTACGGCGGTACATCAGCAGGTGTTATTGCCGCTTACACGGCTAAAAAAGCAGGAAAAACAGTACTACTTATTGAGTCTGGAAAGCACCTGGGAGGGCTAAGTTCAGGAGGACTGGGACAAACAGACATTGGAAACAAATATGCCATTACTGGAATTGCGAGAAATTTTTACCGTCAGATTGGACAACATTATGGCAAATTTGAGCAATGGACATTCGAGCCTCATGTGGCTGAAAATCTATTCAAGGACTATGTGAAGAAAGGGGACATTCCTGTTTGGTACGAATATCGTTTAGTGTCAGCGGTAAAAACAGGGGGTAAAATTCAGGAAATTACGGTTGAACCTTCCAATGGTTCTGGTCAGGGAATACGAACGGTCAAAGCGAAAATGTTTATTGATTGTACCTATGAAGGCGATTTGATGGCCAAAGCAGGCGTGAGTTACGTAGTGGGAAGAGAGGCCAATAGCCAATATAACGAAACTTGGAACGGAGTCCAAATGCTGGATAAACATCAGTTTCCCGAAGGAATTGACCCTTACAAAATACCTGGCAATCCTTCAAGTGGCCTGTTGTGGGGGATTTCGACAGCCACTTTGGCTCCTAATGGTACGGGGGATAAACTCTTACAAACGTATAATTTTCGATTGTGTTTAACGAAAGATCCCTCAAATCAGATTCCCATAACACGCCCTGTGGGTTATGATTCAACAAAATATGAGTTGCTGCTACGTCAGGTGGCGATAGAAAAACCTCCACACATTAATTGGGGCGTTATGCACATTGCCGATATGCCCAACTCTAAGACAGACATTAACAACAAAGGTGGTTTTTCAACCGATATGATTGGCATGAATCACCACTATGCGGAAGCAGATTATGCAACCCGTAAGAAAATCATCCAAGAACACGAAGAATATACAAAAGGCTTCTTATATTTTGTGGGTCATGACCCGCGGATGCCTCAGCACCTTCGGCAACAGATGCTCCAATGGGGGTATCCCAAAGACGAATACTTAGACAATGACCATTTTAGTCATCAGATTTACGTTCGAGAAGCCCGGCGTATGGTTGGCGCGTATGTCATGACACAACACAATTGCGAAGGCCGTGAGGTTGTCAAGGACGGAATCGGACTGGCTGCTTATACCATGGACTCCCACAATTGCCAGCGAATCATCGTCAAAAACCCAAAAACGGGCAAAATGGAAGTTCGCAATGAAGGGGATGTGCAAGTGGGGGGATTTCCCCCCTACCCTATCAGTTATCGGTCACTGATTCCTAAAAAAGCCGATTGCCAAAATTTGTTTGTTCCCGTTTGCCTTTCAGCCACTCACATCGCCTATGGCTCTATCCGTATGGAACCCGTATTTATGGCGTTGGCGCAAGCTTCGGCGGTAGCGGCAGCAATCGCCATTGATACCCAAAAGCCCATTCAGGAAATAGACGTAGCCCAATTGCAAAATACGCTGCTGACCAACCCGCTCATGGACGGTAGCCAAGCCGAAATTTTGCTGGACAATGATGTAACACCCACCAAAGTGACGACAACGGGAAAATGGCAAACTCTCAAAACAGGTGGTAAATATGCAGCGACCCAATTGGTGGATGACTCGAAAGGAAAAGAAAAAAATAGCGTACGTTTTACGCCCGAAATTCTCAAAACGGGGTTGTATGAGGTCTATATCTACAATCCAAGCCCCGTTGGCGGGGGTGGCAATCCTGGAGAAGCGGCGGATCAGGCCAAAGCGAGTAAAACCACCGTTAGGGTGAAGGCCGAGGCAAAAGTGGAAGAAGTCTCTTTGGCCTCCCAAACCCAAGTCAATGATTGGATAAAATTAGGAACGTACTCCTTTGAAAAAGGAAACAACAATTTTGTAGAAATCACGAATCAAAATGCGGATGGCGTAGTGGTAGCCGACGCCGTTTTGTTTTTTCCCTACAAATAAGTAAACGTGAATTCAATTTTTAGATGCAATCTCGTAATTATCCTTCCTTTTTTGGGTCAAATCAACACGAGGCTGAGTATCTTTGCGGCTTCATAAAAAGTACCCGTGTCTATGTGGAGTAAAATTGCTCATTATATTATTCGTTATCGGCTCGCTTGGGTCGCCTTCATACTGATTTCAACAGCTTTTATGGGGTATGAAGGTAGTAAAATCGAACTTTCTTATCAGTTTGCACGCATTCTTCCTTCCAATGACCCTACGGAGAAAGAATACCAAGACTTTCGGAAGTTGTTTGGCGAAGACGGTGGCGTCATGGTCATTGGTTGGCAAGACCCCAATCTATTTGAACTCAATAAATTCAAGGATTGGTACGGGCTTGCTCAAAAAATCAAAGAAACCACAGGAATCAAAAACGTACTTTCGCTGGGACATTTGTACAAGGTAGTTCGGAACGATAGCCTCAGCCGATTTGACTTTAGCCCTATTCTTCAAAAAGCCCCCACCACTCAAGCAGAGATGGATAGTCTCAAAAAGGGAGTGATGAATTTGCCGTTTTATGAAGGATTAGTCCTAAATTCTAAAACCAATGCTACGCTTATTCTCGTTACTTTCAATGAAAAAGCGTTGAACTCTTCGCGTCGAATTGCCATCGTCGAAGATATTGTTTCGTTGGCCAATGAGTTTGCAGTAAAACATAAAACCGAATTGCATTATTCGGGGATGCCATTTATTCGCACGACGATTATGAAGAAAATATCGGGCGAAATGAAACTATTCATGGGGCTGGCAGTGCTGGTGACGGCTTTTATCCTGTGGGCCTTTTTTCGTTCATTCCGACTTACCCTTCTGTCTATTGGGGTCGTATTGATTGGGGTTATTTTTTCGCTGGGTACGCTTCAACTTTTTAGCTATAAAATTACGGCACTCACAGGGCTTATTCCCCCACTTTTGATTGTGATTGGTGTACCCAATTGCATCTTTTTGATTAATAAGTACCAGTTGGAACTTACAACCCACGGAAGAAAAGATGAGGCTATCACCGAGATGATTAAACAAATCGGGCTGTCTATTTTCTTAGCAAATATTACTACCGCCATTGGATTTGGGGTGTTTTATTTTACCAATAGCTCGTTATTGGTGGAGTTTGGGGTAGTAGCTGCCATTTGTGTGATGGTTACTTATGTACTTTGTTTGGTGCTACTACCTATCACGTTGCATTACATGGATATTCCGAAGCCACGTCATTTACGGCATTTAGACGGAAAGTGGGCCAAAGGATTTCTCGAAAAAGTCAATTGGTTGGTACACCACCGTCGCAGGGATATCTACTGGGTTATGGTTATCATTATTCTGATTTCGGCTTATGGAATGACCAAAATCAAGGCCATTGGCTACGTCGTGGATGACCTCCCCAAGAATGACCAAGTTTATGTGGACTTACGATTTTTTGAGAAAAACTTCAACGGAGTACTACCTTTTGAAGTGATGATTGATACCAAGCAGCCCAATGGCGTTTTTGGCAATCAAGCACGAACATTGTACAAAATCAAGGCATTACAAAACGCCCTTGCTGATTATCAAGAGTTTTCAAAACCTGTATCGGCAGTCGAAGCATCACGATTTTTGTATCAAGCCTACCGTGGCGGTGGTGCTAAGTATTATGTGCTGCCTGGAGCAATGGAACTTTCTAAATTATCGGACTTTGTCCAAGGCCAAAATAGCACCGGTGCCAATCAGCTCAATTCGTTTCTCAACAAAGACCGCAGTATCACGCGGGTAAGTTTTCAAATGGCCGACGTAGGCTCGGAGCGCATCAAAGAGTTAATGGCGCAAATTCGGCCCAAAGTAGATTCTATTTTTAATCCCAAAGACTACACAGTAAGCCTCACGGGGCATAGTTTGGTGTTTTTGAAAAGCAACGATTATCTACTGAGCAATTTGTACGAAAGTCTTCTGATTGCGATTATTTTGATTGCTTTGGTAGGAATGGTACTTTTTCGGTCTATTCCCATCATTCTTCTATCAAAACTCCCCTGTCTGATTCCGTTGGCTTTAACAGCAGGGATTATGGGATTTTTTGACATTTATTTTAAGCCTACTACCATCCTGATTTTTAGCATTACGTTTGGGATTGCTTCTGATGGTACGGTGTATTTTTTAACGCGCTATCGGCAAGAAATTTATCAAAAAGGGCGTACCGCTTCGGAAGCGATAACGGAGGCGATTTTTGGAACAGGATTGAGTATGATTTATACGGCGGCTATCCTCTTTTGTGGATTTGCCATTTTTGCCGCGTCCAGTTTCGGAGGAACAGCCGCTATGGGAGTGATGGTCTCAATCACCTTGTTAGTGGCTATGTGTACCAACTTGATTCTCCTTCCTGCCCTACTTCTTTCTATTTCTAAGCGTCAGAAAAAAGGCGTATTGCCTGATTAAAGGTTAATCCTTACAGGTTTCAAAAACCTGTAAGGATTAGTGAGGTGTTATTTTACTTTCTCCAAATTCCGAGGAATGGTAAAAATCTCTTTTTGGCGTCCATCTAAGTAATGAAAGCCATCTGCCGTGTAATAGCCATCTTCTTCGAGCATAATACGAATGGTTTTCTTCCATTCGGCTATTTCGACAGCGGCATTTAATTCAATCGAGTAAGCCGTATTGGGAAACAAAGGATAGTCGCCTGGCCCTGCTACTCCCTGCTGTTGGTCCCACATGCCAATCGTCGGGCCTGCCGCGTGGCCGTGTACGCCAATGGGGTGAGAGTAGATACTCCCCGTAATCCCTTCTTTCTTAGCTTGTTCAAGTGCCTCCAACAGCATCTTGTTGCCTGTCGTACCCGTTTTAAATTTTTCAGTAAGAATATCTTGCAGGCGATTGCCTTGGGCCAAAGCCTTTTTCAGAAAATCGGGTACTTCACTTTCTCCGGGGCGCAATACATAGGCATTTTGCTGTTGGTCGGTGTTGAGGCGCAAATACGTAATGCCAAAATCACAGTGAAGCAAATCCCCTGGCATAATGACTTGCTTAGCAGGGCGTTTGGAGAAAGTGCGCAAATGATCAAAGTTTTCAGGGTCGAAGCGCTGAATGTCCACCGTAGGATGAAACCATGTTTCTAACCCTAAATCGGTAACACGTTGGCGCATCCACCACACCACGTCGTCGGTGGTAGTAACGCCTGGGTGAATTACTTTTTCGGAAAATGCCTCTTGGATAATATCGTGCGAAATACGGCAAATCATGGGATAAATAGCCGCTTCTTTTTCACTGCGGGTTTCTAACCACGCCACCGCCAAACGGTCGGCAGAGACAATCTTCGCTTTTTGTTTTTCGGGCAGCACACTCATAAACTCCTTGTGTTCGGTGTAAGTGAGTCCGTCAGCGTGGCCGTAATCTTTGGAGAAATTAAGCGCAATTTTTTTGGGGTTACGCTCTTCAATTACTTTAGACAATGCCAACCACTGATTAGGTTGAACATTGATATCCCACTCTCCCTTGAGCAAATTTCCTACGTCGTAGCGAGCAATGGCGAGTTTTTCGAGCGGTTTTGCCCCACCTGCGTCGTAAAACATCATAATTGTCCGTCTTCGTGCCGACAACCAAGTGCTGGGAAGCATGGTACGCATCACGGGATCTTCGTTGTATTCGCGGGAGATGATAATCCACATATCAACCCCTTCACGACGCATAAGCTGAGGCAAAAGGTTGGTGAAACGGTCTTCTAAAATTTCATCTACTACACGAGCACGTTCCCGTTCGGGAAGGATGGGGTATTGGGCTGAAAGGGTGGATGAAGTGAAAAGGGTAAAGGTAAAGGTGAAAGTGAAAAGGGTAAAAAGTAAACGGGGCAAAGAAAGCGATTTTTTCATTGAATTTTAGGTTTGTTGAAGGGTATTGGGCAAAGATAAAACCTTTATTTGGCTTGCTAAAGGCGTATTGTTACTTTTGTCTGAACGATAAAGACCCTTTCAGGGTGACAAAATCAAGAAATTTTAAGATGCCTATTACCTATACGACTGCACAATCAGACGAAGATTTACGTCAAATCTTAGCTTTACAACGCCAAAATCTGTATAAAAACACCCCTACGGAGTACCAGCAAGACCAAGGATTTACGACAGTAGAGCACTCGTTTGAAGCCGTCAAAAAAATGAATGACGCCCTCCCGCAAATTATTGCCAAAGATGGAGACACATTGGCGGGCTATGCCTTGGTTATGCCTCGGACGTTTGGGCAATTGGTACCAGAACTGGTTCCTATGTTCGACATCATTTCGGGTTTGGAATGGCAGGGAAAGCCCATGAGTGATTATCGCTATTATGTCATGGGACAAATTTGCGTGGCACAGTCGCACCGTGGACAGGGGGTTTTTGATGGACTTTATGCCCAACACAAAAAACAATTCGCTGCCGATTTTGACCTTTGCGTAACCGAAATTGCCGCAAGAAATACCCGATCCATGCGAGCACACGAGCGCGTGGGATTCCAGACAATTCACGTTCATCAAGACTACATTGACCTTTGGAACATAGTAGCGTGGGATTGGCGTTAGACTTTCATAGCCTCGCGGAGCATAGCGATACTTTTACGAACGCCCGTTTCGGCAGCTTCTTTCCCTTCAAATTCCAGCGCAATGTATCCCTTGTAGTTGGCTTGGCGCAGAATGTTCATAATGCGTTTGTAGTCCAAATCTAACGTGTACCATTCACCGCCGCCGTAGTAGGTTTTGGCTTGTATAAAGTTTGCGATAGGTGCTACTTTTTCAAGTTTGGCGTAAGGCTCTTCCAAAAAATTGCCTGTATCCAACAAAACACCCAACCAAGGCGAATCAATGGCTTTGCGGATACGCAGGAGACCTTCGGGCGTAGAAGTAAGTCCCCAATGGTTTTCAAGGGCAAGCATTACCCCACATTCCGCCGCTTTGGCGAGGCATTTTTCGATGCTGTCAATACACCATTTAAAACCGTCGTCTTCGGTATAGCCAAGCAAAATCGGCTCTATACCGCGCTTGGCCATCAACTCATCAAAAGATTTAATCGTATTCCAACGTCCTGAGTTAAGCCGCACACTCGGAATACCCATTTTGTAGGCCAATTCGATGCAGTGCAGGGTATGGTCAATGTTTTTTTGGCGTTCGGCAGCATCAGGCGACACAAAGCTTTGGTGTATCGAAAGGCAAATCAAGTCCACGCCGTTGACAAAGGCGTGGCGTTTGAGTTTTTGCAGGTAGGCATTGTCTTCACTATCCATTTGGCGGTGCAGAATATCTACGCCTTCTATCTCCAAACGAGCGGCTTCGTCAATGACCGTTTCGATGGGTACTTTGGGCGTTTTAAAATGCCAGTACGAGTAAGTAGAAAGGCCAAGTTTGAAAGGTGTTACCTCTTTGATAGGAGGCAGTACACTGGTTTGAGGAGCGGCCAAGACGGCAGTACCAAGAGTAGCTTGTTGAAAGAAGTGACGGCGGTTCATAGATAGGAGTATTTTTGATAAAAAGTGTTTGAAAAACCAAACCTAATCAAATCCTGTATTTTAAGTGTAATCTTTATCGGTAAATAGTCTGTATATTGTCGGTGTTCTATGCCATTTCATCGCTTTTTGAAATCAGTAGGCTAAACTTTTTGCTATTTTATCTTTCAAATAGAGAAAAACCATACACCATGAAGCCCATACGCTACTATTTTCTATTCTTCTTCTTCCTATCGGCAGGCCTCCTATTTGCCCAAAACGTGGAAGTAAAAGGTCGAGTCGTAGATGCCAACGACCAATCTGCCTTGATTGGAGCCAATGTACTTCTCATCAACAGTGCCGACTCCATAAAACGCTTTGGAGTGGTAGCCGATACGTCTGGTGCGTTTATATTTAAAAATATTCCTGTGGCAGGCTATCGCTTAATAACCTCATTCATTGGTTATACATCTGTCGAACAGCGGATCAATCTCCGCCGTGGAAATCCTGACCTTGGAAAGATACAACTAAAGCCTGACGCACAATTGCTGAAAGATGTGATAGTAAAAGGAGTAGCCGAGCGGGTTGAGCAAAAGGGAGATACCACCGTCTATAACGCCAGCGCGTTTAAGGTGAATAAAGATGCCAATGCCCAAGATTTGTTGGAAAAAATGCCCAACATCACCATTGAAAACGGTCAAGTGAAAGCCCAAGGCGAAAATGTTCAGAAAGTAACAGTAGATGGCCGTGATTTCTTCGGGGATGATGCCACGCTGGCACTAAGAAATATGCCCGCCGAAGTGATTGACAAAATTCAGGTTTTTGACCGTCTCAGCGACCAATCGCAGTTTACGGGTTTCGACGATGGACAAACGACCAAAACCATCAACATCGTCACCCGTTCTGACCGTAACAATGGCCAATTTGGAAAAGTATATGCGGGATATGGTACTGACAATCGCTACATGGTAGGAGGAAGTACCAACTATTTTAAGAAAGATACACGGATTTCGGTCATTGGCATGAGCAACAATATCAATCAGCAAAACTTTGGAAACGAAGACTTGCTGGGCGTATTGGGGTCTTCTGGCGGCGGGGGTCAAGGTGGTACTCGTGGTGGTGGCGGTGGCCAAGGAGGTAATCGTGGCGGCGGAGGCCAAGGAGGTGGGGGTGGAAATTTTGGCGGCGGGGGAAACAACGCCAGCAACTTCTTGACAGGCCAACAAGGAGGTATTACCCGCACCAACGCCATTGGACTCAATTATTCCGACAATTGGGGCAAAAAATGGAAAGTGAGCGGTAGCTATTTTTTCAATGCCGCCAAAAACGAAAATACCAGCGCATTGGCAAGGACTTTTTTCACTACCGAAGGCCCTGGACAGCTTTATAATGAAGGTTTTACTTCTACTAACAACAACGACAATCACCGTTTGAACGCCCGCCTCGAATACACTATCAATACCAAAAACTCTATTATCATTACACCTCGACTAAGTTTTCAAGACAATACCGCTTACAGCAGTTTGTTTTGGGAGCAAATAACCTATGAATGGTCCCTGTTGAACCGAACCCAAACCAATAGGGAATCGCAAAACAATGGTTACAATTGGGGAAATAACATCTTGTGGCGACATCGTTTTGGAAAAATCGGACGGACTATCTCGGTCGGGCTCAACACCTCGGCCAATAACCGAACAGGTGAATCGCTATTAAAGTCCATTAATAACTATTTTGGCCGTAAAACTGCCGATTCTTTACAAATAACCGATCAACAAACCGATACCAAAGCAAATGGCTACACAATTTCGAGTAATATCTCATTCACAGAGAACATCGGAAGAACTGGTCAGTTGCAGTTGAATTACACGCCATCCTATACCAAAAACTACTCTGACCGAGACACTTACAACTACAATCAGTCCACCAGCGAATACAGCACCCCTGATTTACGCCTTTCCAACGAGTTTGATAATACCTACATCACCAACCGGGTAGGAGGTAGCTATCGCCTTCGTATCAAAAAAACAATGGTAACGGCAGAACTAAATTACCAGAACGCACAGTTGAGTGGAAAACAAAACTACCCACTCCAATTTGAAATCAAGCGCACTTTCGACAATCTCCTCCCTTCGGCTATGTTAATGTATCGAGGTACCGATGGTAGTAGTTTACGAATCAATTACCGCACTTCTACTAATGCTCCTTCTATCAGCCAACTGCAAAATGTAGTTGACAACTCCAATCCACTGTTTTTGAAGACGGGTAACCCCAACTTGAAACAAGAGTACAACCAAAGTGTTTTTATTCGTTACGGCGTGACCAACGCCAAAACAGCGCGTAGCTTTTTTATCAACCTGAATGGCTCGTTTACTCAAAACAACATCAGCAATACTACGTTTATCGCCACCAAAGACACCATCGTTGCGGGATTTCCACTCAGAGTAGGATCGCAGTTTAGCCAGCCCGTCAACGTGAATGGCAACTGGAATGTTCGCTCGTTTATTACGTATGGACTACCCGTTACGGCCATCAAGAGCAATCTGAATTTCAATGTAGGAACGGGCTATACCCGCACGATTGGTTTGATTAACAACGTCCAAAACACCTCTAATACCCATTCAATTACTGGTGGTTTGGTCTTGAGTAGCAATATTAGTGAGCAGGTTGATTTTACGTTATCGTTAAATGGGAACTATAACACCGTCAAAAACACCTTGCAACCTGCTTTGGACGGAACCTACTATTTTCAAAACAGCAACTTCAAAATCAATTGGGTCACCAAAAGTGGATTCTTTGTCAATACCAACCTCAACCACACGTTTTATACGGGCTTAGGACAAGATTTCAACCTCAACTTCACTCTTTGGAATGCGGCGGTTGGTTATAAGTTCCTCAAAAACAAAGCTGGAGAGCTAAAATTGAGCACGTTTGACGTATTAGGCCAAAATAATAGTATCAGCCGTACTGTGACCGAAACCTACATCGAAGACCTCCAAACCCGCGTTTTGCAGCGATACTATATGATGACATTCACCTACACACTACGGAACTTCCGGTAGTGGACATACAGCTTTACTTCCAACCCCACATAGGCACAAAGGCCACGTAGAAAACTTTTGAAACTATGTGTTCTTTGTGCCTACGTGGTTATATATTTGTAGCCATGAAAACAATCCTTATTACTGGTTCCAACGGCCTGTTGGGACAAAAATTGGTAGAATTACTCCTACAACAGCCCCATATTAAAATCATTGCTACTGCACGTGGCGAAAATCGTCTGCCTTTTAAAGAAGGGTACGATTATTTCCCAATGGACATTACCAATCGAACCGAAGTGGCCTCCGTGATTGAAAAAACAGAACCCGATGCCATTATTCACGGGGCAGCCATGACCAACGTAGATCAATGTGAGTCTGAAAAAGAAGCTTGCTGGGCACAGAACGTAACCGCAGTTCAGCATCTTATTGACGAATGTAGAAAACATGATATTTTTCTTTGTCATGTTTCTACCGATTTTATCTTTGATGGTGCTGCTGGTCCTTATACTGAAGCGGGCGAGGCCAATCCATTAAGCTTTTACGGCTGGAGTAAATACGCCGCTGAAAAGCTGGTGCAACATTCCAATATTCGTTGGGCCATTGCCCGTACAGTGTTGGTTTATGGCATTGCCTACGATATGTCGCGGTCAAACATTATTTTGTGGGTCAAAAAATCGTTGGAAGAAGGTAAAAATATCAAAGTGGTCACCGACCAATGGCGTACTCCTACTTTAGCAGAAGACTTAGCGATGGGCTGTTACTTGATTGCCAACAAGGAAGCCGAAGGCATTTTTAATATTTCGGGAAAGGATTTTCTGACTCCCTACGAAATGGCAATAATGACAGCTGACTATTTTAAGCTGGACAAAAGCCTGATTACCCAAGCTGATTCCTCCAATTTCTCCCAACCTGCCAAACGCCCTGCCCGTACAGGTTTCGTTTTGGATAAGGCGCGCGCAATTTTAGGTTATGAACCACATAGTTTTAGCGAAGGAATTGCGATATTAGCGGGACAATTGTAACCACATCTGCTACCGCTTTGAAACCAAAACCCTCAAACCTCGCCGTTAGTACTCGGTTATACCGCAAACTCCACAAATGGGTAGCGATTCCCTTATTGTTATTTTTCCTAACAATTGGTATTACGGGACTGCTTTTAGGTTGGAAAAAACAGACAGCATTATTGCCCCCCACCCAAAAGGGGGAAACATCCCAGTCGGCCCAGTGGATAAGTCTTGATAGTATTCAGCACATTGCTGAGCATTATGCCCGCAACCACGGAGCATCTCCCGAAATTGATAGAATTGACGTTAGGCCTCAAAAAGGAGTGGCTAAAATCGTATTTGTTTCCCATTTTACTGACTTACAAATTGATTGCAAGACAGGAAAAATTGTCTCAGAAGCTACCCGAACTTCGGACATTATCGAAAAAATCCACGACGGCTCTATCGTGGACTACTTCGTCAAAACCGATAACGACCCCATCAAACTCATCTATACTTCTCTCCTCGGAATCGGCCTTATTCTATTGACAATCAGTGGCTTTTTCCTTTGGTATAATCCGATAAGGATAAGGAAGTCAAAAACGTAAGAATTGTTAGTCGCGCAAAGACACTAAGGGGCAGAGAATGGTAACTTGGCGTGATTAAAACTGAAAATAAATAAATTGATTAGAATCAAAAACGCCAAAGAAATAACTGGCTATGGAAATTGCAAGGAACAACATCCAAAACGTAGCATTTTTGGTTGTAGGAATATGCAAGACATAGTGTTCTTTCACCAATAAAATCCCAATCAGCACCACACAAAACCACATTTCCACTACATTGAGTGCCGACTGAATAGGCTCTGACAGCGACAAATGTGCCATCTTATTCAGAATCAAAAATGAACTTCTGACTTCTTCACCCACGGTCAGTTTAGGATTGTCGCCTACGGCAAAAAACACCCACGTTAGCATCACCAACAAAAACGTGATGACTACTTGCAGATAACCGTACCAAGCACTTTGAGGCAGCCTGATATCCCAGTGTTTGAGGTATTTATCCCGCACCGAAGCCGCTACCAAATAAAGCCCGTGTAGGCCGCCCCAAATGATAAAATTCCAACTGGCCCCGTGCCAGAGTCCACTCACCAAAAACACCGTAAAACGATTGAAATAGGCCCTACCTTCGCCCACTCGGTTTCCTCCCAGTGAAATGTATAAATAATCGCGAAACCAAGTAGAGAGCGAGATATGCCAGCGCCCCCAGAATTCCGAAATGGATTTAGAAAAATAAGGCGTACGAAAATTCTCCATCAACTTGAAACCCATCACCTGCGCCGCACCTAAAGCAATATCGGAATAGCCCGAAAAATCGCAATAAATTCGGAAGGTATAAAAAAAGGTGGCCACCAATAATGTTAGTCCATTATGGTGTTGAGGATCTAAATAAGCAGGCCCTGCCATCAAAGCAAGTCGGTCGGCAATGACCGCTTTTTTGAAAAAGCCAAACGCCATTCTCATGAGTCCTGCCTTTACGTTTTCCCAGTCATACGGATGATTTTCGTGGAATTGGTGCAGTACATTCTGAGGACGTTCGATTGGCCCTGCTACCAACTGCGGATAAAACATCACGTACAAAGCATAAATCCCGAAATGGGATTCGGCTTTTTGGTTACCACGATATACCTCAATGGTATAGCTCATCGCCTGAAAGGTGTGAAACGATAGGCCAATGGGTAAAATCAAATCAGGATTTAGGTGTTTTAAAATGGGCAAACTCCAGGCAATCCCCATTTTCCAACTGACGGCATTGAAGCTTTCGGCAAAAAAATCAAAGTATTTGAAGACGGCCAATATCCCTACATTGGTGATAATACTCAGTACCAGAAGCCATTTTTGTCGCGCTCCCGAAGCCGAAGCAATCCAAAGCCCAGCGAAGTAATCAATAACAATAGTTGCAAACAGAATTAGAATGTAAATCGGTTTGAAAACCATGTAAAAATAACAACTCGCCAATAGCAACAATAGCCAACGCATATTCCAACGCAAGCTGTAATACGCAAGGGTAACGACAATAAAAAACAGTAAAAACTGAACTGAATTGAATAGCATGGTTTTTAAAACCGAAAAATGTAAAATGTAAAAGCGTACGGACTTAGCAGGAAATGTAAAATCAATCTACCTTTTTCTGTTTTACGGTTTTTCTGTTTTGCGGTTCTTTCAAGGCACCTTCCACAATCTCCTCTTTTACCACATACAACGGGCGACCCTTGGATTGAAAAAAGATGCGTAACACGTATTCGCCAATGATGCCCAAAGACATGAGTTGTACACCACTGAATAGGATAATAACGAACAACAAAGCCGTAAAACCCTCAATGATTCCCGCAAAAAACAGTTTTTTGATAATAACAATGACGAAATATACCAGCGCAATACCAATCGCCACTCCCCCAGCCCTTGTCATGAATTTGATAGGAAACTCACTAAAATTAAAGATTCCGTTGTAGGCCAGTCGAAATAGTTGTTTGAAGGAGTATTTTGACTCACCAGCTACGCGTTCGCTGCGCTCATATTCAAAACCAGTCTGTTTAAAACCCACCCACGAGCGCATTCCTCGGAGGAAGCGGCTTTCTTCGGGCATCTGATTCAATACATCGGCCACACGTCGGCTAATGAGGGCAAAATCACCGCTATCAAGCGGAATATCTACGTAAGAAATAGATTTTAGCAAGCGATAAAAAAGGAAATAACCCGTTTTTTTGATGAAATTTTCCTTGCGCTTCCGCCTTACAGCATACACCACATCGTAGCCTTCCTGCATTTTTTGATAGAAATCGGGTAACAATTCGGGCGGGTCTTGTAAATCGCCGTCAATAACGAACAACGCTTCGGTGGCTCTGGCAGCGGCCAATCCTGCCGTCAAAGCCAATTGGTGTCCGTGATTGCGCGACAAGAATACGCAATGATAACGCGTGTCCGTCAGCGCAATTTGTCGCATCTGTATGGCAGTATTGTCGCGGCTACCGTCATCAATCAATACAACTTCAATCCTCAACTGAAGACTATCCATGAGTTGAGTAAGCCTTTGTACTAAGTGCGGAAACGACTCAGATTCGTTATAAAGCGGCGCGACTATGGAGATTTGAGGTAAAGACAAGTGACAAGTGATGAGTAATGAGTGACAAATTCAGGGTAAAATTAGGAAAAAGACCTCTAAAATCACGGTAATCTTACGTTTTGGCTGGTTTTGTAAATCTGATTACCACTTTTTTGCACAACCCAAACCCCAATTTGATAGGTTTCGTTATACAAAACACCTTTAGGACAATAAATCTGAAATCCTTTTTGAGGATTGTGAAATGCCTGATTAGGAGCTGCCGAAAAAATGTAAAAATGACGGGGTGAGGTCAACGTGATAAACACTCCAGTTTCTTTTCCTTCGATGTACTCAAGCGTTTCATTGCTGATTACCAATGTGTTAGTTTGGTCATTCACATTTACGGTTGTTATCGGCAGTTTCAATGTACTGTCGCGCAATATTTTTTCAATCCCTTTTTCCTGTGGGTCAAGCAAAGGAGCAGGCAATTTGTAAAACCCTTTGGACTCGGCACTGTCCAAGGTGGCGACAATAAATTGAGCAAAATTGGAATTCTTTTCAGCGCCTAATCCTACGTCGTTGCGCTGTTGATTGAAGGCAAAAGCCAATCGTTGTTTGCGGTCTTGTTGTACTTGTGGTATAAAATGCCAATAGGAAGATAACCAAGAAAGTAAAGCGGCTCCAGTAAACAGTATGAGTCCCACTTTTTGTCGTGCTGGAGCGATTATTTGCAAAACTAAAAGGACGGTTAATGCCATGAGCGTTCCTGGATAAATTTTGTAGGTGGCCCAAAGCACCAATTGATAATCAAAGCGCGTACGAAAAAACACCACCAATGCGCTGTTAATCAACAAATACACAAAACACCCTACCCAAAATGCACCCCAACGCGGCTCTATGTTTCTGAAATAAGGAATTCGTAGGTAAAATTTGGTAAGTTTGGGAGAAACCAAAGTACGCCAACGTGCTGATATACCGACCATTCCGAGGGTATAGAACAGAAAAAAAACAACAATAAACAGTCCGCCCAACACAGGAAGAAGCATCCGTTTTTCAAATGTAATTCGGGGAAACCAATCCAAAATCCCGCCTACAAACGCAAAGAAACCGATGATGACTTTGAATGGATGCTGGAAGAAATACAGAAATCCTTCGTCGTTGCCCTGCACAAAAGCATAGCCCGAAAAATACCCCACAATGGATAAAACGCCGATAATCAACCAAGTACTTAAGCGTGACCAGTGTCCTAAATAGAGTAGAATAAGCGCCCCTGTTGGCCAAACCATCAAACCATTTCCCATGCTGAATGTACCTAAGATTGCCACCAAAATGGCTGCTCCAAAACTAAAACGGGAAGGTTTAACCAATAAATACAGACTCAAAAATACCTCGCAGATAATCAACTGATACTGAAGCGACATGATCGTCATAAACGTCATGCTGTAAAATTGTAAGTTGAAAATAAAAAATGCAGCAGGAATGAGATAAAGAAGCCGTCCGCTATTTTTCAAATAAGCGCTTGTTAGGAGCAAGAAAATACCAAGTACCGTTAGGTTTCCGATCAGTGCCAATGCCCGAAAGTTGAGTTGGTGGGTCAACAAATAATTGAAATAGACAATGAGCCGTGCGCTCAAAACACGGTGCTCGTTGTTGGGGCGCAAAAATGCCTCGGCACGTTCGTACCAAGTGGGGGCGTCAAGCAGACGGGAAAGAAAATAGGGAATATTTTCAATGTCATCAAACCACGGAATATTGGTGCTATAAGCTATACTAAAGCCATAAAACACAACAATAGGAAGCAGAATAAAGGCGAAGATGATATATTTTCTTGATGAGTTCAATAGTATCGTCAGATGGTTTACTGTTTAACGTTTACTGTAGATTCTTCTCTTCTTAAAACAACCGCTTTTTTTCCAAAATACCCCCCCATGCACTTGCTCCACCAATGTTTGGGGTCGGCGTTGGCATCGTCCATAAACAAAGATTGTGGTTTTGATTTCAAAGGAACTACATACACTGTATCGCCAGGTGTTTTTTTGATGTAAGCGTAGCGTTCTTTCAATTCTACATCGTAGGCGGCGGCACGTCCACGTAACCAATCCCCATAAACCATTCTTAAATTGGGACTAAATAAGGCACTCACCAAGATAAGCGCAGCCAATACCGCCTTGATAGAAGGTGGAAAATACCATTTTTGGGCGCCAAGCCAATTTTTATCGTATATAAATTTGAACAAGACAGCCACGTTATAAAACCATCCAAGCAAGAAATACAGATATACCGAATTGATGACACGAGGCGCAGGCTCAATACCAATTCCGTAGTAAGAGGGAAAAATCTGCACAAAAAGCACGCCCAAATAGCCCAACGCAGCTGCCCAAGGCGGCACTGAAAAATAATGATTCTGCTTTCCTTCTGCTTCAAAGATTTTGGGCAGTACCGCAATCCATAAAATAGTGAATACCAATAAAGGAGTAAGAAACACCCAATCTAAGGCTAATTTTAGCAACATTTTGAAAGACTGAAACGTCGAAAGCGTAAAATTTCGTCCTTCTGGATTGCCTCCCAAACGTTGTGCGTTGCCAGGAGAAGAAAAGAAAATATAACAGGAAAATACGGCAACTCCGATTAAAAATACGGCAAACCAATCCCATTTTCGATGAATCACCAATTGATAACCAAACCAACCTAAAACCAGTAAAACCATGATTGTAAGATTGGTTTCGCTGCACCCAATCACCGCAAACACCAAAAAACCAGCCCAAATCGCCGTTAATTTCTGAAACATTCCACTGGGTAGTTGATACCAGCGAATCATAACCACTAACCAGTAAAGCGTCAAAATATTCGGTACTGTGTAAGTCACAAAAGCCGCCATCCAATAAAAAGCCTCTACCACACTCATGATTTTAAGAACCAACAGGAGAAGCATTGCGCCCGTTAGCCCTAAAGCGCTGAGAGAACTCCTCTTAGAAAACAACGCACTGATTAGCAGATACATACTACTTACCACTCCGAGAATTAGCAAAAAAGAAAGTAGTTTGAACCCACCAGCCCATTCTACAATCAGCGGATTGGAGTGATTGAGCCAAATACCAAAATAACGCCCCGTCCAACCCGTATAATAATAATTCATGGCTTCAAAATAACCGTATTTAAAGACGGTATCTATGTAGCAATAATCGTCAACAGGCGAAGGGTGATTATACAACGATAACATCAACAACGGCACCACCGCCACGGCCAACAATCCAACGTTGAATAGGTCTTGAAATATAGGTTTTTGTAAGGTTTTTAGCATCAATGCTTCTGTTATCCGTGAATGGTTAATTGCGTGTCATAAACTCCTTTCTCACTCCTCACTCCTCACTACTGATTCAATAATATACCTTGGCCGTCCCTTTACTTCTTCATAAATCTTACCAACGTATTCTCCAATCAACCCAATAGCAATCATATTGGCTCCGCTAAAAAACGTCATAGGGAGTACAATCGAAGTCCAACCTGCTACGGTACTACCAAACAAATAAGAAATGCCGATATAAAACCCGATGACAATGGCAATGAGAAAATTGAGAACTCCGAAGTAAAGAACCAAGCGCATCGGAAACGTACTGAACGAAGTAACCCCGTTCCAAGCAAAAAGCAGCATTTTTTGGAGTGGGTATTTGGTTTCACCCGCTTCGCGCTCAAAACGTTTGTAAAAAACTTTTTCGGAACGAAAGCCAATCAAGGGAATAATACCCCGCAAAAACAGATTTACTTCTTTGAAGTTGGCAAATTCTTCCAAAATACGCCGATCCATTAAACGAAAATCAGCATGATTAAACACCACAGGTACGCCCATCCAACGCATCATTTTATAGAAAGATTCGGCGGTGGTGCGTTTAAACCAAGTATCACTGCTGCGGTCGTCGCGCACTCCATACACAACCATGGCGCCACGGCGATGTTGCTCAATCATCTGCCCAATGGCCTCTACATCGTCCTGCAAATCGGCATCTATGGTTACAAAACAATCAAAATCGGCAGAATGATGCATCAGCCCTGCCAAAATAGCACTTTGATGGCCAAAATTACGGGAAAGTTTCACCCCGATACTATAAGGGTCTTTTTGGCAAATTTCGTCAATCAATTGCCAAGTTCGGTCACGACTACCGTCATTTACAAAACACAGCCGACTCTCGGGAGAAATCGCCCCTTCGGCCACCAAGCGGCCACGGTACGCTTGTAGCGTATAGTGGGTTTTGGCGAGAATTTCTTCTTCGTTATAGCAAGGAACAACAACTAATAATTTGGTAGGCTGCATTGGCGACAGTTCGACGGTGGTTGATGTTGGGCAAAAATACGGTACTTTCCCTCACCGAACATTATTTCTTGGATAGATTTTATTTTTTGAACTCCTCTCTCTGAACTTAATCGCCTCAAAATTTGCTCATTGACATTCGATTTAATTGTACCTATCAATGACTTTATTGAAAGATTTCAATAATTTGTACTACGTTTTCTACGAAATGTTTAACTTTCGGCCTTAAAAGTATAGGTTTAAACTAACCACTGTATGTTTCTTCATCAGGTCGGTCACTACTTGCCCGAACAAGTAGTTGATAACGAACATTTTACTAAACTCAATGGCCTGTCCGACGAATGGATTGTACAGCGCACGGGTATTCAACTTCGACGCAAGGCAGCCTCCGCCGAAAACTCGCATACGATGGGAGTAGAAGCCGTAAAGGCACTGTTAGATAAAATTCAAGTTGACATCAACGAAGTAGATTTGATAGTAGGTGCTACCTACACCGCTTACGATGCCATCGTCACCTTGGGGCATGCCGTACAACATTATTTAGAAATTCCCGACATTCCTGTCGTTACCATTTCTTCGGCCTGTTCTTCTTTACTTAACGCCATTGAAGTAGTAGAAGGCTATTTTGCCATGAATAAAGCGACCAAAGCCTTGGTCATTACTTCAGAACACAACACGGGTTATTACAACGAAACCGACACTGTATCAGGACATTTGTGGGGCGACGGAGCGGCAGCCATGCTTATTTCCAAAGAGCGTATCAGCAAGGGAGATTTACAAATTCGTGCTTTATTGACTGGCGGAGCAGCCACGAGCGGAAAAGCCACGGAAGCGGTGGTACTGCGCCCCAACGAGCGAGGTGTCATTATGCCTTTTGGTCGCGATGTGTTTATCAATGCCTGTACTTACATGCCAAAGGCAAGTTTACAAGTACTTGAAAGGTGTGGATTGAGCGTAGAAGACGTAGATTATGTATTGCCCCACCAAGCCAATCTACGAATTAGTATGAACGTAATGAATACGTTGGGGCTACCCGAAGAAAAATTACTTTCCAATATCCAATACCTCGGCAATACGGGCTGTGCTGGGTGTGCCATTGGCTTGTCCGAAAATTGGCCTAAGTTTCAAAAAGGTCAGCGAATTGTCATTACTGTTTTTGGAGGAGGTTATTCTTACGGAGCTATGTTGTTGGAGAAATAATTGATAATCAGAGAAATTAAGACAAAAGCACGGCCAAAACCGTGCTTTTGTCTCATCAGTTTATTCTATCTTCTATAGGCTAAAAGTGGAATTTTAATATCGAAAGTCATACCAGCCGTAAAGCCTGAAAAAAATAAACGCTCAAACCAATTCAATTTACTTTTAGAAAACATCACCAAAATAGAGGGTTTTTTATTTTTAATCGTCCTTTGTAAGTTTTCCACCAGAGTATATTCCATATTGTACTTTGGTAAATAAATATTGAAAGGCTTACCCTGATACTTTTCTTGAAACTTTTTGAGTTTTTCTTTCCTTTCTGAACCGTGGATATGATAGTCAAAATGATAAACATCGGTATCCACATTAAATAACGCCGCTAATTGGCTCACTGTCTCCAACTCACTATCAAGTTTCTCAAAATCAGAAGAGTAGCCAATTTTAGTAATGGGTTTAAAACGATAGCTTTTAGGGACTACAATCAATGGGATAGGCGAAGTATTTACCAAAGCCGACGCATTGGTACCCATCAGTTTTTTTAAAGTACCTGCCCCCCGAGTACTCATACAAATAAAGTCTGCTTTGATTTTTTGGGCATATTTCAAAACCATACCTACTACATCTGTACCCATTTCCACCTCGTATTCATATTTGAGATGTCCGTTTTGGGTATTTTTAAAGATGTCTCTCAAAAAATGGCCTAACTGCTGCTTGCCCTTTTGAGTTTCATTTTGCACAAAACGCAATGTTTTCTCCTTCTGCCAAAAAGTCGGGGAAAGAAGTTCAAGCGTCGTATAAAATATCAATTTGCACGGAGTTTGGGAGGCTAATTGTATAGCAAAACGAATACCCGCTTTAGAATTAGCCGAAAAATCAGTGGTCACTAAAATGGTTTTCATGTTATTTTTAATTTATTAATTGGGCAAAGTGACTTGAAACACGTAACGACAAAAGTAGAATAGATTAGCATATTCCGATTTCCTAATTGAAAATCTAAGGAAATTCTAATACCCGGTTATACTTTTCCAATTATCTTGCTACTCTCTTAACCTTCACTGAAATCATTACCTATGCTTCTACATAGCCTTAGTTTCATTCTTTGTGCTGTTATTATCTTTTTTGCTGGTAAACTTCTTTCCCACTACGGAGATTTATTGGCAAATCTAACGGGCTTGGGGAAAGCTTGGATAGGGCTGATTCTGATGTCCACGGTCACTTCCTTACCCGAACTAATGGTAGGTATTAGCTCCGCTACCATCGTTCAGTCTGCCGATTTAGCCTTAGGTGATATTTTGGGTAGTTGCGCTTTCAACCTCGGAATTTTATCATTAATGGACATATTCACGCCCAAAGACCACCCGCTTTTCAGTAGTGTGTCTCATAGCCATATTCTGGCGGCAGCCTTTGGCTTGATTTTAATGGCTTTGACGGGCTTAGGCTTATTTTTGAACGACGATTTTATCACTACTCCCTCGATTGGTCTCACCAGCTTCTCCTTCGCTATTATCTATTTTATTTCGGTAAAAACTATTTACAACTACCAAAAAGGCAATCACACGGTTGAAAACACATCGCCCCAACAACACTATGACCTTAGCTTACGACAGGTGATCATTCGTTATTCATTTGTTGCACTCATCATTGTTATTACAGCCTTGGCATTGCCTTATTTTGCCGAACACATTGCCGAAGAAACAGGACTTGAAAAATCGTTTGTAGGGACATTATTTTTGGCCATTTCAACCTCTTTACCCGAAATTGCCGTTTCTTTGGCAGCCGTACGTATGGGTTCGCCAGATTTGGCGATCGGGAATCTCCTCGGTAGCAATATTTTCAACATCTTCATTTTATTTCTGGATGATGTCTTTTATACCAAAGGTTATTTGCTCAAAGATGCTTCTGAGGTCAATTTGTTATCCGTATTTTTTGTCATCTTAATGGTAGCAACGGCTATTATTGGTTTTATTTTCCCAAACAAGGAGAAAAAAATGGTAATGGCCTGGGATACCCTCATCATCTTTTTATTGTACGTAGTAAACATGATTTTACTCTACCAAATTTCATAGAAAATGCACGCCTACCACCAATCTATCTCCAGCATTTTTTCTAAACTTCACACCTCTGTTGAAGGATTGTCTTCGGCAGAAGTACAACGACGACTAAGCCAACACGGCTACAACGAACTGCAAGAGAAAAAGAAAATACCCGCGTGGTTGCTTTTTTTGCACCAGTTCAAAGACTTTATGATATTGATATTGGCGGCAGCCGCCGTGTTATCGGGTATCATGGGCGATTTGACCGACACTATCATCATCCTCGTCATTATTTTGTTGAATGCCATTGTAGGTTTCATCCAAGAGTACCGAGCCGAAAAAGCCATGGATGCCCTCAAAAAAATGACTGTCACCCAAGCCCACGTCATCCGAGAGGGGAAGCCCTCCATTATTACTTCTACTGGCTTGGTACCAGGAGACATCGTCGTCATCGAGGCAGGCAACGTCGTTCCAGCCGATATTCGGTTAATAGAAACCCACTCTTTGCGGATTGATGAGTCGTCGCTCACGGGCGAGTCTATTCCCGTTGACAAATCTACCGCTGCTTTGCCCGACAGCAGCATCCCCCTTGGCGACCAATTCAACATGACTTTTAAGGGTACTTTGGTAACCAATGGCCGCGCTAAAGGTGTAGTAGTAGCCACGGGGATGACTACCGAGTTGGGTAAAATTGCGGGGATGCTGCAAGAAAAAGAAGTAGCTACCCCTCTGCAAGAACGCATGGAAAAATTTGGCAAAAACTTATCTTACATCATCTTGTTGATTTGTGCCATCTTATTTGTAACGGGGGTTTTACGTGGAGAAGACCCCTTCAAAATTTTGTTACTTTCTATCAGTTTGGCCGTAGCCGCTATTCCAGAAGCCTTACCAGCACTCATTACCATTGCGCTTTCAAGGGGAGCGGCGCGGTTGGCCACCAAAAACGCGCTCATCCGAAAATTACCTGCCGTAGAAACGCTCGGCTCTGTTACCTTTATTTGCAGCGATAAAACAGGTACTCTGACCCAAAACAAAATGAAGGTGGTCGAGATGATGGACAACACCACCTCAAAAAATGAGACAGCGTTGTCTTTGTTACAATTGAGCATCGCACTCAACCACGACATAAAATTCAACGAAAATAAGGAGCCTTTTGGCGAATCTACCGAATTGGCATTGGTCGAAAAAAGCGTCCAAACCCTTTCTTTTGAACAATATCAGCAAATAACCGCCCAACATGAAAGAGTAGCCGAATTGCCGTTTGACTCCGACCGAAAATGTATGACTACCGTGCATCATTTTGGTCAAAGTTTTTTAATTATCACCAAAGGTGCCAGCGAATCCGTCAGTGCCATTTTAGCAGACAAACAGGAGGTAGAAACCCTCAAAATACTTTCTGACGAATGGGCCAACAAAGGCGTTCGGGTGTTGGCCTATGCCTATCAAGTCTTAGATCACTTGCCCGAACCGTTTAATTACGATACGGTTGAGAAAAATTTGAAATTTGCGGGAGTAGTAGGCTTGATGGACCCCGCCCGCGAGGAAGTCAAACACGCCATCCATGAATGTAAAACCGCTGGCATCAAACCAGTGATGATTACGGGCGACCACCCCGCCACTGCCAGAGCGATTGCACGAGAAATTGGAATTTTAGACGATACTGGCTTGGTCATGACAGGGGCAGAATTGCAACACATAGACGAAGAAACTTTCCTAAAACAAGTTGAACAAACGGTGGTTTACGCGCGGGTATCGCCCGACCAAAAGTTGCGCATTGTACGAACTTTACAGAAAAAAGGACATTTTGCCGCCATGACGGGCGATGGGGTCAATGATGCCCCTTCGCTTAAAGCTGCCAATATTGGGGTAGCGATGGGAATCAACGGCACCGATGTAAGCAAAGAAGCCGCGCACTTAATCTTGTTAGACGACAATTTTGCCACCATTGTCAAAGCGGTAAGGGAGGGAAGAAGAATCTTCGACAATATCCGTAAGTTTGTCAAGTACATTATGACTTGCAACGGTGCCGAAATTTGGACAATTTTTCTCGCGCCGCTGCTCGGTATGCCGATTCCTTTGCTTCCAATACATATTTTATGGATAAATCTCGTTACCGACGGCCTACCCGCCTTGGCTTTGGCCAACGAAAAGGCCGAAAAAGATGTAATGAAAAGACCACCAAGACCCACCGATGAAAGCCTCTTTGCTGATGGGGTAGGTTATCACATCGTTTGGGTGGGTCTATTGATGGCAGGTGTGACACTTGGTACGCAAGCATGGGCTTTACAAAACAACTTAGCCCACTGGCAAACCATGGTCTTTACGGTACTGTCGTTGTCGCAATTGGGGCATGTTCTCGGTGTAAGAAGCGATAGAACCTTCCTTTTCAAACAAGGGATTTTTAGCAATTTACCCTTATTAGGCTCTATTTTGCTCACTTTCTCCCTTCAAATGGGGGTTGTTTATGTGCCTTTTATGAATGATATATTCAAAACCGCCCCTTTGAGTTTACAAGAACTTGGCATCTGTATCGGTCTATCAATGGTTGTATTTCACGCCGTTGAGCTGGAAAAATGGGTGAAACGGAAGATTTACTTTTAGGTTGTAATGGTTACTTGCCCTCCAACACCTCCTGGCACAACGCCAAATATTTCTCCAAATCAGGCTTAGGCAACCCCGTCACCTTGGCAGCTTCATCCCAACGACGCATCTGAATAATAAGCTCAAAATAAGGATTTTGCTCAAAAGTGGCAGCTTCGTCGGCCTGCATGGGTCCACCTTGAAACTCCAAAGTTTTGCGACTGGCGTCGGATAAGCCCGCAAAATACTTGGGATTTTTAAAGGTCAAGTACCGCTTGGCATTGACGTGATTGGCCACCAGAATGCACACTTTTTCGGGAAACCCACGCTCACGAAGCCAATCGGCGGCAATTTCTTCGTGGTCCTTACGGCCATACACTTCCATTAATTCTTCCTCCATGCCCGCGGGCATCAAATGCCCAATGTCGTGCAAAAAAGCAGCGGCCTGTATTTCTTTGTCAAAGCCCCCTTTAAGCGCCAAATCAGCCCCTTGGGCAGCGTGTTCGAGCTGACTTACGTCTTCGCCATAGTATTGGTCATCACCCTGTGATTCAAACAATTGGCGGATTTCGGTGATGGGATTAGTAAAGGCCATTTTAATTGTTCTGTTGTCTATAATGTTCTTTTCGTTGTTCGTTGGGGTCATCCATTTTGGGGCTGGGTTGAGTCGTTTTCCAATTATACATTTTTTTGTAGATATCCATGGCCTTGTTCACATCAAAAACCTGGGTATCTGGGATAACGTACTGGTAAGGCGTAAAATCGGGTTTGTCCGTGAAAAAATCTTGTAACAACGAAGCCGTCGCATCGTACTGATTGACGTAGGGTACGCCCAATGTATTGTAAATTACTTTCAAAATAGAGCCAAAATTGGCGTGGGTATGCGAGACGTGTCCGCGCTTAACGTACGGCCCTGCCATCATCAATACTGAGCGGTGCGCATCTATGTGGTCAACGCCGCCTTGGGGGTCGTCTTCTGTAATCACCACAAGCATATTTTTCCAGTAAGGCGTATGCGAAAGAAATTGTAGCAATCGTCCCAGCGAAATATCATTGTCAGCCATAAAAGAATGAGGATACGGATAGCCCGCTTCGGGGCGAACACCCGCGCCATGATCGTTGGGAAGTTGAAGAGCAATCAAACGGGGAACTTCTTTTTTGGGGGTCAGCCATTTCTCCGTAAACTCTTTTTCAAATTGGTCCATACGAAGCCAATCGGGAATGTTCATGTCAAAACCAGCGTAGTTACGTGAAGTACGGTCAAAAACGGCTTTTTGTAACGGAAAAACTACGGGCTGCCGCGCTCCAAACTCGAAATGGTTCCATTCTTCGGCCACACCTGCAAACTCGTTGCCTTCCCCAAAATTATAAAACGGAATTTTTTTACGCTCCAAAGCTTCCCACAGCCCCCCAATTTCATTGTAATCTTCGGGGTCAATAGCACCCGTTGCCTTAGGGAAACGTCGGCCTGGGGCTTTTGAGAAAGCGTTAAAAGTACTGGAATGGTTGGAATTAGCTTCCACCCATTCATTAGGAATCACGCCCATCATCCAATGATGTCCATGAATAGAAGCATCAGAATCACAGTAAAAATTATCAGAATACGCAAACTGTTTGGCGATACGCTGGTGATTGGGCATCACATCAATATTTTGGTCGTAATAGTTACGTTAGTGCCATACCGAGCAAGGGAGGCATCTCCATTAGAAAGTTGTCCCAATACTTCGTCGTAGGTGCGGTTTTCTTTGGTCACATATACAATGTACTTAATAGGACTCTTGCGTAAGTTGGGCAACGCAGGCAATGGATTCTTGCCGTCGTCCGTGATGGCAAGTGTTTCAAAGGTATTGTTTAACACTTGTTTGGTAAAGTTCTGTAATTCAAACGAGTTTGGAACGGCTATTTTCTGAAATGTTCCCATCTGAATATCACCAATATACGTACCGCGTGCAGGTTTTACAAAGCCTGCCCCTCCATTTTGGCCCGCACCCAAACCCCGTGCTGATACCACGTACAAATGTTTTTCATCGGGCGAAAGTTTGACCTTGGTAGGCCCCCAGCCCGTAGGTATCAATCCTTTGACGCGGCGCGTAGGCAAGTCCACCACAGCCACTGCGTTGAAACCCAATAAAGCTACGTAGAGCGTTTGCGCAAATATTTAGTGAGGACATCCCGAAGGCATTAAGCCTGGTATTTGTCAATGCTGGGGATGAACTTTGAGCGGAATATGTCCAACGATTTTGCGTGTTTTATAATCTATCACCGATATATTGTCGTTGGTGGCATTGGAAACATAGGCAAATTGTTTGCTTACCACCACCGAATTGGGACTCGCACCACCCACCACTTCGGCTTCTTCTATCATTTCTCCAATTTGGTGGCCCGTTTTAAATTTGCCCGCGACTTTGTTGTTACTCAAGTCAATCATCCATACGCTCATGGCCTCGGGGGCGAGTGGGCTTCCCAATCCTGGGATTTTACGGCCCTCTACTTCTACGCCTTCAACTGATTCTTTAGTAAATGTTCCGTAAGGGGGAAATTTGAGCATGAGGGTATCTTTGTTTTTGGGCGTAACGCCCGGCACAAGCGGGTATTCGTACAAACCCACATTGGCTACAAAAGCATATTTGTTATCAGGACTCAGCGTAAGCCCAAAGGGCTGACGACCTACGGGAATAGAAGCCGTAATTTTTTGAGTGTTTAAATCAATCCTGACCAAGCGAAAATGGGCGCGGTCGAGGGCGAGTAATTCGTTTTTGGTTGGATTTAGGAGAATGTCGGAAGTAAAACTTTCTTCAAAATTTTGCCCATCAACAGGATGATTCAATGATACTTCGGTGGTTTTTATTTGTTTTTCTACGTCAAAAACCACGACAGTGCCTTTATCTCCACCACTCAAATAGACCTTTTTGGAATCTGAGGAGAAAACCGCGCCCAAAAACGAAGCTCCTTGTAGCGGGTCGGGGATTTGTTTGTCATAACTGGGGATTCTGACAACTTGTGAAGGTTTTTCGGCGGGTATCAGCGATAGCACACCACTGTGAAGTGCTACTATGTGTTGTCCATTGGGACTAACGGCCAGTCCGAAGGGGTCGTTGGTGATGCGTACCACCGTACCCGCAGGGGTGACACGCCGTCCGCTGGGCAGCACAGAGTAGCCACCCGTAGTATCTATTTTACAAAACTCCGTTCGGCTGGGTACTTGCAGTGTTTTGACAGTACGAACTTGGGCTGTAAGTAGGAACGGAAAAAAAACTAAAGTAAGAAAAATAGAAGAAAGCATATTTTAGAAAGGTTAGGGTGGACGTGTTTTAAAAGGATAAAGCGAAAGAAAACTCCTCCGCTTTATTGTTCACATTTTAACCTATGAGGAAAATAATTATTTTAGAATCCATCAGAAATAATGTAAAATAAGTTTAGTAAAAATAATAAATAGTTAATTTATAGTAAATACTTTGTTAAGTTTTTTTTACAGTAACTAAACATTGTCAATATTCCATATCTATGGAAGTTTACTACTCTGTTTGTCTTATTATATCCTATTAATCAGCTAATAATATTTTTTTATCATTAATATTTGCCTATTTCAAGAGGATTTATTTCGATAAAATGTAAAGTTTTACTAAACTTTAATATAAAATCAAACAAACTAATTTAGTAAAGTTATACTTTTGCTTTTCAATTAGTCTCGTAGAACAAATGGAACATAATCAGATAAAATTGGTGGTCTTTGATATGGCAGGAACGACCATAGACGAGCAAAATGCCGTGTACAAGGCCATTCACCAAGCTCTCAATGAAGCGGGCTATGACTGCTCTTTAGAATTGGTATTGGAAATCGCGGCAGGTAAAGAAAAATTTCAGGCCATTAAAGATGTGATTACGCACCTAAATAGCAATGCCCCATCCGATACTGTAGTGGGGTTTGTGCATAAAGATTTTAAGCAAAAGTTAGATGCTGTTTACGCCAGTGGTATCGCCCGCGCCATGCCTGATGCCGAGGCTGTGTTTGAAGCCTTACGCGCTCAAAACATCAAGATAGCTCTCAATACGGGCTATTCGCGAGAAGTAGCAAACCTACTCATGGATCAGTTAGGATGGACTATCCCCCAGACCGTAGATACCCTCGTGACAGCCTCCGATGTAACACAAGGCCGCCCGCACCCCGACATGATTTTGGAAGCCATGCGTTTGGCGGGTGTACCTGACCCCAAAGCCGTTGCCAAAATCGGTGATTCGGCCATTGACCTTGAAGAAGGCCACAATGCAGGCTGTGGACTCGTGGCGGGCGTACTCACGGGAGCCCAAACCCGCGCCCAACTCGCCACTGCTAACCCTACGCATATTTTTGAGAATTTGACGGAATTGTTGGGCGTAATTTGAGGGGTTATTCTGATTTTAGGTAGGGTTACGTGAACTATATCAGAATACGAAAAACGGGTATTTAACTCATTGATTTATGCAAAAATTTGACCTGATTGTAGTCGGTGGGGGTATCATGGGGACATTTCATGCTTACCACGCCGCAAAACGCAACAAATCGGTTTTGTTGTTAGAGAAAGATAATTTCCCCATGGGGGCTACCGTCCGAAATTTTGGACAAGTGGTGCCTTCTGGTTTAGCAGGAAGATGGTTCAATTATGGCCAACGGAGTCTGGAGTTGTATCAAGAACTTCAAAGTAAAGTAGATTTGACGGTTCGCAACAATGGCTCGGTCTATATCGCCTCCGATGCCGATGAGTGGCAGTTGGCCAATGAATTGTACGATTATTACCAAAAGGTGGGCTACGCGTGCGAGTTATTGAGTCGGGAAGCTTGTCTTGAAAAATACCCTTATTTGCAAAAAGAGTATCCTGTAGGAGCAATTTATTTCCCACAAGAATTAACGGTGGACTCTCCTCTGTTGATGCAACGACTACTCGGTTATTGTTCTGAACAAGTCGGGGTGACGTACCTCCATAATGCCAATGTGATGGAATGCCAAACCACCAACGGCAAAGTAAACGTGCGCCTCACCAATCGTCAGCAGTTTGAAGCCGAAAAAGTATTGGTTTGTAACGGACACGAGTTTCGGATGCTGTACCCCGAATTGTTTGCCGAAAGTGGGCTGATAGTGAGCAAATTACAAATGATGCAAACAGTACCTTTTCCCAACCTTTTGATGAAAGGTAATATTTTGACAGGTTTGACGATTCGGCGCTATGAATCGTTCCAACAGATGCCTTCTTACGCAAATCTTACTACACCAGCGCACTACGAAGAGCTCAAAAAGTGGGGGATTCATGTATTATTTAAACAAGCTATTGATGGGTCAATTGTTGTAGGAGATTCACACGAGTATGCGGGGGCAAGAAACACCGACGATTTAGGGTATCACAACAACGATTACATCAATCAGTTAATCATTGACGAAGCCAAACGCATTGTCACTTTCCCAGTTGAAAAAATACAAAGCAGTTGGTCGGGTTTTTATAGCCAAACTTCCGACGAAATTTATGAACACGACGTGGACGAAAACATTCGGATTATTACGGGTATCGGAGGGAAAGGCATGACCTCCACGGGAGGGTATTCGGAAAAGACCATTGAGCGTTTATTTTCTTGACACTCTACCCCCCAGATGGAACGGATGTCAAAATCCGTTCCATCTGGGGTTATAAGTACGCTACTTTGAGTCGGCAATTTGCTTTAAGGTAACACCATCTACCGTATGTTTTCCTTCAAAAGTCACGACCTGCAAATGAGGAATAGCGGCTCGAATGTCCGTTTCGTATTTCTCTAAATCTATTTGTACCAAATACTCGTCTTGCGTGCCATAAGCCAATATTGTTGGAACGTTAGCCAATTTAATTGGGTCAATGACATCGGCTATGCCGTTGGCAAAAAAGCCCGCCCAAATCACCAATCTATCGCAACGAACGTGATTGTTATTGAGCCACCTCAATACCGTAGCATTGCCCTGCGAAAACCCTAATACGTTGATTTCTATGGCCGAAACATCTTGCCCTTCCAAAACGGTATCGTAGAGCTGATTCAGATAGGCCACGTAGTCGGCGATTTCGTGGTTTCGTTCCTCGCGGGTCATCCACGAAGCACCCACGCGTCCTGTAACTCCTTCCAAATAAAACCGAGAAAGCGCTTCGGGAGCTACAACGAAGGTTTGTCCATCGTTGAGTATCTCAAATTTTTTAATAAAAAACTGTGCTAATTGGCCGTAACCGTGGAGGACAAACCATATTTTTTTTGTATTTTCATTGAGTTTCCCCAAAGTAAAATACCGCGCTGTGCGTTCTACTTTTAGATGATGTTCTTGCATAAAATGGAGTATATTTGCCCCCAATATACGTACTTGACCCTTACAAAATCAACATGAAATCAAACCTTTCTTTCTATCTCATTCTGGCCGTATTAGTCTTAGCCGATGCTTGGTTATTGGCACACCCCAACTTATTGGGAAAATTGGGGGTCTTGATGTACAACTACGACATGATTAAAACCTTTCCACGGGCATTAGCGACGGTAGGCATCACTACACTCATAGCCGTGGGGATTACCTTATTTTTGCAAAACAAAAACAAACAAACGGCACTTTTGGTACTGGGTTTGTTGACCTTATCTGCTGCGGGGCTGCTCATCAATACTTATTTTAAATTTTCTTCTGGCACATACGCCCTGACGGGGGCAGGCTTCAAAACAGGGGCCTTGCTGATGCCTATTATCCTGCTATTGGTGTTTGGGAATGGCTTATACGAAGCATCAAAGCTCAAAAAAGCGTAATTGGGAAATCTCTTTTCCACGTTTCAGTTATTTATTACCGCCATTCAAGGTCGTTTTTCTACGGCTGGCAAACGATTATTTTATTTCTTTTCTACGCTCGTGCATCTTTACTGCCTCAAACAAATCGTTATGATAATCAAGACGATTTAACAGCTATGAAAAAGATAAAATACCTGATTGTTTCTCTGACAATTGCTATTGGATTAAAGGCGTGTTGGGTGAATAGTGAAAAAACAAAAATGCCCATTGCTACCCCTGAATCCATAGCACCCGCAAGGTCGAACCAGCCCTCCCCCATTACTCCAACAACAAAACCATTTTCTTTGACTTTCAAAAAACTCATTGAAAATAGTCAGTTGAATAAGTTACCCGTATTAACCAAAAATGAAATCAAGCAATACGCCATCGAAACGGCGATTGATGAAAACTATGCCGATGATTACAAATATCATTTGGTTGAAAAGGTACTCGATACTCCTACACATAAGCTATACCTCATTGCCCGTGAATACGAAAATGAAAATGCGGTTTGGCTGTGCCTCTTTGATAAAAATGGACAAATTAAATACGCCAAAGAGGTATATTATGACAATGCCGAAGGCAACTATCAAGTGGAATCAACACTCAAAAAAGATACTTTGACCTTGTTGATTGAGGATATTAACGAGGGGAAATCAGTAGAAATCTATACGGTGGATAAGAATTTCAACCTCATACAGCAGTCACAAAAAGCAAAAAAAACAAGCCCCAACTAAAAGTCGAGGCTTGTCCAACCCATACAGCCATTTTAAAAATATTGTACTTAACGTAAGTTCTTATCAAGAAATTGTTCTCTCAACTTTAGTTGCTTTAACAATTAAACAACAAACAATACTTCTCAATAAGTTCCCCGACGACGGTCTCTTCTATCTTCGGCGCGATCGCGTTTATTTTCTCGGCGGTCGCGTACATCTTCACGTCTATCTCTTACATCTTCTCGCCGATCGCGAACATCTTCTCGACGGTCACGACGCCCCCCATCATGTTGCGCATCACGGATATCCTCCGCCCGATCTCTTCTATCTTCGGCGCGGTCACGAACATCTTCTCGACGATCTCTGACGTCTTCTCGACGGTCGCGGCGGTCTTCTTTTCGGTCCAATTTACGGCGAACATTCTGAGCCTGAGTACCAAAAGCGACAAAAGCAAATAATAAAGCGGCGAAAAAGAATTTTGTTTTCATGGTTGTAAATAAGATTAAGGTAAATAAAACTGTTTCGTCGGTTGGATAATCTCTGACCATGAAAGTTTAAAAACCACTTCGATATTTTTTATTTAATCCCCAATTTTACCCCACCAAACCAAAATCTTCCTTGAGCGGGTTCAAAATAACGATTAGCACTTGCATTAATTTGTACATTCTGAAAATAGGTGGCTTCCAGCAAATTGTTTACGCCCACAAACGGCTCAAAGTGAATTCGCCCCCACGTTTTTTGTCCCCCCAAACGCACATTGACCACGGTGTATCCATTGGCAGTCACGGCGTTGGCATCATCGGCGTAGAGTTGACTGGCGTGGCGTACTTGTGCAATGGCAAATAAGCCCATTTGGGTAAAATAACGCAACTCGGCTTGAGCAGCGTGTTTAGGAATCCCAGGCAGTATGTTTCCGTCAAATTTCCCGACCGTAGTTTGATACTCCCGGTAGCGGAAATCAGAATAAGTATAATTAGAAAACAAAGTCAACCCTTTGGCCAAAACAGCATTAAGGCTCACTTCTATTCCTTGTCGCCTCGAACGCCCCGCGTTGCGGTAAAACACCCGTCCTGCCTGCCCTGTAATCTGATAAGGGACGAGTTCGTCTTTTACCTCTACGTTAAAAAGTGCAATATCGGTTCGGAGACGTTGCCCGAAATACGTTTTAGCCCCAATTTCGTAGTTGAGCGCTTGTTGGGGATTCAATTCGGGGTTGAAACCACCCGTTCCCGTAGGATTATTGGAGAGCTCGCTCATGGTAGGGGTTTCAAAACTACTCCCTAAGTTGGTGTATAAGTTAACTTTGGGCGATACCTCCCACGACATCCCCAGCGAAGGATTTACCCGACTATAACGCCGTTTGCCCGATTGGTCACCATCCGTCAAAAAATAATCGGTGGCATTGAGGCGAATAGCATCCGAGCGAAGTCCAACCAGCATGGTTATTTTTTGATAAGTCAATTCTTGAGTAACGTAGGCCGCAAAATTTTTGAAAGATTCCAATTGGTCAAACGTCAACTTGCCACGAACTCCCGTGAGATTGTCAAAACGGCGGCGCGTGTCATTTTGGCTTTCCACATCCATCCCCACTCGAAAACGGTAGCCAATCAGCTCAAATTGTTGGGAAAACTGGTATTGGAAACTCCCCCCCGCAAATGTTCGATTGATGGTCCCCGCTCCTGCCGCTTGAAAAGCCAAAAAATTTGCAAAATCACGTTTGGTGCCAAAAGCGCGGGCAAAGACCAAATGTTTTCCGATTGTTTTTTCAAAAGTGATCCCAATCCGTCCCTGCGCTACTGATTCCCCCGCAAAAAAACGCAAATTGTTGGGATGCGCTTGCTGGCGATTTTCGGCAATTTGGGTTGCCGTTAGCCCTCCAGGGTCATCAGCCACGGGGCTATTGCCATAATTAGCCAAAACGGAAAGACGAGTGAGCGAATCAAAATCGTAACGGAGTTTTAGGTTTAAGATGGTGCTTTCCATGCGACTCAATGCCCGATACCCTTCTGACTGGTTTCGGGTGGCAATAAATACCGCTTGAAATTTGTTCTTTTTTATTGCTGTTTTGAGCCGATAACTGCGCAATCCATACGAGCCTACGGTAGCCTGCCCCTCTATCAGTGGCATTTCGTCCGCACTCTCCGTCTGAAAATTCAAAACGCCTCCGGCCGCATTGCCGTATAAACCCGACGAAGGTCCACGCATCACTTCCAGGCGCCGCATCGCTCCCATGTCCAAATTGTCCACATCGGCTTGCCCGTCGGGAGTTGATTCTGGAATACCGTCAACCACCAATCGAATGCCACGAATACCAAAGGCCGCCCGCGCCCCAAAACCACGGATGGAGATTCGAAGGTCTTGACTAAAATTATCGGGGTTTTGAGCAAACAAGCCCGCTACCCCTCCTAAGGATTCAAACAAAGAAAGCTGAGGCTGTCCAATTTGGATACGCCCACCCCCGAGCACCGTCAAAGCCGCGGGAACTCGTTTCTCGTTCATCTCAAGTCGAGTAGCACTTATCGTTACTGGCTCAAGTTGCCTTAGAAGCATCGTATCTTTGGTCTGCCCCCAAGCATCGGAAAAATGCAGGTGTAGAAAGACAAAAACTAACCCTACATTTATACCTTTAGCTAAATTGTTTCGTTGTTTTTTTATAAAAATAGTCATAAAATTGTCAGGATTTCTCCAAAATTTAGTGTGAATACTTCTGCTAATCTTTTAAATATTACTTTTCTGCATGGCCACTTTCGACATATCAACCCATCTTCAATCAAGAAAGTTAGAGTTAGTAGTCGAAAATCGTACGGCTTACACCCTCGACAGTGCCGAACTCAATATCTACGAAACCCACCAAGCAGCCAAAAATGTAGAACTTACCTTCGAGAATCCCGTGCTGGCGAGCATGATTCGGGGCAAAAAGGTCATGCACTTATCCAATTCTCCTTCTTTCGATTTTTTTCCAGGGGAGTCGGTCATTGTTCCTGCGCACCAAACCATGAAAATAGATTTTCCCGAAGCCCACCTCCACAATCCCACGCAATGTTTGGCCTTGGCCATTTCTCCGAATAAAATCCGAACCATCGTCGAAACCCTCAATGAACGCACCCCACTGGTGGACAACCAAGAGGGCTGGCAATTTACGAACGATAATTTTTATTTTACCAACGAAGCAGCCATTCATCAACTGATTGGGCGATTGATTTACATTTTCACCGAAAACAACGCCGCCAAAGATTATTTTGCCAATCTGGTACTGCAAGAACTGATTGTTCGATTGATGCAAACCAAAGCACGGATGGTGTTGACCACAAATCTGCAACAGTTGGCCAACACCAACCGACTGGCGTACGCGGTGAAATATGTACAAGAAAATATACATCGAAATCTAACCATCAAAGAACTGGCGGATAAAGCCTGCATGAGCGAACCCAACTTCTTCCGCTGTTTTAAACAGCAATACGGTATCACCCCCGTTGAATACATCAACCAACAACGCATTCAGCTCGCTACAAGGCTGTTATACAACACTTCTTACAGTATCTCCGACATCTGTTTTGCCTGTGGGTACAACCACCTTAATTACTTCCTCAAAGTCTTCAAAAAAGCAACGGGTGATACGCCCGCAAACTATCGCAAAAAAATCGTAAAGTTTTGATAGGATAGTTCTCTTTTTTTAGACAATCGTGCAAAGCTCCTATTGCGAGATTATTGTAGTTTTGAAATGTCATTATTTGAATATTTTTTATAAATTTACCTCCTCTCTTAAAAACATGGAACTAACTGGCAGCCATACGCTAAACGCCCCCGCCCAAAAGATTTGGGATATGCTAATGACGCCCGACATTTTGGCCAAAGTAACCCCTGGGATTTCTCGTCTGGAACTCGAAAGCGAAGGGATATACAAAGCCATTGCGGAAGTCAAAATAGGCCCTGTATCGGGCAAATTTGAAGGGAAGGCCGAAGTAGCCGACCCCGTCGCTCCCGAAAGTTTTACCCTCAAAGTACAGCAAAATAGCAAAATAGGAAATGTATCGGCTGATATTAAAATGATTTTGAAGCCTCTGAGTGATACAGAAACCGAACTCTCTTTTGAGGGAAAAGCCGACATGTCGGGGCTACTGGCGCGTACTGGAAACCGCGTAATGTCGGGGGTAGCAAGTACCTTAACAAAGCAGTTTTTTAAGAATTTTGAAGACGAGCTGAGTCAATAGTCCAGAGTTCCTGATTAACGCAGACAGGGTTCTGAACCCTGTCTGCGTTGATTTACGTATAAAATGTAATTGAACTTAAACTTTTATTTCCTTTAAACCCTCTCATTAGGAGAACGAACTTTTCTAATAACTTGTGCGAAAGCACTTAACCTTTAACCAATTATGCCAAAAATCTCAGTAACCGTAAACGGAACTTTGTACTCCCACGAGGTAGAAGGCCGCTTACTATTGGTCCACTACTTACGAGACGTACTCAGCCTCACGGGAACACACGTTGGCTGCGATACCAGTAGCTGCGGTGCTTGTACCATTCACTTAGACGGCAACGCCGTAAAATCTTGCTCGATGTTGGCAGTCCAAGCCGATGGGGCCAGCATCACCACTATAGAAGGGCTTGCCCCTGCGGGTGAGCTACATCCGTTGCAAATAGGCTTTAAAGAAGAGCACGGTTTGCAGTGTGGTTTTTGTACCCCAGGCATGATTATGTGTGCGGCTGATTTGCTCAAACGCAACCCTAATCCAACCGAACAGGAAATACGCGAAGGATTGGAAGGAAACATCTGTCGTTGTACGGGTTATCACAACATCGTTAGGGCGGTTCAGCACGCCGCGGGGCAGCTGGAAACAGCCCCTTAGCCCCAATGGGGGAACTGTAAACCCTGATTTTTTCATAAAGATTTAAAACCTATTGACTCCCTATCAATGATGGTAAATAAGACATTAAAAAACTCCCCCATTGGGGGCTGGGGGGCTGACTATTATGAGCAATAAATTCATTGGAAAATCGGTAAAACGCATCGAAGATAAACGTTTTATCACAGGAAAAGGTCGCTATACCGACGACATCGTATTGCCCGGTATGACCCACGCCTACATATTGCGTAGTCCTTACGCACACGCTATCATCAAAAGTATTGATACCTCAGCGGCAGAAGCTATGAAAGGAGTCGTTACAATTATGACGGGTGAAGAAGTA
>JBGAUP010000133.1:0-15285 GCA_044228585.1 Runella sp. | reverse complement strand
AGAGGTGGTTTTTGCTTGGTTAGATACTTATAAAAGAATCCTTGTACGCTTTGAACAGTTAGCTAAAAACTTTAAAGCATGGCTATTAATGGCTTCGGCAATGATTAATTTTAGACATACTTTCAACTAAACAACTTCGTTTAAAAATAATCTTAAAAGTCCCCCATCGGGGGATTTAGGGGGCTAAAAAATGAAATTAGTAACATATAGAAGTAATCCTGAAGCTGAGGCTCGTCTGGGAATCGTAAGAGATAACCTCATCATTGATATGCAAAAATTAGGGCAGGCTTGTCAGCTTGCTCTTCCAAGCACTATGTTGGAATTTATTGACCTCGGACAAGTGGCGGTGGAAGTGGTAGAAGATATTCTGAAAGACATTGATAAGAAACTATTGATAGGCACAAGTTTGCCTTTTTCAAATGCTAAAATATTAGCTCCTATTCCTGTGCCTCGCAAAAATATCATTTGCATAGGCTTAAATTACACCGAGCATTTGGAAGAGTCTTCAAGGGCTCATAAGAAAGCCGTTGAGTTACCAACAAAATGTATTCTTTTTACCAAACCTCCTACCTGTATCATTGGTAATGGTGATGCCATCGAGCATAACGAAAACGTTACAAAACAACTCGATTGGGAAGGAGAATTAGGCGTAATTATAGGCAAAAAAGGAAAACACGTAGCGAAAGAAGATGCCCTTGATTATGTTTTTGGTTATACGATTATCAATGACATAAGTGCCAGAGATTGCCACCGAAACGCCCAATGGACGGTCAATAAAGGACAAGACACTTTTGCACCAATGGGACCAATAGTTGTAACGGCCAATGAACTAACCGACCCTCATAATCTGAATCTTCGGACTACCGTAAATGGGGTTGAAAAGCAAAGTTCCAATACCAAATACATGCTATTCAATATCAATGCTCAAATAGCCGACATCAGCGAGATAATGACCTTAGAGGCAGGCGATATTATAGCCACAGGTACGCCGTCGGGGGTAGGTTTGGGTCGTGAACCACAAGAATGGATGTGGGCAGGCGATGTAGTCGAAGTTACTATCGAAGGCATTGGCACATTAAGAAATCCAATTGTGAGGGTTTAGAAATTTTATTCTTAAACGGTTGTGAAAGAGTGTAATAACAATTAAATCATAAATAAAAATACTCATCTCTTATCACTAAAAAATATGACCTTAGGCGTAATCATCGGAAACAGGGATTTCTTCCCAGATAGTTTAGTAGAAAAAGCAAGAACCGAAATCATTGATGTTTTTGCACAATTGAAACTTACTCCTATTCTTTTAGATAGCAATGCGACAAAATTGGGAGGAGTGGAAACGTTTAAAGAAGCGCAAAAATGTGCTGATTTATTCAAAGCCCACCGCGAAGACATCATGGGAATTTTGGTGCTTTTACCCAATTTTGGTGATGAAAAAGGAGTAGCAGATACACTAAAACTTTCAGGACTAAATGTTCCTGTTTTGATTCAAGCCTACCCCGATGATTTAAGCAAAATGAATGTCGTAAATCGTCGTGACTCTTGGTGTGGCAAGATTTCTGTTTGCAATAATTTATATCAATACGGTATCAAGTATTCGCTTACCAGTCAACACGTTAGTTTACCTTCTTCGGCTGAGTTTCAGAAAGATCTGATGGATTTTGTAGCTGTATGTCGCGTGGTAAAAGGATTAAGAAATGTTCGGATTGGAGCCATTGGAGCTCGACCAGGCGCTTTTAATACGGTACGTTATTCCGAAAAAATCTTACAACGCAATGGCATTACGGTAACAACCTTCGACTTATCGGAGATTTTGGGTAGAGCCAATAAACTAACGGCTGATAGCGAACAAGTGAAGAAACACATTGAGTCCATCAATGCCTATGCCCCAAAGGGAAAAACGCCCAACGAAGCGATGCTTCAAATCGCCAAATTGGACGTGGTGTTGAAAGAAATTATGGACGAAAATGCGTTGGATGCGACCGCCATTCAGTGCTGGACGAGCTTGCAGCAAAACTACGGCTGTAATGTGTGTACGAGCATGAGCATTATGAGCGAAAACATGCTCCCAAGTGCGTGCGAGGTGGACGTAACGGGGACGTTGAGTATGTACGCGATGCAGTTGGCGTCGGGCTCGCCAAGTGCGTTGGTGGATTGGAACAACAACTACGCCGACGATGAAAATAAGTGTGTGCTTTTTCACTGCGGTAACTGGGCGAAATCGTTTTTGCCTGATATTCAGATAAGTAATGCGCCTATTTTGGGTACGTCGGTAGGGGTGGAGAATACCTACGGTGCGTTGGATGGCCGCACACCTGCCATGCCGCTGACCTATGGTAGAATCAGCACTGATGACCCTAAAGGAATCATCAAGGCATACATCGGCGAAGGTGATCTCACCAATGACCCACTCACGACCTTTGGTAACCGAGCAGTAGCACAAATCCCAGATTTACAGGGACTAATGAAATACATTTGTAGAAATGGCTTTGAGCATCACGTAGTAATGAATGCCTCAAAAACCGCAACGATTCTTGAAGAAGCACTCGGAAACTATATGGGCTGGGAAGTTTATAAACATTAAAAAATCCGTGTAAATCCGTGTTGGCAAAGCCATCAGTGTCATCCGTGTTCCATTGCCACCGAATAAATAGAACACAGATGACGCTGATTAGACGGATTTTCACAGATTACTAAAATATGGAAAATCTAAAAGAAAAATCAAAAGAATATAGGAGAAAAATCCTCAAATACATCTTCCATGCCAAAGCAGGGCATACAGGTGGCGATTTGTCTATCATTGATATTCTGAATGTATTATATAATCGAATCATGAACGTTTCGCCCGAAAATTGGGAATCAAACGACCGTGATAGATTCATTCAGAGTAAAGGACATTGTGTTGAAGCCCTTTATGTGGTTTTGGCCGATAAAGGCTTTTTTCCCGAAGAAGACCTAATGACGATTTGTAAATACAATTCGCCTTACATCGGGCATCCTACCAAATACATAAAAGGTATAGAGCAAAATACCGGCGGATTGGGGCACGGATTACCTATTTGTTGTGGCAATGCCTTGGCAGCAAAAAAAGACAATTCGCCTGTAAAAGTTTTCACAATAATGGGTGATGGCGAAATGGCAGAAGGCTCTAACTGGGAAGCCATGATGTTTGCAGCACATTATAAACTCGATAATTTATGTGCGATTCTCGACTATAATAAACTGCAAATCACTGCACCCAATGCCGAAGTGATGGGGCTTGAACCCATTGACAAAAAACTTGAAGCCTTCGGTTGGGCAGTTCGACACGTGGACGGGCATAATTTAGAGGAACTGGAAACTACGCTTAAAAGTCTGCCTTTTGAAGCAGGAAAGCCCTCATTTGTAATAGCTCACACCGTAAAAGGAAAAGGTGTAAGTTACATGGAAAATGTTTTGAAATGGCATCATGGCGTGCCGAGTGCAGAGCAATTGGAATTGGCAATGGAAGAGTTAGCCCCGTAGCGGCGGTCGCCCTAACCCCCAATGGGGGAACTAAATAGCGAAATTAAGAATATGGAAGCAATAAAAATAAACAGCGAAAAAAAAGCCCCCATCGGGGGTTTGGGGGCTGCTAACCTCGAAATATTCTCAGAAACCCTGCAAAAGTTAGCAGAAACTGACCGTGATATACTGGTAGTGACCTCCGATTCAAGAGGTTCAGGAAAACTTGTGCCCTTCGGTCAGAAATTTCCTGAGCAAATCGTAGAAGTAGGCATCGCTGAACAGAATTTGGTGGGCGTAGCTACGGGCTTAGCTGCAATGGGCAAAAAAGCTTTTGCGGTTTCTCCTGCTTGTTTTCTTACAGCAAGGGCATTGGAGCAAATCAAAAACGATGTTTGTTATTCCGACAATCCAGTAAAATTGATTGGTATATCAGCAGGTGTGAGCTATGGAGCCTTGGGTACTACGCATCATAGTTTGCACGATTACGCCGTTTTGAGAGCCATCAATAACATCACTATCGTTGCTCCTGCCGATAATTTTGAAACCGAAGAAGCAATTTGTGCGGCAGCTTCTTTTGATAAACCTGTTTATATTAGGTTTGGGAAAAAAACTATGCCGCAAAATTTAGTGATAAGTGATAAGAGAGATGATATACGTGATAATTACTCATCTCTCATCTCTCATCACTCATTTAACTTTGGTAAGGGAAGAATTATTAAGCAAGGTTCAGACCTCACTTTCATCGCCACAGGCGAAGCTGTTCTACCTGCTTTTGAAGCTGCTGAAAAGTTAGCCAAAGAAAACGGTATCGAAGCAACAGTAGTTAGTATGCATACAATCAAGCCTTTAGATACAGAATTGATAGCCCATTTAGCTCAAAATGGAAGCCCTATTATCACCGCAGAAGAACATTCTATTTATGGTGGTTTGGGCGAAGCCGTTGGTTCGTTTTTAATGCAAAACGGTTTTCGAAATAAATTCAAAATCGTAGGCCTGCCCGATGACCATACGGTTTCGGGTTCTCAAACGGAGATTTTTGAGCATTATGGGATTTCGAAATCAGGTCTATCAGCCCTCGCAAAAACATTATTATAAATCCAAAACTGATTCAAACCCTATGAAATACCTTTTTGGTCTATGCCTGATTTTATCTTTTTTCTCAATAAATGCTTTTGCCCAACCATCAGTACAAAAACAGCGTTTGTTGGTATTAACTGATATCGAAGCCGACCCCGACGATTCGCAGTCGTTGGTGCGTTTGCTCATGTATGCCAATCAATTCGACATTGAGGGACTCATTGCTACGACTTCGATTCATCAGAAACAGCGCGTAGCTCCCGAAACGATTCATCAGATTGTGAATGCGTATGGAAAAGTACAGCCGAATTTGCTAAAACATGAGACAGGATACCCAACCGCACAAGCACTAAAACCGCTGATAAAAAAAGGGTTAGCGGTATATGGTATGGAAGGCGTAGGCGAAGGACACGATTCTGAGGGGTCTGAGTGGATTATAAAACTATTGGAAAAACCCGATAACCGTCCAATTTGGGTAGCTGTTTGGGGTGGCTTCAAATACGTTGGCACAAACCCTCTGGAAACTTCAAAAAACGCGTACTGCTGCCCAAGCCGAACAGCTTTGCCGTAAATTAAGAGTATATACCATTTCTGACCAAGATGACAGCGGGCCGTGGATTCGCAAAAATTTCCCCAATGTCTTCTTTATCGTAAGTCCAGGCTACGGGTACGAACATGCTACTTGGCGCGGAATCAATACCACCGAAGCAGGTACAAATCCCGAATTTATTAGTAATGAGTGGCTTGCAGAACATATTCAGCAGGGACACGGGCCATTGGGGGCCGAATACCCCGATGTAGCTTATGGCATGGAAGGGGATACGCCTACTTTTTTGGGATGGATTCCTAATGGCCTTAATGTTCCTGAACATCCCGATTATGGTGGATGGGGTGGACGCTATGTACTCGAACAACCAAAGTCGCTGGCAGTAAGTCGGTTTAAACCCGCAGGAACACCGCAGGAAGAACTCGAATCGCGACCCATTTGGACCAATTCTGCTGATTCTATTTATGCTTCGAGAGTACCCGCCTATGCCGCCCAACAACCAGAAGCCGTAAGGCCCAAAAAGAGTATTCAAACAACCATTTGGCGTTGGCGAAAGGAGTTTCAGAATGATTTTGCTGCTCGTATGGATTGGTGTATTAAGCCGTATAAAGAGGCAAACCACCCTCCTGTACCTCGCTTGGCCCATCCTGATAATTTGGTGGTAAAATCGGGACAACAATTTCATTTGAATGCTGCGGGAACAACTGACCCCGACGGCGATTCGATGAGTTATCGGTGGATGCAATACCCCGAAGCAGGAACGTACCAAGGGTTAGTGAGTTTTACCCCTTACGCTTCAAATTTATATGATTTGCCCGTGACAGCCCCCAAGGTGACAAGCCCACAAACGATTCATTTCATTCTGAAAGTAACCGATAAAGGAACGCCTGCACTGACCCGCTATAAACGTGTGATAGTTCAAGTTGTTCCCGAATAACCACGAATCTTCCTAAACCTTACATGACTATTGATTCGATGAAACGCCTTTTTTTATTGCTAACCCTGTCGTTAACCCTGCAACTATACGCCCAAACTCCCGAAAAAAGGCGCGTGTTGGTGCTCACCGATATTGAAAACGAACCAGACGACACCGAATCTATGGTGCGATTTTTGGTCTATTCAAATCAATGGGATATTGAAGGGATTGTAGCGACGACCTCCGTTCATCAGCGTGAGCGCGTTGCCCCCGAAAGCATTCGGAAAATTGTCAATGCCTACGACCAAGTGCGCAGCAACCTGCTTTTGCACGAAAAAGGGTTTCCCGAAACCAGCTATTTGTTGAGCATTATTAAATCAGGGCTTCCCAAATTTGGGATGGAAGCCATTGGCGAAGGAAAAGATTCGGAAGGCTCCGAATGGATTATTCGTCAGGCCGATAAAGCCGACCCTCGCCCGCTATGGATACCCGTTTGGGGCGGAGCAAACTGCCTTGCGCAAGCCCTTTGGAAAGTAAAAATGACCCGTACACCCGACGAAGTTGCCAAGTTTGTCGCCAAGCTTCGCGTCTATACCATTTCCGACCAAGACGACACGGGGCCGTGGATTCGCAAAAACTTTCCACAATTGTTTTACATCGCCAGCCCAGGTTTTCATGCCAACGGCGCGTACCATTATTCTACCTGGACGGGCATCAGCGGCGATAAGTTTCACGGACGTTTTTCGGGAGGAAATTTTAGCATTGTTGATAACCCTTGGCTGGAGCAACACATCCGCAAAAACCACGGGCCGCTGGGCGAAGAGTATCCTGCGGTGAAATTTTTGATGGAAGGAGATACCCCAACGTTTTTATACTTGATGGAAAACGGCCTAAGTGACCCTGAGCATCCCGATTGGGGAAATTGGGGAGGGCGTTACGAATTTTACACCCCACGCACCCAAAAATGGTTCTACGAGCCCGAAACCCGTTCCCTATGGGCCGATGCCGTGGACGAAGTGCTGGGCGTAGATAGCGTTTTTCATACGGGCAATCAAGCGACGATTTGGCGCTGGCGTGAGGCTTTTCAGTACGATTTTGCCGCTCGAATGGACTGGTGTATCAAACCCTATAAAGAGGCCAACCATCCACCCGTGGCGAAGTTGGCACACGCCCATTTTCTCAAAGCGAAGAGCGGTGAAAAAGTACAGTTGAGCGCGCAAGGAAGCACCGACCCTGACGGAAATGCCCTACACTATCATTGGATGTATTATGCCGAACCAGGGTCGTATGGCAATAAAAACGGGATTCAGCTGGTGGATAAAACAAAAGCCGACGCCTCGTTTATCGCCCCTAAAGTAACTCAACCCGAAACGATTCATATTGTGTTGGTGGTCACCGATAATGGTACGCCCACTCTGACGCGTTATCAACGGGTAATTGTGACTGTTTTCCCTTAAAAAAACGAGTGTATGTTTCATCAAAAACAAATAAGGAGTATCATCCAGCAAACAAGCCTCGGTGCGACTCCGTGCCAAACTCCGTGCAACTCCGTGTTCCAAAAAAGTGCAGCATGGCTTATGCTTCGATTAGGGGGCTTTCTTCTCTTTTTGCTACTTGTTGGGTGTACAGAGAAAAAAGACTCAAACGCTCCCAAAAAGATGGCGATTATCATTTCCACCCTCAACAATCCGTGGTTTGTATTTTTGGCCGACAATGCCGCCGCCAAAGCCAAGGAGTTGGGGTATGAAACCAAAATATTTGACTCTCAAAACAACACAGCGTTAGAGTCCGACCATTTTGAAAATGCGTTGGTATCGGGGTACAGTGCCATTTTGTTTAACCCAACCGATGCAGAAGGTTCGGTGGTCAACGTGCGCAAAGCCAAAGCCGCAGGAGTTCCTGTGTTTTGTATGGACCGCGAAATCAATGCTACGGATGCGGCAACATCTCAGATTTTGTCGGATAGTTATTCAGGCTGTGTGGAATTAGCGAAGCTTTTTGTACAACAAACTAACAAAAAAGGCACGTACGTCGAACTCCTTGGGCTGGTAGGCGACAACAACACCTGGGCGCGTTCGCAAGGGTTTCATAGCGTGGTTGACAATTACCCAAGCCTGAAAATGGTGGCTCAACAAAGCGCTGATTTTGACCGAAATAAAGCCATGGATGTCATGGAGTCTATCTTACAGGCCAACCCAAACATTGATGCGGTTTTTTGTGGAAACGATGCCATGGCGATGGGGGCTTATCAGGCGCTGGCCGCTGCTGGTAAAGCCAACAAAGTCAAAGTGTTTGGTTTTGACGGAGCTGATGATGTCGTTTCGGCAATTAAAGACGGAAAAATAGCTGCTACTGGGATGCAATTTCCGAAAGTAATGGCCCAAACGGCGGCCATTTATGCCGATGAATACTTGAAAGGAAAGCGGGAATTTGCCCAAAAACTCCCCGTAGCTGTAGAATTAGTCACCAAAAAGAACATTGAAAACTATGCCGCCTTTGGAAAAAAAGAACAATAAAACACAGCCTTGGCTCAAGTACGGAATCGGGAGTGTAATAGTGCTGGTATTAGCTTACCATTCGGTGTATTTTAGGAAGTTGGACGAAGTAAAAGCAGAGGCGTCGGGGAAGTTTGATGCAGCAAGTTTTGCCAAGAATTTTTTAGAAAAACAGTTGTCACCCAAACTCGCAAGTGCGCCTGATATTGACGAACTTATCGCTTTATTGGCTACCGACAAAAACAAAGCCTTTGATACCTACTCACACGCCACAGCCATCGGGAACATTCGGTATTTTTTGGTGAAAGGGCAGGGTAAAATTGTCAAGATTAATGAAAACGACCTGATGATTCAGACGTCCAAACAACAGCTCACCTTAGCGATGGAATTTATTTATGGCAATGCGCTGCGAGACGCTTCTGGGGAGTTTGATATTACGAAATTTACCAAAACTGCTGACATCAACAACGTTTCCTCCGAGTTGAATAAACTCATACGGACGACGGTGGTGTTTCCGTTTCGCCCAAAAGCCAAAGAAGGTGACACTATCCGATTTGCGGGGGCGGTTGCCCTTAACAAAGAACACCTAAATCTGGCTGAAATTGAGGTAATTCCAGCGTTGATACGGTAGCTGGGTGCGTTGCAAACGCACTGTTAAGGAGTTCGCGTTATAAACGCAAACCATCAAAACCATCAAAATGCTCGTTTGCGTTTGTAACGCGAGCGCTCGGGAGGTGCGTTTACAACGCACGAATAAAAACCAAAACCAATAGCAAAAGACCAGTGTTAGTTGCGGAAAACATAACCAAAAAATTCTCAGGCGTCACGGCCCTTGACAACGTTTGCCTCGAACTTCATAGTGGTAAAGTCAATGCTATTTTGGGGGAAAACGGGGCGGGAAAGTCCACCTTGATGAAAATCTTGTCGGGAGTCTATCAAGAGTACGAAGGGCAACTTTTGTGGAACGGACGTCCCGTCCGTTTTACAGGCACCAAAGACGCCCAAGAAGCAGGAATTGCCATTATTCACCAAGAACTCAACCTGATACCGTACCTGAGTATCACGGAAAATATCTTTTTGGGCCAAGAACTGGAAACCGCATGGGGGACGCTCGACAAGAAAAAAATGCGTCAAAAAGCGTTAGAACTCCTCCGAAAACTCAAATTGGAAGTTGACCCTGATATCCAAGTGAATGAGTTAAAAGTGGGGCAGCAGCAACTGGTTGAGATTGCTAAGGCGCTGTTGTTGAAGCCTGAGGTAATTATCATGGACGAACCTACCTCGGCCATTACCGACCAAGAAGTAGAAACGTTGTTTGACATCATTAACGAACTCAAACAAGAAAATAAAACGATTGCTTACATTTCGCACAAACTCGACGAGCTGTTTCGGATTGCGGATCGTTACATTGTGCTGCGCGATGGGAAATCCATCGAATCGGGTGAGATGACGGGTATGACCCACGACCAACTGATTCAAAAAATGGTAGGGCGGGAGATCTTTGTTCACCAAAAACCAGCTTTGTCAGTGCCTCAAGAGGAGTTATTGAATGTTCGACATTTTTCGCTCAAACGCTCGGCCAAAAGGCCAGAGTTGGTACTCGACAACCTCTCTTTTACGCTCAAACGAGGTGAAATTTTGGGCATTTTCGGACTGATGGGCGCGGGGCGGACGGAGTTTTTTGAAGCACTTTTTGGGCTACATCCTGCCCTGACCACAGGAACGGTATGGATTGAAGGCAAAGAAGTAAAAATAACCTCGCCCGTAGATGCGGTAAAACAAGGACTGGCGCTGGTGCCCGAAGACCGCAAAAAAGACGGCATTGTACCCATCATGGACGTAAAACAAAACATTAGCTTGGCGTCTTTGGCGTACCACGTCGAGAAAAATGGAGTGCTAAACAACAACGCAGAGGCCCAACTTGCTGAGAAATACATCAAAGAGTTGGGAATCAAAACGTCGTCGTCGGGGCAATTAATCAAAAACCTAAGTGGAGGAAATCAGCAGAAAGCAATTTTGGGGAAATGGCTCGCTACGCATCCTAAAATTTTACTGCTCGACGAACCCACGAGGGGGATTGACGTACACGCAAAAAGCGAGATTTATAAGTTGATACTTCAACTGGCCGCGTCAGGGTTGGGAATTTTGATGGTATCCTCAGAACTCCCCGAAATTTTTGCGGTTTCGGACCGAGTTTTAGTGTTGTCAGAAGGAAAATTAACCCTCGAAACACCCATCGAAGAAGCCACCGAAGACAAGCTCTTAAAAGCAGCGATTTCGAGTTTAGGTGACCAAAATTAGGGACACAGAGTGACACAAAGTATAACTCAGAGTTTCTCAGAGAAAGAAAAAACTTCGTGGCACTCCGTTTCAAACCCTGCGAAACTCAGTGACCCAGAACCATAGCGATTAATTTTTTTTAACGAATAACAAGTGCCTCGCACTTAGAGAAAATATGCAAACAACCCTTGACTCCCCAAAAAAACGTTTAGCCAAACTGCAACCCTTGATTGCACTCTTTGTTTTGTGCCTGATTATTGGGTTGTTATCTGATAAGTTTTTTACTGTTTCTAACTTTTGGAATGTCCTCCGCCAAATCTCCGTCAACATTTGCTTGTCGGTAGGCATGACCCTTGTGGTGTTGATGGCAGGAATTGACCTTTCGGTGGGGTCGGTTTTGGCCCTGTGCGGAGCTATTACAGCAGGTTTGTTCAAAATGGGTATTGAAGTGCCTTCCCAAAACCTGTATGTTGGCTTTACGTTACTGGGGGCTTCGTTGGCGGGTATTTTGGCGGGTGCGTTGTTAGGGTTTTTCAACGGCTTTGTCATTACCCGATTCAAAGTCCCTTCTTTTGTCGCTACCCTTGCCATGCTGACCGTCGCGCGGGGACTTACGATGCTCTGGACCAAAGGGTTTCCCATCAGCGGCCTGGGTGAGCAGTTTGCCTACATGGGAACAGGCTGGTTTATAGGCGTTCCAGTACCCGTGTGGATTAGCGCCATTGTGGTAGCATTGGCGGTGTTTTTGTCGGACAAAACCAAATTAGGACGCTACATTTACGCCATTGGCGGCAACGAAAATGCGTCACTTTTGTCGGGAATCAACATCAACAAAGTCAAGGTCATTGTCTATACCATCGCGGGGGCATTAGCCGCAGTAGGTGGGCTTATGGTGACTTCTCGCCTCGATTCGGCCCAACCCAACGCAGGAACAGGCTACGAACTTGACTCCATCGCCGCAGTGGTCATTGGAGGAACATCACTTTCGGGCGGCAAAGGGAGCATTTGGGGAACGGTTCTGGGCGCAATTATCATCGGGGTTTTGAACAACGGCTTAGTCCTGTTGAACGTCTCCCCTTTTTGGCAACAAGTCGTTAAAGGCTTCGTGATTCTCTTGGCCGTTATTATTGACCGTAGGAGTGGTAAGAGTTAAGTGGTTAACGGTAAATAGTGGGGTTTATGACTAATTCAAACATCCTTGCGTGAAGCATCCATGGCAGAAAGTGGGTTAGATTTCATACATAAGCTGAGTGTCGCTCAGAAAGAAATTTGTGAAACGAGATATTGGTTAGAATTATTAAAAGCCACTGATTATTTGAATGATAATGAATATTCATCTATTGATATGGATGCAGAGGGAATATTGAAAATCATTACCAAATCAATTATTACTAAAAAGAAAAACCTTAATATTAGCGGTTAGTGGTAGGAGGTTAATGCTAAACGGTAAATGGAGTTGTCATCATTCACCGTTTACCACTCACCACTCACCGCTTACCACTTACCATTCACCGTTTACCATTTATGTTCATCCTCTCCATCGACCAAGGCACGAGCAGCACCAAAACGTTGATTTTTGACGCAGCGGGCAATGCCGTCGCACGGGCATCAGAGCCCTTAAAAACGCATTATTTTGGCGAAGGTTTTGCCGAGCAAGACCCCGAAGAAATTTATCAAAACGTACTCACTTCGGTACGGAAGTGCGTGGCAGCGTTTACGTCAAAAGGGGGAAAAATGGCGGATATTCAGTCGGTAGGAATTTCAAACCAACGGGAGACCTTTGTCCTTTGGGATGAAAACGGAATGCCATTGCATAATGCCGTCATTTGGCAGTGCAAACGCTCCGTTCAAGTTTGTGAATCGTTGAAAAGCAAAGGGTTAGAGGATAGCGTTCGCTCAAAAACGGGTTTAATTATTGACCCTTATTTTTCGGGAACGAAAGTAATGTGGCTCAATGAAAACGTTGAAACCGTCAAAACTGCCATTGCCGAAGGACGCGCGTATTTTGGGACGGTCGATACGTGGTTGTTGTTCAAACTCACCCAAGGACGACAGTTTTTGACGGATTATACCAATGCTTCCCGCACGTTATTTTTTAACTTAGATACCCTTGCGTGGGATGCCGAATTACTGGAAGCATTTGGACTTTCTAACGTCCGTTTGCCCGAACCAAAACCCTCGGCATCTGAGTTTGGAGTTTCTGATTTTGAAGGACTTTTTGACACTCCCGTGACCATTACCGCCATGATAGGCGACAGCCACGCGGCGGCTTTTGGGGAGGGTTGTTTTTCATCGGGAACAGCCAAGGCGACGCTGGGAACGGGCTGTTCTATCTTAATGAATGTGGGCAGCGAGCGCAAAAATTCGACCCAAGGCATGATGACGACGGTTTGTTGGAGCGTGGAAGGACGAGTAGATTATGCCTTGGAGGGTGTTATTGTTACATGCGGTGCAACCATCGAATGGCTCAAAAATGAACTGGGACTCATCAGCGATAGCCGTGAAACAGAAGCAATGGCTCGTGCGGTAGAAAACAACGGCGGGGTGTATCTCGTGCCTGCATTCAGTGGTTTGGGTGCTCCCCATTGGAACATGAAGCGCAAAGCGTCGCTTTCGGGATTGACATTTGGAAGCTCCAAAAACCACATTGTACGGGCGGCGTTGGAGTCAATTCCGTACCAAATCAAGGACATCATCGCGGCCATGGAGTCGGATACGGGAATTGCCCTAAAAGAACTGATGGTGGACGGAGGGATGACTTCCAATGGTTTTGTGTTACAATTTTTAGCCGATCTCCTTGCCAAACCCGTCGCCAACATTGGTATTCCTGATGTGTCGGCTTTAGGAGCGGCGTATTTATCGGGGTTAGGAAGTGGTTTATGGGCCAGTATCGGTGAAATTGAACAGTTGCACAGTGACAAAACGTACCTCGAACCCAACCTTGCTAATGCCACGATTGCGGGTGATTATGAAGGATGGCTGACCAACGTAAGAGCGAAATGAAAAAGCGACCTTTAACCGAACTAATTTCAGTAGATTGCTATTCGGCAACCCCCAAATACTTGCAAGTGGCCAATTCGATTTTGACGGCCATTGGCAAAGGGGAGTTAGAAAAAGATGAGATTTTACCATCAATTAACGAACTGAGCTTTGAGTCGGATATCTCGCGCGATACGGCCGAAAAAGGCTATAAATACCTCAAAAAAATTGGAATGCTTGACTCCGTTCCTGGCAAAGGATATTTTATCAAAAGCACGGTGATTCATCCACAGCCAAAGATTTTTTTGTTGGTCAATAAATTGAATGCACACAAAAAACTCATTTATGATGCCTTAGTTGCGGCCTTGGGTGAGCGCGTTACCATTGATTTTTATATTTACAACAACGATTTTAATTACTTCAAAAAACTCCTCCAAACCAACAGTCACGATTATACGCATTACGTCATTATTCCCCACTTTACGGAAGGTGGAGAGAACGCGCACGTGGTGATTAACGACACCATTCCGCGCGAAAAAGTGATTGTAGTGGACAAACCCATTGCGGGCATCAAAGGAAAATACGGCTCGGTCTGTCAAAACTTTGAAAAAGACATTTACAATGCGCTCGAACAAGCCTTAGAAGCGTTGTCGAAATACCATAAAATCAACATTATTTTTCCGCAAGAATCGCATCATCCCAAAGAAATTCTTGATGGCTTGTCGCTATTTTGTCATCAATATTCTTTTGATTTTGAGGTAATTAGTGGCATTGCTAATCAGCCCATCCGACAAGGCGAAGTCTATATCAGCATCACCGAAAATGATTTAATTACCTTGGTTGAAAAAGCATTGGCCTCAAAACTAAAAGTAGGAGAAGAGGTGGGGATTATTTCGTACAACGAAACACCCCTCAAAAAAATCATCTTAGACGGCATTACCACTATTTCGACCGACTTTCAACGAATGGGTCAACAAACCGCGCAGTTGATTCTTGATAATTCTAAAGAACACATCGAAGTACCTTTCTATCTGACACTCCGGGCTTCTTTGTAATTTCACTTCTTGGGCATGATTTCATGGTTTTCAACGATAAAAAATCATGGAAAACCATGAGTAATCTTTTGTAAGATTTGGTTGATTTTTGTGCCAAATTACTACCTCATGAATACCTATATGATTACGCCCGTTCGCCTACTGATTGTAGATGATCACCAAATCGTTTTGGATAGCCTCCAGATGTTGTTTGACACGATTGAAAACATATCGGTCCTGATGACTTTTACGGATAGTCGAAAGGTATTGACATTTTTAGAGAACAATAACGTGGACATCGTTATCTCAGACCTTCACATGCCACACCTAAGCGGAATTGATTTGACACTGGTATTACGAGAACGGTTTCCAAATCTTAAAATCTTACTGCTCACTATGGCCGATGACGCCGCCCACATACGCGAGGCCATCAAAGCGGGTATCAACGGGTATGTACTCAAAAAATCGGGACGG